>NZ_CP020330.1:0-318750 GCF_002043005.1 Martelella mediterranea DSM 17316 | reverse complement strand
CGATCGAGATAGCGGTCGATATGCACGAGTTCGGCGATCTGGCGAACCTCGCGGTCGATCTCATCGCGGCTCGCATGGCGCACTTCCAGCGGGAAGGCGATGTTCTCGAACGCCGTCATATGCGGATAGAGCGCATAGTTCTGGAACACCACGCCGACATTGCGCTTCTGGCTCGGCACGCCCGAGACGTCCTTGTCGCCGAACAGGATCCGCCCGCCATTGATGCGGTGGATGCCGGAAATGGCAAGCAGCGTCGTCGATTTGCCGCAGCCGGAAGGGCCGAGCAGCGCCAGCATTTCGCCGTCGTTCACTTCAAGGTTCATCTTGTCGATGACCGTGGTGTGGTCGAAGGTCTTGGTGAAATTTTCGAGCTTGATACGCATCAGCCTTTGGTGCCTCCGCTGAAGATGTTCATCAGCCGGTTCTGGAAGATGATGAACAGGATGATGACGGGCAGGGTGTAATAGAGCCCCACCGCCTTGAAGAGGTTGAAGTCATAGGTGATCGAATCCTTCTGCGAGACGCGCTCGAGATAGACCGAGAGCACCCGGTAATCCGCCGTGGGAGCCAGAATGCGCGGCAGCACATATTCGCCCCAGGCATCGAGGAAGGAGAACACGACGAGGGCGATCAGGCCGGGCTTGACCTGCGGCAGGATCAGCCGGCGCCAGACGGTGAAGCGCGAGGCGCCGTCCTGAACGCCCGCCATCTCGATCTCCCAGGGCACGGTGTCGTAAAACCCCTTCATGATCCAGATGCCGAAGGGCAGCATCAGCGATGCCTTGACGAAGACCACGCCGATCAGCGTGTCGTATAGACCGATGAACTGCAGGACCAGAAACACCCCGATGATCAGCGTCACCGAGGGGAAGGCGTGCATCACCATGATGCCGGCCAGGAAGAACTGCCGGAACGGCATGTTCAGGCGCGAAAGCGCATAACCGCCCATGGAGGACAGCGACACCACGATCGCGCCGATCGAGCAGGCGAAGATCAGCGTGTTGAGGGTGGCCGACCAGACATTGCCGGCAATCGAGGGGTCGATCAGGAACTGCCAGTGTTCGAGCGTGAACTCGTCGGGGATCATCGAGCCCGGTGGCGAATTCGTGAAGCTGTCGATGAATACGAAGGCATACATGATCACCAGCGGGAGACTGAGCAGCCCCAGCACCAGAATGAGCGGCCAGGCAGCGAAATTGCGTGACATCTTCCAACCTCCCTTAAAATTCGATCTTCGGCTTTTCCAGCATTTCCCCGAACTTGAAGAGTCGGAGGAAAATGATGGAAAGCGCGAGGCCGACGACGACCAGCACCAGCGCCATGGCAGCGCCGAGGCCATATTCGAGATTGCCGGTGAAGTTCGACAGCGCGATCCGGAAGGCTTCCAACGCCCACACATTGGTGGTGTTGCCTGGACCGCCATTGGTCGTCAGCCATATCTCCTGATAGGACGACAGCAGCGACAGCGACTGATAGCAGGTCACGAACAGGATCGGCCATTTCAACTGCGGCAGGATGATCTTGCGGACCTGCTGCCAACGGTTCGCGCCGTCGACCTCGCTCGCCCAAAGCTGCTGTACGGGGATTGCCCGGAGCGCGCCGCTGAACAGGATCATGCCGAAGGAAGCACCGATGAAGCCGTTGAGGGTGATGATCGTCGCCCAGGCCGTCGGCACGGAGCCTTTCATGTAATTGAAGGAGGGGAGGCCGAGATGGGCGGCGATTGTCGCCAGAAACCCGTCATCCCACGTGAACCACCGCCACATGACCGCGTAGAGCACGACCGGCGTGATGCGCGGCAGAAGCCAGAGCACGCTGAACACCGAACCACTGGCCTTGGGCATGTAGAAGATCGCGATTGCCAGGAACAGGCCGAGCCCGACATTGAAGATCGAAAGCGTCAGGCCGACATAAAGCGCGGTGTTGGTCAGAAGTCGCCCGGTTGCCGGCGTCGTTGCAAGCCGTCTGAAATTGTCCGTGGTCCAGACCCAGCCGGTATAGGATTGGGTCAGAACCGCGTCGCGCTGGTCTTCGGTCAGGTCCGGCGCGACCGCATCGATCGCCGTCACCGCCTGGTCGCGCGTTGCAAAGCGGGTATTGAGGATCGACTGGCCGAAAGGTTCAGCGGCCAGCTTGAGGTCGCGGATGCGACGCGGGCGGTTAGGCAGCGTCTTCAACTCGCGTTCGAAGCTGCGGGCATCCTCGAAATGCGCGCCCATCAGGCGGCTTTCGATATCGTCCAGAAAATCCGGGTCGACGCCGGCTTCGGCTGCGCGGGAAAGCGCCGCTTCGTCGACGGTGATCGACGTGCCGCTGAGGCTCTCGGTCACGGCCTTGTCCATGCCCTGCCATTCGAGATTGCGCAGCGTGTTGGGGCTGATCACGTAAGCGCCGCCGGTAATGCCGGTCGCGCTGGTCATGTTGGTGAAGGAAAAGACCGCCGTCAGCACCACGGGTGCGAAGAAGAAGGCGAGCAGAAACAGAAGCGCCGGCGACAGCATCAGGATGCCGAACGGACTGATGCGGGGGCCGCCTTTGCGTGCGGCTTTCACGGTCTCGGCATCGCCCGGGCGTGTTTCCACGCCCGGGTTGATACCTCTTTCGACGGAGGTGTTGTCGGTCATCTTCGCTCCGTTCAGCGAATGATGATCTGGTCGCCGAGGCCGTTTTCGACCGTCGCCTGAGCCTGATTGACGGCGTCTTCGACCGAGGTCGTGCCGGCCCAGGCCGATTCCAGGCCCTTGAACATGGCTTCCCAGTAGATGCCGAAATCGGCATTGTTCGGGATCGAGTTGGCGTAGGGGAGCAGCTTTTCGGTGGCTTCGCTGGCCCAGCGGTCATTGGCGTAGAACGGAATGGTCGTCTCGGCTTCGCCGATCGCCAGATGGCCGGACTGGACCGCATGCAGCGCGTTGATGCGCGGCTCGGACGCAACGGCGACAAGCTCGGCGGAGATCGCCGCGTCATTATCGGTGCCCTGGGTCGAGATCAGGTAGACCAGCGGATGGGTGATGGTGTTCGGCCTGCCGTTTTCATTGCCGGCCGGGATCAACGAGAACGAGACGGTGTCGAAGAAATCCTCGAGGCCGTACTGGTTTTCCCACTGCAGCTTGTGCCAGGTGCCGCCGTGCCAGGCGCCGTATTTGCCGGTGGCGACATTGGTGTGGAACGTGTCCCACTCGCCGCCGAGATAGGTCTTCGGCGTCACGCCCATTTCGACCGCGTCGACGAAGAACTGGTACATGTCGGTGATCGCCTGCTTGTCGAACACCAGCTTGCCGGTCTCGGGGTCGACCATTTCGCCGCCGAAGGACTGATAAAACTGCCAGTAATCGGCGCCGTTGTTGACGCGCGGCGCGAAGCCATAGCCGGGTTCGACCACGCCCTCATCCTGCATCTTCTTAGCATCGTCGAGCATGTCGTAGAGCGTGTATTCGCCGCTCTCGATCTTGCCAGGCAGCGCGTCGATATCGGCATCGCTGTAGCCGATCGCCTTCAGGTCCGGCTTGGACATGAAGAACGGACGGGCTTCGGCATCCTGCGGGATGCCCCAGATCATGCCGTCATAGCTCGATACGTCAATGAGGTTGTCATAGAGCTGGTTGAGCGGCCAGGCGTCGAAGTCGACATAGTCCTCGATCGGGCGCAGAATACCCGCCTGCGACCACGGACCGATGTCTTCATGGCCGGTGACGATGATGTTGGGAGCGGTGCCGGATTCGGCGGCCAGCGTCACGGCCTGCTTGAAATCGTCCCAGCTCGACCAGACCTGCTTTTCGACGGTGATGTTGAGATCGTCGCCGCGAATGGCTGCCTGGCGCTCGAGATAGTCAGCCGCCATTTCGATGGCGTCGACGCGATAGAGCGAGTTGTCGTCGGTGCCGCCCGACCAGACGGTGATGGTGTAGTCCTCGGCATGCGCCGCACCTGACGTGGCGGCCGCGATCGCGATGGCAGCCGTACCGATAAATGCCTTGATATTCATGCGGGTCTCTCCAGGTCCCTGAGCATGAGGCTCCCCCGAAATTGTCACGGAAGCCCCGCCCGTGTTGTCATATCGCATCGGCCGTTTCTTGTTTCCGGGCCTGCCGGAACAGCACGATGCCGGTGAAGCGAAACCACCCGCGCACGTCCTCCAAACCGCGGAAATTGGCCTTCGCTGATCGGACGCACGATATGACCTATGTCCTCCTCATGACGCCCACGTGACATTTTGTACACGTGTACATGACAAATGTACACGTGTACAAAAAAATACCGGTATGGACCTTTCTGGAGCGGAAGCCGCCTCAGTCGGGCGCGGAAACGGTGTGCCCTGCCGCGCGCCATGCGGCTTCGAGCAGCGGCGCTTCATCGGTGGTGATCTGGTCGGCGCCGAGTTCGAGGAGACGTCTGACCGTTTCAATCTCCGCCTCCGTCAGCCCCTCGTCGGGCCGGGCGGGATTGAAGGTCCAGGCGTCGACCAGAAGGCCGGCATCATGGCTGGCGGCGATCATGTCGAGCCCGTTATCCGCCGCTTTCAGAACCAGTGGGTAGTGCAGGTAGATGGTGCCGGCTGCGGTCGGTCCCGCAAGCGCCGCATCAAGCACATCGGAGGCGGCCGAAAGCCCGTCCTTCTCCCAGGCCTCCCAGATGTCCTCGGAGGGGTCGATGCCGCGCGCGACCTCGGGCATGGTCTCGCGCATCGCTGCGATCAGCGCGAGGTCGGTCGCCGAGACGATGATGTTGGCGGCATTGGCGCCGATGATCTGGACCAGATGCGCAAGTCCGGCGCTCCCGATCACCCCGAGATCCGATTTCATGTCGAATTGCACCAGCGTGTCGGGATGCGCGCCGGAGAGCAGCCGGGCGAGGTCTTCGGAAAGGATAAGCGGCTCGCCGCCGACGGCATAGCGCACGCCCTCAAGGTCCTCACGGCGCGATGCGGAGACGAGGCCCCGGCCATCGGTCTCGCTTTCCAGCGTGTCGTCGTGCACGACGGCAAAACCGCCATCGGCGCGCACCCTGAGATCAAGCTCCATCGAGGCCCCGACCGCGAAGCCTTCCGCCATCACCGCAAGCGAAAAGACGGGATCGGCGAGGCGCTTGCGCAACTGGTGCCATTTCAGCCGCGTCCTGCGGCCGTTCAGTTCAAGATGGAGTCCGCTGTTATGCGACATGGTCTGGCTTCGCTTTCATTTGCTTCGTGGTGCTGACGATACGGCCCGCCGCCTCTATCCGGCGCTCATGAACAATGTATGAAGCCGCTTCTCCGACGTAAGCGTTGGGGCGCTTCCCGGTCAGGCGCGAGCGAACCTCAGATCGGGCACATGCCCTGCAGCAGGGCCTGCGTCGCCTCGATATCCTTGACCATGAGTGCTGCGGCCGCCTCGGCGTCGCCGCGCCGGAAGGCCTCGATCATCTCGTAGTGATAGGTCGAATAGGGGTGGATCGTGCCCTCGTTGATCTGATGGATCACGAGATCGGAGAGCATGCGCATATAGGGTCCGAAGCGCAGCCACAGGGTCTCGATCATCTGCGGCAGGATTTCCGAGCCGGACAGCTCATAGATCGCGAAATGGAACTCCTGGTTCTTGCGCAGCATCTCGTGGACATGGCCATCGCGGCCCAGCGCCTCATGCTCGCGCGCCAGCGCCAGGCAATGCTCGATCTCGGCCGTCTTCATGCGCTCCGTCGCAAGCTTGGTCGCAAGCCCCTCCAGCGCGGTGCGCGCGCGGCAGAGATCATCGAGACGCTGGCGCGAAACGGCGGGCACCCGGGCCGAGCCGTTGCGGCTGATCTCCAGGCCTTTTTCGGCGGCAAGCCGGCGCAGCGCCTCGCGCACCGGCATATGGCTGGTGCCGAATTCGGCGGCGAGCGACGAGATCGTCGTCACCTGCTCGGGTTCGAACTGGCCCCACATCAAGGCATGGCGCAATTGCTCGTACACCCCGTCCTGAACGGTCATCCGCGACGAAATCCTGGAAAGCCCCGTATTGTTCATTGCGCCTCTCTCCCCGGTGGTGGTGCGAGCCTTTCACCGTCTGTCGGGGCAAGAGGCCTCAAAGTCAAGCGTGCGAGCGCCTCAGCGGGTTTTCGCCCGCCGGAACCGCTGTTCCAGAACGCCGACGAGACGCACCAGCGGCAGCAGAAACACCAGATAGATGATCGCCGCGCCGATCAGCGGCGTCGGATTGGCGTAAAACGCCTGGGCGTCCTGCGCCTCCTTCAGGAGCTCGGGCATCGCCACGGTAGAGGCGAGCGCGGTATCCTTGAACATCGACACGCAATTGCTGGTGGTCGGCGGGATCACGATCCGGATCGCCTGCGGCAGGATGACCTTCCACAGGGTGACGGGAAAGGAAAGGCCAAGCGCGGAGGCGGCCTCGAACTGCCCGTCCGGCACGCTTTCGATGCCGGAGCGGAACACCTCCGCCGAATAGGCCGCCATCACCATCGAAAACGACAGGATCGCGGACGTCCAGGCGGAAAAGCGGATGCCGACGAAGGGCAGGGCATAATAGACCAGGATCAGCACCACCAGCACCGGCATGGCGCGGAACACGTCGATATAGGCGACCGTCAGAAACCGGATCGGCTTCGGCGCGTAGAGACGCAATACGCAGATCAGCAGCCCGGCGCTGACGCCGATCACGATGGCGAGCACGCCGAGGATCAGCGTGTTCATCAGCCCGCGCAACAGGAGCGGTATGCTCGCGGCGAGCACTTCGGTATTGAAGAAGGTTTCGACGAGGGTCATCGGCGGCAACTTTCGGTGAGCGTGACATGCGTCTTGCCGCGCCTTTTAGGCGCGACGTCTTCCGGCCATGCCTCGCGGCGGCAAAAAGAGAGGAGGGCGTCGCGACGCCCTCCGTCATGCGTGATCACGGGATGGCGAAGACCGTGACGGTGGAGGAATTGGCCGGCGCCGCCGAGCCGAACCACTTTTCGTGGATCTTGGCCATGGTGCCGTCTTCCTTCATCGTGGTGATCGCCTCGTTGATGGCGTCGAGCTGCGGATGATCCTTGCCCATCATCATGCCGTACTGCTCGCCGGTCTTGATCCGGGCTGCGACCTCGAAGCCCTTCATCTTGGTGAACAGGTACTCCATGCCCGGAATGTCGGAGACGACGGCATCGACGCGGCCCGCGCCGAGATCGAGGAACATGTCCTGCTGGGCGTTGTAGCCCTTGACCGACTTGATGCCGAGGCTCTCTTTGTTTTCATCGACCCATTTCGCGCCGGTGGAACCGGAGAGCACGCCGACGGTCTTGTCCTTCAGCTCTTCGGTGCCGGAAAGCGTAACGCCTTCCTTGACGGCGATGCCCATGTCGGAATCGTAATAGGGCTGGGTGAAGGACTGCGATTCCAGGCGTTCCGGGGTGATCGTGATCGAGGAGATGGCGCCGTCGATACGGCCCGAAGTGGTGGCGGCGAACAGCGCCTGGAAACCGTAATCGGCGATTTCCGGCTCAAGGCCGGCGCGCTTGGCGGCTTCGGTGGCGATATCCACCTCGAAGCCCTCGAAAGTGCCGCTGGCGTTCTTGTATTCGAACGGCGGATTGCTGGGATAGGCGCCGATGCGGAAAGGCTCGGCGGAGGCTGCCGACAGGCTTCCGGCAGCAAGTCCGATGGCCGTTGCAAGCATGATGGCGTGGCGGCGGGTAAGCATCATTTTTTCATTCTCCCTCTGGTGGTGACCGCATGCGGTTTGTGGCGACGCTCTCTCGCGCCGCCGGCATCGCGACGCTTCAGCTTTTGTGCGCGGCGATGATCTCGCCAAGCACTGTGTCGAAGCGTTCGATTTCTTCAAGCTTGTTGTAGTGCAGCAGCGAGACGCGCACCGCGCCGCTGTCCATCGTAAGGCCGAGACGGGCCATCAGGCGCGGCGCGAACATGTGCCCGTCGCGAATACCGATGCGCATTTTGCCCATCTCGACGGAAAGCGTCTTCGGCGCGAGGTCCGGAATGTTGAAGCAGATCGTCGGCACCCGCTGCTCGAGCCTGTCATTGTCGGAAATGCCGTAGATCACAGCGCCGTGGCGCTTCAGCACGGAAAGCATTTCCCTGGCCAGGATCATTTCGTAGTCGCGGATCGCGCCCATCGCCGCGACAATCGCCGCGCGGCGGCCGTGCTCGCCTGAAGGCAGGAACCGTTCCCCGACGCTTTCGAGATAGCGCACGGCGGCGTCCATGCCGGCGACGTTCTCATAGGGAAAGGTGCCGACCTCGATCTTGTAGGGCGGAACGTCGGGGATGAAGTCCTCCTTGAAGGTGGGCAGCCGGCAAAGTGCGTCATAGCGCCCCCACAGGAAGCCCATGTGCGGCGAGAAATTCTTGTAACCGGAGCAGACCAGATAGTCGCAGTCCCAGGCCTGAACGTCGATCAATCCGTGCGGGCCGAAATGGACGCTGTCGAGGAAAACCTCCGCGCCGGCGGCATGGGCGATGCGTCCGACGGCGGCGACATCGACGATTGTGCCGATCGCATGCGAGGTCGCCGTGCAGGCGACCAGCCGGGTCCGTTCATTGACCAGCGGCTTAAGGTCTTCCGGGTTGAGCGTTCCGTCCTCGCGCATCCGCCACCAGACGATCTTGGCTCCGTTTTCCTGGAGCGCCAGCCAGGTGGCGATATTGGCGTCGTGGTCCATGTCGGTGACCACGATCTCGTTGCGCTCATCCAGCATTCTGGCGATGCCGAGGCTCACGAGGCGGATGAAGGAGGTGGCGTTGAGGCCGAAGGAAATCTCCTCCGGCCGATAGGCATTGATCAGCACGGCAACGCTTTCGCGCGCGGCTTCGAGGCCGGCGTCGACGCGGGCGCTGTGCTCGTAGCTTGCCATGCGCTGGACGTTGGCATCGATCAGGTGATTGGTGACCGCATCCACCACGCTCTGCGGCACCTGCGCGCCGCCGGCGTTTTCGAGAAAGATGAAATCGCCGGCCTTGGCGATTGCGGGGAACAGGGACCGGATCTCGTCAACCGGAAAGCTGTTGCTGAGCGGGGCAGATTCGGTCTGCATATTCATCGGGTTATCCTGTGTCGTTCCCGGCAGGCGACAACCGCCGCCCGCCTGAATATTGTTGTTTTGATTATTTGATCACAAGATATTTCAGATTTCAACTATCTCTTCCAGTGTCGTGCCAGTTTGTTGTCCTTTCGTATTCGCTGTTTTGCCATGCGGCTCCCGATCTCCGCCGCTGGAGAGGGCGCGCGGGTCAGCCCGGCATGCCCTCGAAACGGGCGAGACCCGGGCCGGCAACGTCCCAGGCCGGCGCTCTTGCCGCATAGGTCACCACTTTCGGCCGGAACAGGTCCGGATCGTCGAGGCTTGCCGCATGGACCGCGATGATGTCCGGCATGGCGGCGAAGGTCAGGAAGACCGGCGTTCCGCAGACAGGGCAGAAGGCATGGGTCTTCTGCGTTCCGCTGTCGCCGGCAAGGCTCCATTCGGACGCGGTTCCGGTGATCCGCATCTGCGCCCTTTCGGGAAAGGTCAGGTAGGACCCATGGCCGGTGCCGCTGCGCTTCTGGCATTGGGTGCACTGGCAGTGGTTTTCAAAGACGGGGCTTGCGTCCGTTTCGTAGCGTATGGCGCCGCAGGCGCATCCTCCGCTATAGCGTGTCATCACGGCCTCCTCTCTTCAGGCCGCCTTGGGCTTGGCGAAAACGTCGAGGCCGCGGCCGGTTTCGAGATAGGATTTCATGCTGGACAGCACGATCGGCCAGCCCTTGGTGACGCCGTTCGCCATGCCGCTGCCGACCACAAGATCGTCGTGGGTCACGGTGAGCCGCACCATGTCGTCATAGGGCTCGATGTCGAAACTCACGCGGCTATAGGCTGCCGGGTCCGCGGCCTCCGATTCATTGGCCCAGCTTATGACGAGCCGCGAGGGCGGGCTGCTCTCGATCACCTCGCCGACGAGCTGGACGGTGCGGGCGTCATCGGCGCGGACATGCTGCCAGCGCGAGCCCGGACGCCAGTCGGACACGTTTTCGTGGCCCCAGTAGCGGCGCGCCACCTCCGGCTTGATAATGGCCTCGAATACTTTTTCAGGCGTCGAGGCAATGTAGGTCACGTAGACGAACTGGGTCGTTTCCCTGATCGTTGCATCTGTCATTTGCTGTCTCCTTCGAGCTCTCTCTTGAGGTCGTGCAGCAGGTTGAGCCTTTGATGTTCAAACTTGCGCACCCACCGCTCGTAGACTTCGTAGAGCGGTACCGGATTGATGAAATGCAGCCGCTCCCGTCCGCGCCGGACGCTGGTGACGAGATTGGCCTTTTCCAGAAGGCCGAGATGCTGGGTGGCCGACTGGCGGGTCAT
This sequence comes from Martelella mediterranea DSM 17316, assembly GCF_002043005.1. Classification (NCBI taxonomy): domain Bacteria; kingdom Pseudomonadati; phylum Pseudomonadota; class Alphaproteobacteria; order Hyphomicrobiales; family Aurantimonadaceae; genus Martelella; species Martelella mediterranea. The sequence goes on along the minus strand of NZ_CP020330.1, from coordinate 308,445 downwards.
GTCGAGGTTTTCGCAGAGCTGGCCGAGGGTCTGTCCGTTCCGCTCGCACAGAAGGTCGAGCAGCTTGCGGCGTGTCGGATCGGCCAGCGCCTTGAAAACGGTATCGGTATCCATGGGTCTCACTTTCAACATTCACCATTATGCAGGTATTTGCCTGCATGTAAAGTGCAGTTTTTTACCTGCCTTTTAGGGTAGCAAAAAAGGGCGCCGGATTTCCGGGGCCCTACAAAGCGGGGTGGTCTGACGCCGGTGCGCAGCGGCAAGACAGCGCCGACGGTCAGGCCCGGGTTCGAGGTCAGGTTTCCGAACGCGCCTGTTTCAGCCCGGCGGCAAGGCCGGCGGAAAGCATCATCGCGTCCGAGCCGATGATATAGAAGCTGATCCCGGCCTTTTCCCATGTCGCGACATCGGAGCCGTCCGGACGGAACAGGCCGACCGCCTTGCCGGCGGCGCGCGCGGCGTCGGCGATCCGGCGGATCGCGGCATTGAGCCTGTCGGCGTTTGCGGGGCCCATGGCGTCGATCGTGACCGACAGGTCGCCGGGGCCGATGAAGATCACGTCGATCCCCTCGACCGCCGCGATTTCCTCGATGTTCGCCAGCCCTTCGGCGGTCTCGATCTGGATCGCGAGCACGACGGTCTCGTTTGCGGATTTCAGGGTCTCGGCAATGCGGTAGCCATAGCCCGCCGCCCGTCCCGGCCCGACCCCGCGCCGGCCCGCTGGCGGAAACCGGCTTGCGGCAACGGCGGCGCGCGCTTCGTCGGCGTTGGAAACGCGCGGCACCAGAACGCCAGCCGCGCCGGCGTCGAGCGCGCTGGCGATCGCCTCCGGCGCGTGGCCCGGCACCCGCACCATCGCCGGTACGCGGTGAAGGTCGGCGGCGCGGATCATGTCCTCCACCCGTTCGCGCCCGATCTGGGCATGCTCGCAGTCGATGCAGATGAAATCCGGCGCGGCCGCAGCCGTGATCTCGACGGCCACCGGATGAGGGATTGCCGAAAAGGTTCCGATCACGCCGTCGAATGCGGTGCAGTTCTGGCGAAAGCCGCTCATAAGTCCTCCGGAAACTGATATGCTCAGGCCTTATGCCTCGTCGACGGCCACCCGGTCCAGCCAGTCCGGATCGATTTCCGGCAGCGGAATGGCATCGAGCAGCGTGCGGGTATAGGCTGATTGCGGATTGTCGAACACTTCAGCGCACGGGCCATGCTCGACGATCTTGCCGAACTGCATGACATAGACCCGGTCGCAGACCGCGCGGATCACCGAGAGATCGTGGCTGATGAAGGCCATGGCAAGCCCCATCTCGCGGCTGAGCGCCTTCAACAGGTTCAGCACCTGCGCCTGGGTGGAAACGTCGAGGCCGGAGACGATCTCGTCGGCCAGCACGAAATCCGGGCGCAGGAGGGCGGCGCGGGCGATGCCGATGCGCTGGCGCTGGCCGCCGGAAAGCTCGTGCGGGCTGCGCGCCAGCACCTCTTCCGGCAGCGACACGCGGTCCAGCATGGCGGCTGCCTGATCGCGCGCCGCCTTCCGGTTTTCGGCAAGTCCGTGGAGGATCAGCGGTTCTCCCAGAATCCGGCCGATCGAATGTCGCGGATTGAGCGAGGCCATCGGGTCCTGGAAGATCATCTGCATGCGTCGACGAAGCGGGCGCATGGCATTGTCATCCAGCCGCGTGATGTCCTGCCCGTCGAAGCGGATTTCGCCATCGGCGACATCGACCAGGCGCAACAGGGCGCGGCCGAGCGTGGTCTTGCCCGACCCGCTCTCGCCGACAATGCCGACGGTCTCGCCGGCGGCAACCGCGATATCGACGCCGTGAAGCACGGTATTGCCCGGCTTCTTGCCGAACAAGGATGTGCCGGCGCCATAGGTGACCTTGATGCCGGTCGCGGCAAGCAGTGGTTCAGTCATCGCGAAACCTCCCCGATCTCGGCGCGCAACTGCGCGAAAACCGCGTCGGGCACCGGCTCAAGTCCGGCATCGGGCCGGTCATAGCGCGGACCGGCCGCGATCAGAGCGCGCGTATAGGCGTGGCGGGGATTGGTCAGAACGTCGGTGGTGCGGCCCTGTTCGATCACCCGCCCGGCATAGAGCAGCGTGACGCTGTCGCATATCTGGGCGACGACGCCGAGATCGTGGGTGACGAACAGCACGGCGGTGCCATGGGCCTTCTGCATCTGGCGGATCAGGCGGAGGATCTGCTTTTGCACCGTGACGTCGAGCGCGGTGGTGGGCTCGTCGGCGACCACCAGTTTCGGCCGCATCGCAAAGGCTGCTGCGATCAGTACGCGCTGGCGCATGCCGCCGGAAAGCTCGTGCGGATAGGCGCGCATCACCCGTTCCGGGTCGCGGATATAGACCTCTTCCAGCATGGCAAGCGCCACCTTGCGGGCCTCGCTGCCGCTCAAGCCGCGTTTCAGCCTGAGCCCGTCGGTGAGCTGCGCCTCGATCCGCCTGCCGGGGTTCAGCGCCGTCTGCGGGTCCTGCGGGATCAGGGTGATCTCGTTGCCCATGATCTCGCGCAGCGCCCGGCCGGGCAGCGCCAGCAGGTCCCGGCCCTCGAAGCGGATATGGCCGCCGGTGACCTTCACCGTTGCCGGCAGCATGGCGAGCAGCGCCTTGGCGATGGTCGACTTGCCGGCCCCGCTCTCGCCCACCAGCCCGCGCACCTCGCCGGGCTCAAGGGTGAGCGAGACGTCGGAGAGCACGGGGCGGTTGTCGTCACGCAGCGAAACGGCGCTGAGCGCGTCTATGGTCAAGAGGGTCATCGGCGCATCACCGGATCCAGCGCCCGGCGCAGGCCGTTGCCGAGCTGGTTGAAAGAAAGCACGGTCACGAGCAGCATCGCGAGCGGTGCAATCAGCACCCAGGGCGTATGATGGATGGTCTGGCGGCCGGCCGCGATCATTCCGCCCCATGTCGGCGTGTCGGATGAGACAGAAAGGCCGACGAAGGAGAGGATCGCCTCGACCACGACGGCAATGCCCATTTCCAGGCTCAGAAGCGCGACGAAGACCGGCATGATATTGGGCACGATCTCCTTGACAAGGATCTGCATGCGCGCGAAGCCGACGGTGCGCGCGGCGGTCACATAGTCCATGCTGGCCTGCGCGATGGTTTCGGCGCGCACCACCCGACAGAAGCGGGTCCAGTCGATGATCACGATCGCGGCGATCACCGAATGCAGCCCGGCGCCAAGCACGGCCACCAGCAGAACCGACAGCAGCACCGGCGGGAACGCCATCCAGATATCGACGAGGCGCGAGATCACCCGGTCGGTCCAGCCGCCGTACCAGCCGGCAAGCAGGCCGAGCAGCGAGCCGAGGATCGCCGCAAGGCCTGCGGCGATGACGGCGACGGTCAGCGCGATCCTTGTGCCGTAGATCAGGCGAGACAGCACATCGCGGCCGAGATCGTCGGTGCCGAGATAATAGCCGGGCTCCGCGCCGGGCGATGTCACTGGCGGGATGCGCGAGAGCATCAGGTCCTGCTCCAGCGGGTTGTGCGGGGCGATCAGCGGCGCGAAGATCGCGATCAGGAACAGCAGGGCAATAATGCCGCCGCCCCACAGCACGCGCTGTTCGGCGAGAAGCGCCGACAGCATCGGGTGCCGTTTTTTGGGCGGGGCGCCGGCAAGCGTGGTGTCAGCCATGTTTGAGCCTCGGATTGAAGAAATTGCCGGCAAGGTCGATGGCGATGTTGATCAGCACGAAGGTCAGGCCGAACATCAGCACGATCCCCTGGATCAGCGGCAGGTCGCGGTTGATGACCGCGTCGATCGCCATATTGCCGATGCCGGGATAGGAAAATATTCTCTCCACGATCACCGTGCCGCCGATCATGAAGGTGAATTGCACGCCGGTCAGCGTCAACGTCGGGCCGATCGCGTTCCTGAGCGTCTCCTGCACCACCAGCCGGGTCTCCGACATGCCCTTGAGCCGCGCCAGCAGCACGTAATCCTGCAGCATCGCCTCGTTCAGCGCTTCCTTCAGCGTGCGGATGATCACGGCGGCCAGCGGCAGGCCGAGCGCCAGCACCGGCATCACCATGTGGGACAGCACATTGAAGAACAGCGAAAAGCGCAGGGTGACGAGGCTTTCGATCAGATAGAAATTGGTGGCGAAATCGCCCGAAAGCGAGGGATCGACTCGTCCCGATGTCGGGAAGATCGGTATAGCGACGCCGAGCGCCAGCACCAGAAGCAGCGCCCAGACGAAATCCGGAACGGCGAGAAACAGCCCGTTCAGCACGTCGATGACCGATTCCAGCGGTGTGCGGCGGGCAAGGGTGGCGAGGATCGCGATCAGCCCGCCGCCGATCACGCCGAAGACCAGCGCGGCGAAGGCCAGTTCCAGCGTTGCCGGCAGGCGCTCCATGAGCAGCGACAGCACCGGGCGCTTGAGCGAGATCGAGGTGCCGAAATCGCCCGTCAGCATTTCGCGTATCCACACGCCGAACTGGACGGGAATGCTGGAATCGAGCCCGTATTTGACCCGGAGCGCCAGGATATCGTCGGCGGAGGCGCCCGGCGAGATCATCATCGCGATCGGATCGCCCGGAACGATCCTGAGCAGACAGAAGACGATAACCGCGACGCCGAAAAGCGTCACGGCCGCCATCACGGCCCGGTTGAAAATTCCGGTGAAAGACATCAAAACTCCGCCGCATTTCTTCAAGTTTAAAGGAGGAGAGCGGTGCTCTCTTCCAATGGATTTTCGCAAGCGACTCCACCCTCTCGGGTCACCCTCGGGCTTGACCCGAGGGTCCAGGCAACGTTTTCCGTGTCGCCTGGATGCTCGGATCAAGTCCGAGCATGACTCATCAGAGAGGTGGGGCCTTCCTGCAACCTCAAAGAGGAAAGGTTGGCCCCCTCGCATTGGCCCTTACTTCGGCGCGACCAGCGTCGGCTGCAGCGCGCCCGAAAGGTTCGGCTCCACCGTCAGCGTGTCCTTGAACACGATTGGCTGGACATATTGCAGCAGTGGGATGACATAGCCTTGTTCGGCGATGTATTTGCTGACGGCCTTCCAGCCCTCGATGCGCTTTTCCTCATCCATCTCGCCCCAGAGCGGGCCGATCATGCCGTCGAGGTCGTCGGTGTTCCAGACCGAATGCGGCGACGGGCCGAACATGGCAAAGCCGGTCGAGGTGGTGGGATCGCCGATCGCATTGCCCCAGTTGTAGAAGGCGGCGGGCGCCAACTGGTCGGCGGCGCGCAGCTCGTAATGCTTGGCGATCTCGTAGACCTCGATATCGGCCTCGATGCCGACCTTGCGCCACATGCCGACGATCGCCTGGATCATCTCGTAATCCTTGGGCTTCAGCCCGCGCGTGGTCTGGATCGTGAACTTCACCGGATTATCGGTGGAATAGCCGGACTCCGCCAGCAGCTTGACGGCGAGATCTGGGTCGTAGGGTATCTTGATATCGGGATCGAAGGCCGAATATTCCGGCGCTTCCAGCGTGTCGAGCGGCACGCCGTAGCCCGACAGCAGCCGGTCGATGATCGCCTGCTTGTTGATCGCGTAATTGGCGGCAAGACGCACATTCTTGTCGTTCATCACGTCGATATTGTTGAGGAAGATCATGCCGATATCGGAGACCGGCTCGGCCACGCCGGAAAGGCCGGGCTTGGCGATCAGGCGGTCATATTCCTCATAGGGAATTTCCAGCGTGACGTCGGAGGAGCCGGATTCGATCTCGGCAACGCGGCTCGTCGTATCCGGCACGAATTTGAAGATGACGGTGTCGAAGGCGGGCTTGTCGCCGTAATAGCCGGGATAGGCCTTGAGCTTGAGGAAGGCGTTACCCTCATATTCCTCGACCATATAGGGGCCGGAGCCGATCGGGGCCTTCTCGAAGCCTTCCGCACCGACCTTTTCGTAATAGGCCTTCGGCATGACATAGCCGGTGAGGAACGCCATCCACATGAACAGCGTCGGCTCGAAGCGCAGCACGTCGGCGGTGACCTTGTTGCCGTCTACCGAGAAATTGCCGATGGTCGACCAGACGAACTGGATCGGGTTGCCGGTCTCGGGATTGGCGGCGCGCTCCAGCGACCAGACCACGTCTTCCGGCGTAAGGGGCGAGCCGTCGTGCCAGGTCACGCCCTCGCGCACGTCCATCCACACCTTGGTTTTGTCCTCGTTCCAGCCCCAGTCGGTCAGGATGCCGGGCTCGAAGGAAAGGTCCGTCTTCTGGCCGATGAACTGGCTGAAGATCGACCGGTAGATCGCCTGGATCGTCGGATTGACGGCGGATGCGCCGACGGTCGGGTCGAAGGACGGCAGGTTGACGTTGAATGCGATGGTAAGCGTGTCGGTCTCGGCCGCGTTGACCGGCAAGCGGCCCGCGAGAATGCCTGAGACGAGTGCGGCTGCGCCAAGGCCAAGTGTCTGGCGACGGGTGAATGTCGTCATGGTGATGCTCCAGTTGTTCCCCACCCCCGTCGGATGATTTCCGCGGGGTCATACTTGTTGTGTGTTCCAAGTCTAAGAGCAAATCGGGCCGCGCGGCAAGGCAAATATTTGAGGTTTAAAGTTTTGGGCGCAGATTTTTGCAACTGTGATGCTTAAATATGCAATTGCATGTCTTTTGACGCGGGGATTTGGCGATCGCCGGCAAATTGCGCCGGAATTCGCTAATTCAGTTGACATTTCAAGAAACCCAAAAATATGCTAATGCATGTTAATTCAGATTTCCGGTCAACGGAAAAGGGGAATTCAAGATGGCAGAACGGTCGTTCGCACGCGAGGTCGAGGACCTGAAACTGGGCGAGGGCGATATCTTCCGGGGCGAGGGTATTCTGGCCATCACCAAGGCGCTGCTGCAGTCCGGCGTCTCCTATGTCGGGGGCTATCAAGGCTCGCCGATTTCGCATCTGATGGATGTGCTGGCCGATGCCAAGGATGTGATGGCCGATCTCGGCGTGCACTTCGAATCCTCGGCCTCCGAGGCTGCCGCCGCCGCCATGCTCTCGGCCTCGGTGATGTATCCGGTGCGCGGCGCGGTGACGTGGAAGTCGACGGCGGGCACGAATGTCGCCTCCGATGCGCTCTCCAATCTCTCCTCCGGCGGCGTCACCGGCGGCGCGCTGGTGATCATCGGCGAGGATTTCGGCGAGGGCTCGTCGATCATGCAGGAACGCAGCCATGCCTTCGCGATGAAATCGCAGATGTGGCTGCTGACGCCGCGCCCCAACCTGCCCTCGATCGTCGATGCGGTCGAAAAGGGTTTCGAACTGTCCGAGGCATCCAACACGCCGGTCATGCTGCAGGTCGGCATTCGCTCCTGCCATGTCCACGGCCAGTTTGCCGCCAAGGACAACAAGCGCCCGGCCTTCACGCTTCGCGAGGCGCTGGAAAACCCGAAGCGTGATGTCAGCCGCATCGTGCTCCCGCCGGCAAGCTTCCAGCATGAGAAGGAAAAGCTGGAGAAGCGCTGGCCGGCCGCGATCGAGTTCGTGAAGCAGAACCGGCTCAACGAATATTTCGGACCGACCGAGGGCGAGGTCGGCATCATCATGCAGGGCGGGCTCTACAACAACGCCATGCGCGCCCTGCAGCAGCTCGGCCTTGCCGATGTCTACGGCAATGCAAGGGTGCCGATCTACTGCATGAATGTCGCCTATCCGATGATCGACGAGGAGGTCATCGACTTCTGCGCCGGCAAGAAGGCGGTGGTCATGCTGGAGGAGGGCGCGCCGGAATATATCGAGCAGGCGCTGCACACGCTGATGCGCCGCCGCGATCTCCAGACGAAGGTTTCGGGCAAGGATATCCTGCCGCTCGGCGGCGAATACACCACGCCCGTGCTGGTCAACGGGCTCTCGGCCTTCTTCGAGGCGTATGCCCCGCAGATCCTCGGCAACCGCCCGCCGGTGCCCGATGCCGGCCCGGTGCTTGCCGATCCCAAGGTCAAGGCGCTGGCCGAGGTCGTGCCGCCGCGCCCGGCCGGTTTCTGCACCGGCTGTCCCGAACGGCCGATCTTCGCGGCGATGAAGCTCGTCGAGAAGGAACTCGGCGAGCATCACGTCTCCGCCGATATCGGCTGTCACCTGTTTTCGATCCTGCCGCCCTTCAATATCGGCGGCACCACCATGGGCTACGGCCTCGGGCCGGCGTCCGCCTCGGCCTTCAACGTCGAATCCGACAAGCGCTCGATCTCGGTGATGGGCGATGGCGGGTTCTGGCACAACGGGCTTGCCACCTCCGTCGGCAATGCCGTGTTCAACAAGCAGGACGGCGTTATCCTGGTGGTCGACAATTATTATTCGGCGGCCACCGGCGGGCAGGACATTCTCTCCTCCCGCGCCAATAATGCGCGCCGCAAGACCAACAATTCGATCGTCGATGCGGTCAAGGGCGTCGGCGCCAAATGGGTGCGCCAGATCGACCGCACCTATGATGTCGCCAAGATGCGCGACACGCTGCGCGAAGCGTTGACGACCAAGGAGGAGGGCCCGAAGATCATCGTCGCCTCGTCCGAATGCATGCTGAACAAGCAGCGCCGCGTGAAGCCGCAATTCGCCAAGGCGGTGAAGGACGGCAAGCGCATGGTCAAGGAACGCTTCGGCGTCGACGAGGATGTGTGCACCGGCGATCACGCCTGTATCCGGCTGTCGGGCTGTCCGTCGCTTTCGGTCAAGCACACCGACGATCCGCTGAAGGACGATCCGGTGGCGGCGATCGACAATTCCTGCGTCGGCTGCGGCAATTGCGGCGAGGTTTCGGAGGCGGCGGTTCTCTGTCCCTCCTTCTACCGCGCCGATGTCATCCATAACCCGACCGGCTGGGACCGCTTCGTCCACCGCGTCCGCGCCGCCGTGATCGGCTGGCTGCAGAACCGCCGCCAGTCCCGCCGCATCGTTTTTGCCGAGTAGACCCATGATGATGACCGATATCGCGGCGCTTTCCGCCGACAAGCCGTTCTCGATCGCGATCCTCGCCATGGGCGGGCAGGGCGGCGGCGTTCTCGCCGACTGGATCGTGCACCTGGCCGAAAGCCAGGGCTGGGTGGCCCAGACCACCTCCGTGCCGGGTGTTGCCCAGCGTACGGGTGCGACGATCTACTATCTCGAGCTGATCAAGCCGCGCGAGGGCGCGATGCCGATCCTGTCGCTGATGCCGACGCCGGGCGATGTCGATGTCGTGATTGCGGCGGAACTGATGGAGGCCGGCCGCTCGGTGATGCGCGGTCTGGTGACGCCGGAAAAGACGCTGCTGATCGCCTCCACCCATCGCTCCTTTGCCGTTGGGGAGAAGGAAAAGCCGGGCGATGGCATCGGCAATCCCGAAACCGTGGTCGATGCCACAGATTTCGCCGCCCGCAAGTCCATCGCCTTCGATATGGATACGCTGGCGGTCAAGAACGGCAGCGTGATCTCCTCATCGATGTTCGGCGCATTCGCCGCCTCCAAGGCGCTGCCGTTTTCCAAGGAAGCCTATGAGGAAACCATCAAGGCCGGCGGACGCGGCGTTGCCGCCAGCCTCAAGGCCTTCGAGGCGGCTTACAATCGCGCCCTTCAGGGCGAAAACGACAAGGTGTCGGCAACGCCGGCAAAGCGGCTCGACGCCCTTCCCGAAACGGCCGGCCATCCCGCGCTCGACAGGCTGGTGAACCGCATCCGCGCCGAGTTCCCGGAGGTCGCCCATGCCATGCTCTTTGCCGGGGTGAAGAAGCTCACAGATTTTCAGGACCCGGCCTATGCCGATGAATATCTGACCCGCATGGCAGCCCTCCTTGCCGCCGACCGCGCTAATGGCGGCGAGGCGAAGGACTTTGCCTTCACGGTGGCCGCGGCCAAATATGTCGCCGTCGCCATGGCCTATGACGATGTCGTGCGGGTCGCCGATCTGAAAGTGCGCGGCACCCGTTTCGAACGCGTCCATAACGAGGTTGGCGTCAAGGACGGCCAGATCCTCTACATGACGGAATATATGCATCCGCGCATGGACGAAGTCTGCGGCACGCTGCCGAAAGGGCTCGGGCTCTGGATCGAGGGGCGGCCGAAGCTGTTCTCATGGCTCGATCGTCGCGTCAACAAGGGCAGGCGGGTGAAGACCGGCACGCTGTTCTGGTTCTCCTCGCTCTATCTTCTCTCCGCCATGCGCCGTATCCGCCGCGGCAGCCTGCGCCATTTCCGCGAGGCGGAGCACCGCGAGGCCTGGCTCGAAACCGCGCTCGCCGTGCTGCCCACCAATTACGACCTCGCCGTGGAAGTGATCGCCACCCGCCGTCTGGTCAAGGGCTACTCGGACACTCATGCCCGCGGCCTGTCGAAATTCGACCGCGTGCTCTCCGCCGTGCCGATGCTGCAACCGCGCGAGGACGGCGCCGACTGGTTGCGCCGCCTGCGCCAGGCCGCCCTGATCGATGAGAGCGGCATTGCCCTCGATGGCGCGCTCAAGACCGTGGCGACACTCTAAGGCGCGATGGGCGCCGCGCCCATCTGCGCTCTGAAGGGTTGCTCTATAGCAAAACCCGCTCGCCGGTCCGGCTGCTTTCGATCACCGCTTCCAGCAGCGCCGCCGTGTCGATCATCTCGGCGGTGGTGATCGGGTAGGGAGCCTCGCCGCGGATCGCGCGGGCGAAGGCGACGATGTTGTCGCGCACCGGTTCGGCGGGGCCGATTTCCTCGACCGCGATCTTGCTGCCGGTCGAGGCGCTGGTGACGATCCAGCCATCGGGAGCTTCGACATGGGCCTTGTCGCGGATATCCACCCAGGCCTTCGAGCCGAACAGAGAGCAGCGCGACACGAACGGCATGGCGAGATTGGCCGAAATCGTGGCCGTGCCGCCGCCCTCAAAGCAGATGAAGGTCGAGATCGTGTCGCCCTGCGGCAGGCTGGACGCGAGCGTCTCGCAGGAAGCGACCACGCTTTTGGCCGGTCCCATCAGCCGGACGGCGAGGTCGAGGAGATGGATGCCGGTCGCGGTCATGCCGGCCGCCGGCGCGTCCTCTGCTCCGAGCCGCCAGTTGGTCGGATCGAGCGCCAGGAATTTGTCGTGGCTGAAGGTCGCGTCGAACTGCATCAGTCGGCCAAAATCTCCGGCATCGGCGGCCCTGATCATGGCGGCGATCGGCGGCTCGTAGCGCCGCTCGTGGCCGGTCGCAAGGATGAGGCCGGCGGCATCCACGGCTTTGACGGCGCGCTCCGCGCCCGCCCGCGTCATCGCCACCGGCTTTTCACAGAACACGTGTTTGCCGGCGGCAGCCGATGCTGCGATCTGTGCGGCATGAAGCTTGTGGGGGGTGACCAGCAGCACGGCCTCCACCGCCGGATCGGCCAGCGCCGTCTCGAGATCGGCGCTCACCGGCACGTCGTGGGCGGCGGAAAAGGCGCTGGCGATCTCGCTATTCGGCTCCACGGCGCGAACGATGGTGACGTCGTCGGGCGCGGCCTTCAGCACGGCGGTAATTTTCTGGCCCCACCAGCCGAGGCCGACGAGCGCAATACGGACCGGGGCGCTCATGAGCGGTTGTCCACGCGCTTGTTGAACGGGCGGATCGAGACCTTTTCCCAGAGGCCGGCGGCGTGGAAGGGATCGTTTTCATGGAATTTCATCACCGCGTCCATGCTGTCGGCCTCCACCAGGAAACAGGAGCCGATCATGGTTTCCTCGTCATCGGCCAGCAGCGGGCCGGAGATCAGCGTCTTGATCGGGTTGCTGGCGAGGTAGGCCTTGTGCGCCTCGTAGTGATCCAGCCGTTTCTGGACGTTGCCCTCGTAATCGAGGCAATGGACGATGTAATGCATGAAGATCACTCCTTGTGATGGACAGGCGCCGCGCCGAGACGGGCGGCGAAGGCTTCGATCGCAGGCGCCGCGGGCGCGCGGGCAATGACCACGATCCGGCTGACGCCGCCGCCGGTCTCCGGCGTGAGCCGCACCGGACGGTAGATCTGGTCGCGCACCATCTGGATGGCGAGCGGACGCGGATCGTCGCGATCGACAACGATCCCCTTCAGGCGGAGAAGCGCCGATCCGGCCGCCCGGCTCATGCGCGCGATCTGTTCGGTCAGCACGGTCCAGCGCTGCGGGGCGAACTCGATCACCCAGGACCGGATGGCGTCCTTGTCATGGACATGCACGGTTCCGGTGGCCCGCAGCCAACGGTTCGGCTGCACCGCGCCGGTTGCGCTGTCGATCAGCCCGGCATTGAACAACTCCTCCGGGCCGGGCAGGGCGGCCGCATCGAAAAGCGGCGCGGTCGGGTTCATGCCGGCAAGATTTCGGCGGATTTCCTCGGCGCGCGATGCCGGGACGAGGTCGGTCTTGGAGAGAACGATCCGGTCGGCGGCGGCGAGATGTTCCGGTCGGGCGTCGTCCGGCGCGGTCGCGTCGACGACGGCGACCGCCGCGTCGAGGCGCACCAGCGCGCGCAGCGCATGATCGGCGCCGATGCGGGCTATGACGGCGGAAAGATCGGCAACGCCGGAGGTTTCCACCAGGATGCGCCGGAGCGGCGTCTCGGCCGCCGTTATCATGTTGCGGACGACCTCCGACAGGTCGTTTCCGGGCCGGCAGCAGATACAGCCGTTCTGCAGCAGCGCCAGGCTGGTCCTCGGCGCGGCGGCGGAAAGCAGCAGGTCGTCGACGCCGAATGCGCCGAACTCGTTCACCACCACGCCGGTTTTCGCCATGTCGGGCCGCGCCAGGAGGCCGGCGATCAGCGTCGACTTGCCGGCGCCAAGCCCGCCGCCGATCACGGAAAGCGTGGGTCGGTCACGCGTCATGGCCTAAAACTCGCTGTCGTCGGCGGCCTCGAACGGGCGCGGCAGCCAGGAGCCGTCCGCGGGAACGCCGGCGCGTTCGAACAGCCGGTCGCGGGCCGTCTCCACCTTGGTCTTGAAGCCGGCATGGTCGAAATCGACCAGTTTGAAGTTGCGCTTGCGCACCGTGCCGCCGACGATCACCGTTTCGACATTGCCGGTATGGGCGGCCTCGACCACGATGCCATAGGCGTTGTTCATCGGCATGGTGTTGAGGGCGTTGCAGTTGATGAGCACGATATCGGCCTCCTTGCCGACGGTCAGCGAGCCGGTCCGGTGGCCAAGCCCGCAGGCGAGCGCGCCCTGAAGCGTTGCGAATTCGAGCACGTCGGTCGCCATCAGCGGCAGTGGATCGACGATCACCTTGTCGATCAGCGCCTGGTTGTTGACCACCGCTCGCGTGCTGGAAAGCAGCGCCCGCATGGCGGAGAACATGTCGTCCGGCACGGTGGTGACCACGTCGATCGAGATCGACGGGCGCACGCCGACGGCCAGAAGTGCAAGCGTCGCCGGGAAGCCATGGCCCATGTGGAGCTCGAGTTCGGGCGAGATCGAGGCCGTGCCGCCGGTATCTCCGATCACCCGGAAATCCTCGTCATGCAGCGAGTTGCAGTGGACATAGGTGACATCCGGCCCGGCAAGGCCTTCACCATGGAGCTCGACCACCGGCTTGTTCATGCCCCAGAGCCCGTCGCCCACATGAACGCTGATCCTGAGGCCCAGATCGCGCGCCTTGATGAAATCCTCGCGGGTCACGCGCATTGTGGCGAACTGGTTGCCGCGGGCGGCAAAGCCCATGGTCACGAGTTGATCGTCGGAGGAGAAATATTCGCGCCGGACGCGGGCGACGTCCTCGAAATCGGTCGGCTTGTCGCTGACCGGCACCCATTCGGCATTGGAGTTGCCATAGCCGAACACGGCGCGCATGCCGGCCGCCTTCAGGCCTTCCACCGCGGCGGAGGCGTGGTCCGGCGTGTTGTTGTTATGCGACCAGTCGTAAAGCGTGGTGATGCCGGCATCGAGCGCGGCGATCGCGCCCAGATGGTTGCCGATCTTCATGTCGTCGGGGGTGTAGAGGTCGCCCATCACGCCGCGCACGCCGGCAAAATACTGCGCCAGCGTCCAGTCCGCGCCGGTGGCGCGCAGCAGCGCCTGCCAGGTGTGGCGGTGGGTATCGACGAAACCGGGAATCGCGATCCGGCCTTCGCCGTCGATCACCTCGGCGTCGCCGGCGTCGAGATCGGGGCCGATCGCCGCGATCTTCGAACCCTCGATCAGAATATCGCCGCGCGGCATGACGCCGATTTCGGGGTCGATCGAGATGATGTACGCGTTTCTGATGACCTTGCGTGACATGCGGGCCTCCTCCATAGCCGAATTGTTCTTGCGGCCGGCGACGTGACGCTCCTCTGCGTCAACGCCGGCCTTGCTCTCCCCATCAATGGCCGTTCGGGACACGATACTGCCCGAAAAAATTACCGAAATGAAAAAATGGGTGCGCGAAACGCTCTGGTCGCACAAAAAGAAAGAGCCGCCGGAATGGCGGCTCGGGCTGGGGAGGCGGGTGGGAGCCTTACTCGGCTTCGCGCGCGCGGATGGCGAAGATGTCGAGCGGCGCGCCGGCGCCGTTGAGGTCGCTTAAAATCATCAGCCGGCTCGGCAGTACGCCCTGGCTCGGATCGAGCCGGATGACCATGCTGTCGCGATGGGCGGTGGCGGTGAAGCGGTGGCGCTGGCAACCCTCGATCGTGCCGTCGGCGCAATAGATGCCGACCGGCTGGCCGCCGCCATCGGGCGCGACCGAGCTGATCTCGATCAGCACGGGTCCGCTTTCCAGCATGTTTCGCACGGCGACCGGCAGCGCGATTGCCACCGCGCCGGCATCGCCGGTCGCATTGGAGGCAATCTCGACGGCGGGGGCATCATCGAATGTAACGGTCTCAAGACTTGCCTGCGAACCGGGCGTCAGCACATTCGCCGTGCCCGGCTGGAAGATCGTGGTCCAACCCGAAGCGCCTTCGAAATCCTCGGCCTCGATGCGCGGGGCGGGATTGGGAACGGCGGTATCGAGGCGTTCGGGGTTGAGCGCGAAATTGGAATCGACCACCCACCATCCGCCGAGCAGAAGGAAGGCGATCAGGATCACGCCGATCATCACAGCGGTCAGCGTCCGCCGCCGCCGCACCGGCTTCTGGTGCCTCTCGGCCTTCGCTGCCGCCTTGCGCTGTTTGCGCGTCATGCGGCGCGGGCGCGGGTCGGCCTTCACGCTGCCGGCAAGCGGCGCACGATCCTCGTCCGTCACCGCGATATCGCCCATCGGCGACAGCGCCTCGCGGTCCAGATGACCGCTTTCCACCTGCGGCGCCATGGTGAAGCCGGCCTCGGTGAAATCGACATTGTCGGCCTCCTCCGAGGCGATCACCGGGCTTTCGGGGTAGGCGAAATGGGCGTCCGGTTCCGCCTCGAAAGCCGGTTCGGCGGTAAAGCTGTCACCGGGCGTGATCGCGCCGATCTCGTCTTCGAGCGAGGGGGCCGGTTTTTCCGGCGCGCGGCCAACGGCGAAGGGATCGTCAAACACAGGCCGGGCAGGGGCCTTCTGGGCCTCGCGCGCCTTGCGGGCGGCGGCGGCCTCTTCCTGTTCGATCGCGGTGATGATGTCATCGAGCCTCCGGCGCTGGCGGGCAACCGCGCCGGGCTCGGTTATGTTCTGGTTGGCAAGGCCCTTTTCAAGCGCCTGCCGTGCGGATTGATAGACCCGGGCGCGCTGGTTGGCGTCCCGCCGGTCCGTGTTTTCCAGCGCTGTCCTGATGGCTGTTTCAAGTCCGCTCACTTTATCTTCCCGTCCGTTGAAGCTGGCTTATCGCTTTTGACAGTGTTTCAGCCGCGCGATCAAGGCAAAATACCGTCAGCGCCACCGTTCAACGCATAACCGGTTCAAACCGTTGCAAAACGCGGCGAAAAATGCCTCTTTTGCGAAAGAGAGTGAACGCGCCGTGAAAGCCACGGCCAAACCGGGGAAGGCCGTGTCGCAAACGTTCCGCCTTGACGATCTGATGCAGATGGCCCGCGAAGAGGGCCGGATTGTGGCCGAGGATGCCGCAAGACGCCTCGGCGTCACCGTGCAGACCATCCGCCGCGATCTGCTGACGCTTTCCGAAAGGGGCAAGCTCACCCGCGTTCACGGCGGCGCGGTGCTGCCGTCGGGGACCGCCAATATCGGCTATGACGACCGCCGGGCGCTCTATGCCGCCGAAAAGGCGGCGATTGCCGAGGCCTGCGCCGCGGCGATCCCGGAAAACGCCGCGATCTTCATGAATATCGGCACGACGATGGAGGCGGTGGCGGCGAGGCTGCTCGGCCACAAGAACCTTGTCGTCGTCACCAACAACATCAATGTCGCCAATATCCTGGTCGCCAATCCCGGCTGCGAGATCGTGGTGGCCGGGGGGCAGTTGCGCCGCGCCGATGGCGGGCTGGTGGGGCCGCTTGCCAACCGCATCGTCGAGCAGTTCAAGTTCGATCTCGCCGTGATCGGCTGTTCGGCGATCGATGGCGATGGCGACCTTCTGGATTTCGACATGATGGAGGTCGGCGTCAGCCAGACAGCGATCCGCCGGGCCAGAAAAACCGTGCTGGTCGCCGACCATTCCAAATTCGCCCGCACCGCGCCGGCGCGCATTGCAAGCCTTGCCGATATCGCCACCTTCTTCACCGACCAGCCGCTTGCCGCGCCGCTTGCCGAACGCTGCCGGGAATGGGGGACGGACGTGGTGGTGTCGGGCGGGCGGCAGGTTGCCGCTTCAGGCTAGTCCCCGGGCGACCAGCGAGCGGCCCATGTCGCCGATCATGGTGTCGGCGGAACGGGGCGGGCGGCCGAGAAGCGCAGCGCCGCGGCTTGAATCCAGCGCGGGCGCGTAGCCGAGCTCGTTGATATTGGCTCTGATATCGCCATCGAACAGCGCCAGAAAGCGCACGAGAAAGTCGGGCGCCTTGCGTTTCGGAATCCTGTCGGCGCGTTCTGGCACTTCGCGGGCGAGCGTCGCGGCGAGCCCGGCGATATCCATCTCGAAAAAGGCGGCGGGATTGCGTTTGCCGAGCGCATCCGGCGCCGTCAGCGCCGCGACATGAATGCGGGCGAGGTCGCGGACGTCGACCATATGCAGGTGAAGGCGCGGGAGCATCGGCACATCGCCCTTCATCAGCCGGACGAACAGCGCGCCCGATGTGCCCGGGTCGTCGTCCAGCAGCGGTCCCAGGATAAAGCCGGGATTGATGACGGCAAGGGCAAGGCCATCATGTTCGGCAATCTCCCATGCCTTGCGCTCGGCCAGCACCTTGGAAAGCTGATAGGCGTTGAGCCGGCCCTCATCCGGGTTCGGCCAGTCGTCGGGGCCGAGCGCATTTTTCCTGCTCGTCGGACCCCGGCCGTTGACAATCGCGACGGAGGAACTCGTCAGCACCACCCGCTCGACGCCCGCCCGTCTGGCAGCGCCCAGGGCCCGTTCGGTTCCGCTCACGGCGGGGTAGACCAGTTCGTCGGGGTCTTTCGGCATCGTGGTCACGAAGGGCGAGGCGCTGTGGATCACGAAACGGGCGCCGTGCGCGGCGTCAAACCAGCCCTCGTCCTCGGTCAGGTCGAGCGTCACGAATTCAAGTCGCGCTGTGTCGGCGCCGGCCTCTTCCAGCGCCTTGCGGGTCGCTTCCGCCCGCTCCCCGTTTGCGCCCGGATTGCGCAGGCTTCCGCGCACGCTATAACCGGCATTGAGAAGTTCGACGGCGATATGGCCGCCCAGAAAGCCGGTAATGCCGGTCAGAAGGACAATATCGTTCATTTCGGACTCCGTAATTGAACGTTTTGAACTATATATGTTCATATCGTTCAATTTAGGCGATATGCAAGAGGAAAAACAGTGCCGGCTCCAAAATCAGAAGCGCGAACGAAAAAAATACTGGCGGCGGCCCAGGCCGAGTTTCTGGCAAACGGCCTGCGCGCCACCACCATGCAGGGCATCGCCAAGCGCGCGGGCGTCGCCAAACCCACGCTCTATGCCTATTTCCCGGACAAGGAGGCGGTGTTTCAGGCGACGCTTGCCGCGGTGCTGGGTGATATGAAAGCGGAAGCCGAAAGAACGCTGGACGGTCCCGGCAGCGCTGTGGAGCGCGCGGCCGCGGCGCTGGAGAACAAATATTCCCGCATGGCGGCGCTGCTGAGCAACTCTCCGCATGCCGGCGAGCTTCTCGACAATACCGAGGCCTTCGCCGAACAGGCGCTGGCGGAAATCAATGCCTGGCTTTCCGCAAGGCTCGCCGAATTGCTCGCCGGCGAAGGGTGGCCGCGCGATCAGGCCAGCCGCCGCGCGGACCTGGTGCTTGCCTGCGTCGACGGTCTGTTCGGGGCCTATGCCGGCAGCCGCATCGAGCCCGCCGATGTCGGCTTCGTCGTGCGGCGGCTGCTTGCCGCTCCATGACGCGCCCCATCGGTAGGGCCTATAATACCGGCGCTTTGGAACATTCCGCCCGCGAGCGGCTTTCTTCTGCTGTTAACGAAATTTCTGAAACCGTTATTTTTAGCAGGATCGCGCCCGCCGGTGCGGCGCTGGAGTGGAGCTTGACCGTATGACGACCTTGAAGGGCATGACCTGGACTCATCCGCGCGGCTTCGAGCCGCTGGCGGCGAGCGCGGATGAATGGCGCGAGAAGACCGGCGTCGAGGTCAAGTGGGAAAAGCCCGGTCTTGAGGAACTGGAGGATCTGACGCCGGTCGATATCGCCCGCGACTATGACCTGATCGTCATCGATCATCCTCATCTCGGGCAGATCACCACCGACAATTGCCTCGCGCCTCTCGATGTCGAGGGCCGGGAGGATGAGCGCGAGGCGATGAAAAAGGGGTCGGTAGGCGGCGCCTTCGAGGCCTTTCACTACAAGGCGCATCAATGGGCGTTTCCGATCGATGTCGACGCGCAGGTCATGGCCTACCGCCCCGACCGCGCGCCGAGCTTGCCGGACAACTGGGACGACCTCATCAAGCTTGCCGAAGACGGCCACGTGATGGTGCCGCTGCGGCCGCCGCACAACCTGCTGACATTTTTCACCCTTGCCGCCAATGCCGGCACGCCCTGCCGCAATGACGGCGCGGGAAATCTGATCGACGAAGATGACGGCATTGCCGCCTATGAACGTCTGGTCGAGCTTGCGCAGCTCGTACCCGAGGACAATCAGGCGATGGACCCGGTCGGGGTTCTGGAGGCGCTTTCGGCGCCCGATACCCAGGCCAGCATCTCGCCCTATGTCGCCGGCTACGCGCTCTATGCGCGCGACGGGTTTCGTCACCACCGGCTCGGCTTCGCCAATATGCCGGGCCTTGGCGAGCGCGGCCCGGCGGGATCGGTGCTCGGCGGAACGGGTATCGCCGTCTCCGCCTTCAGCGAAAACCGCGACGCGGCGATCGACTATGCCTACTGGATCGCCAGCGGGCCGGTGCAGGCATCGCTCTATGCAGAAGCCGGCGGTCAGCCGGGCCATGCCGATGGCTGGAAAAGCCTTGACGTCAACGGTGCCGTCAACGGCTTCTATCGCAATATCGCCGATACAGCCGCCCACGCCTATATGCGGCCGCGCCACAATGGCTATATCTGGTTCCAGCGCGAGGCCTCCGATGTGCTCAACGAGGCGTTGCGCACCGATGCGCCCGCCATCGCCGTCATCGGCCGGCTCAACAAGCTGTTCGAGGACAGTTTCTGATGTGAATTTCTACGCCTAGAGTTAGTCGCGGGAATTTTTGATTTACGTACATCAAACGGCGCGCTATAAGGGAGGCATAACAAGGTCCGGACCGCGGACCGCGGAGGAAATCGTCAGGCGGGGGGAGACATGCGCCCGACAGTGCATGACATAGCCATCAAGGCAGGCGTCAGTCTGGCGACCGTGGACCGCGTCATGAACGGCCGGCCCGGCGTGCGCGAAAAGACCAAGGCAAAGGTCGAGGAGGCGATCCGCTCGCTCGGCTATGTTCGCGATGTCGCCGCCGCCAATCTCGCCAAGGGCCGGGTCTATCCCTTTACCTTCATCCTGCCGCTCAACGACAACGCCTTCATGGCGGCGCTCCGCGCGTCCGTCGAACAGGCCGGCGAACGCGGGCGGATCGAACGGACCGAGATCAGCATTATCGACGTGCCGGCCTTTGACGGCGATGCGCTGGCGAAAGCGCTGATCGCGGCGGGCGAGGAAGAGCCCGCCGGCATCGCGCTGGTCGCGGTCGATGCCGATCCCGTGCGCGCGGCCGTCGGCGCTCTGAAGAAAAAGGGCATTCCGGTCGTCACCCTGGTCTCCGATCTGGAGGATAGCGGCCGCGATCACTATGCCGGCGTCGACAACCAGGCGGCGGGTCGCACCGCCGCGACCCTGCTTGGCCGGTTCATCGGTCCGCGCGCCGGGAGCATCGCCATTCTCGTTGGCTCGCTTTCGGTGCGCGACCACCAGAACCGGCTTTCCGGTTTTTCCGAAGGCATGGCGCTCGACTTTCCGAACCTCCAGCTCACCGCACCTATGGAGGGCCGGGACGATGCGGCGGTTGCCGAACGGCTGGTGGAAGAGGCGCTGGCCCGCGACCCGGATATCATCGGCATTTACAGCCTGGGCGCGGGCAATCGCGGCCTGATCGCCGCACTTGAAAAGGCGCGCGGGAATGGCCGCGAAATCGTCACGATCGCGCACGAGCTTTCCGAACATTCGCGCGCCGCGCTCGAAAACGGCCTGTTCGACGCGGTGCTGAACCAGGATGCCGGCCATGAGGTCAGAAGCGCGATCCGGGTGCTGAAGGCCGAGGCCGACGGCGTGCCGGTAATCGCCGCGCAGGAGCGCATCCGCATCGACATTTTCATCAAGGACAATCTGCCCTGAGGGGCGGGAAAGGGAAGAACGCCATGTATCTCGGGCTCGATCTCGGAACCTCCAGCCTGAAGGCCATGCTGATCGATGACGGCCAGACCGTGATCGCCAGCGCCGATGCGGCCTTGTCGGTCGCGCGGCCGCATCACGGCTGGTCGGAGCAGAACCCGGCGGACTGGATCGATGCCTGCCGGATCGCCGTCGGCCGTCTTGCCGAACGCCATCCCGGCGAGCTTGCGGCGGTCAGGGGCATCGGCCTCTCCGGCCACATGCACGGCGCGACGATCCTCGATAAGGAGGGTGCGGTGCTCCGGCCCTGCATTTTGTGGAACGACACCCGTTCCCATGTCGAGGCAGCCCAGCTTGATGACGATCCGCGCTTCCGCGCGATCACCGGCAATATCGTGTTCCCGGGCTTCACAGCGCCGAAACTGGTCTGGGTGAAGAAGAACGAACCCGAGATTTTTGGCAAGGTCGGCAAGGTGCTGCTGCCGAAGGACTATCTGCGCTACTGGCTGACCGGCGAATACATTTCCGAAATGTCGGATTCGGCCGGCACCTCCTGGCTCGATACCGCAAAGCGCGACTGGTCGGACGAGCTTCTTGCCGCCACCGATCTGTCTCGGTCGCAGATGCCGGCGCTGGTCGAAGGCTCGGAGGTCGGCGGCACGCTGAAATCCGCGCTTGCCGCAGAATGGGGCATGACCGGGCCAGTGGTGGTGGCCGGCGGGGCCGGCGACAATGCGGCGTCCGCCTGCGGCATGGGCACGGTTGCCGATGGCGCGGCTTTCGTCTCGCTCGGCACGTCCGGCGTGCTGTTCGCGGCGAACGACCGCTACCGCCCGAAGCCCGAAAGCGCGGTCCACGCCTTCTGCCACGCGCTGCCCGGCACATGGCACCAGATGGGCGTGATCCTGTCGGCGACCGATACGCTGAACTGGTACGCGAAGATCACCGACAAGAGCCCGGCGGAGCTTTCGACCGAGGTCGGCGACACGCTACAGGCACCTGGCGATGTCACCTTCCTGCCCTATCTTTCCGGCGAACGCACGCCGCACAATGACGCGGCGATCCGCGGCGCCTTCATCGGTCTCGCCCATGAAAGCGACCGCCCGGCCATGACCCGCGCGGTGATGGAAGGCGTCGCCTTTGCGCTGCGTGACAATCTCGAGGCGCTGCGCTCCGCCGGCACGGAGCTTTCAAGGATCACCGCGATCGGCGGCGGCTCGCGTTCGCGCTACTGGCTGAAGGCGGTGGCCACCGCGCTCGACCTGCCGATCGACATTCCCGCCGACGGCGATTTCGGCGCGGCCTTTGGCGCCGCCCGGCTCGGCATGCTGGCGGCAACCGGTGGCGATCCGCTCGCCGTCTGCACCCCGCCCAAGACGGCCGAAACGGTGGAGCCGGAAACCGCGCACAAGGCCGCCTTCGAGGAGGCCTATCAGCGCTACCGCGCGCTTTATCCGGCGATCCGCGCCGTTACGAAAGCCTGACGCAACACACTGAAATGGACCCGGCATGCCCATGCGGCAATCGGCCGGATTTGAGAATAACCGAATGGGAGAATTGATATGAGCACCGGTTTTTTCGGCGATATCGCCAAAATCAAATATGAAGGCCCGGACAGCGATAATCCGCTGGCCTTCCGGCATTACAACCCCGACGAGGTCGTCCTCGGCAAGCCGCTGAAGGAGCATCTGCGCTTCGCGGTCGCCTATTGGCACTCGCTGGCCTGGGAGGGCGGCGATCCCTTTGGTGGACGCACTTTCGACCGGCCGTGGTATGATGGCGGCATGGACAAGGCGAAGCTGAAGGCCGATGTCGCCTTTGAGCTATTCTCGCTGCTCGGTGCGCCCTATTACTGCTTCCACGATGCCGATGTGCGCCCAGAAGGCGGCAACTTCGCCGAGAGCACGAAGAACCTCAACGAGATCGTCGATTATTTCGCCAAGAAGCAGGAAGAGACCGGCGTCAAGCTTCTGTGGGGCACGGCCAACCTGTTCTCCCACCGCCGCTTCATGTCGGGCGCTTCGACCAATCCCGATCCGGAGGTGTTCGCCTACTCCGCCGCCACCATCAAGACCTGCATGGACGCGACGATGAAGCTCGGCGGCGAGAATTATGTGCTGTGGGGCGGCCGCGAGGGTTACGAGACCCTGCTCAACACCGATATGAGCCGCGAGTTCGACCAGATGGCGCGCATGCTGTCGATGGTGATCGAGTACAAGCACAAGATCGGCTTCAAGGGCCAGATCCTGGTCGAGCCCAAGCCGCAGGAGCCGACCAAGCACCAGTATGATTACGACGTCGCCACGGTGTACGGTTTCCTGCAGAAATACGGGCTTGAGAAGGAAGTGAAGCTCAATATCGAGCAGGGCCACGCCATTCTCGCCGGCCACACCTTCGAGCATGAACTGGCGCTTGCGCGCACGCTCGGCGTGCTCGGTTCGATCGACATGAACCGCAATGACTATCAGTCCGGTTGGGATACCGACCAGTTCCCCAACAATGTGCCGGAAATGGCGCTGGCCTATTATCAGGTTCTGCTGGCCGGCGGCTTCACCTCCGGCGGCACCAATTTCGACGCCAAGCTGCGCCGCCAGTCGATCGACCCGGCGGACCTGCTTTACGGCCATATCGGTGGCATGGAT
The DNA here is from genome assembly GCF_002043005.1 of Martelella mediterranea DSM 17316. Taxonomy (NCBI): domain Bacteria; kingdom Pseudomonadati; phylum Pseudomonadota; class Alphaproteobacteria; order Hyphomicrobiales; family Aurantimonadaceae; genus Martelella; species Martelella mediterranea. Next base: position 285,122 of record NZ_CP020330.1, on the reverse strand, counting down.
TGCTGCGCGCGCGGGCTGAAGGCCGCCGCCCGGATGATCGAGGACGGCGCGCTGTCCAAGCCGCTCGACGAGCGCTATGCGGGCTGGAATGGCGATAGCGCCAAGAAGATGCTCTCCGGCGAAATGACGCTGGAAGACATCGCCGCCATGGTGGAGAAGGACGACATCAACCCCGAACCGAAATCGGGCCGCCAGGAATATCTGGAAAATATCATCAACAAATATGTGTGAGGTTTGATCCGGCGAAAGCCGGATGAGATGACCTTATGTCAAGATCGCCCGGGTCAAGTTGCCCGGGCGGTGCCGGGCCCGAACCGAAATAGGCTACATCAAGCCGGCGGGGGCGCTGTCCCTCAGATCTCGTTCACCCGCACATTGCGCAGCATCTTCTGCAGCGTGGTCACGAAGGCGCGCTGTTCGTCCTCGTCGATGCCGTCGAACATCTGTTGCACGAAGCTGTGCATGGTCGGCCAGGCGGCGTCGAAGGCGAGGCGGCCTTCCTCGGTGATCGAGACGTCGCGCACCCGCATGTCCTCGTTGCGCGACTGGCGGCGGATATAGCCCTGTTCCTCCAGCGAATCGAGCGTGCGGCTCATCGTCGATTGCTCGATGACGGCGAGAACCGACAGCTCGTTGATCGTGGCCGAGGGAATGACCGAGAGCACGGCGAGGGTGCGCACCTTGGCGGTGGACATGCCAAGATGCTTCAACTCCTCGGCGAGATTGGCATTGTAGCGCGCCATCACCCGGTTCATCAGATAGGGCGAAAATGCGTTGAGCCCGATTTCGCCGAGGCTGCGGACGGCCTCGCCCGTCTCTCCGTCACCGTTCGGACCCGAAAAACGCTCACCCATAAACCCACTCCGTTATTTCAGCGATGATGCCAACAGAAAGCCCGAGCCGCCGCCGAGGCCCGGACCCGGATGGGTCGAGGCGCCGATATGATAGAGGCCGGGCACGTGGGTCCTGTGGTTAACGGCGGTTTTGAACGGACGCCAGATGAAAAACTGGTCGAGACCGCAAAAGCCGCCATAGGGATCGCCGCCGACGAGGTTCATGTTCATCGCCTCGAGATCGGCCGGCGATGAGACGCTGCGGGCAATCACATTGTCCGCAAAACCCTCGATATGGGCGGCAAGCATGGCCTCGATGCGGTCGGCGAAGGCCTCGCGCAGCGCCTCCGTCCAGCGCTCGTCTTGCGGGCAATCGAGAAGGCCCGCCGCATCGCCCTTGATCTGGCGCGGCGTATCGGGAAGCTGGAGCCAGAGGATCGCGCCGCCGTCGGGCGCGCGGCTCGGGTCCAGCGCGGTCGGCTGGCCGACGCAGACGGTGGGTTCGGCCGGCAGCAGCCCGCGCTCGGCCTCGTTTGATGAACGCGACACCGCGTCGAGACCGTCGGTCAAGTGCAACAGGGCGACCTTGCCGAGTTCGTCGCCCGCTTTCCATTTCGGCGGCGTTCTCAGCGCGTAGTGGATCTGCATGTCGCCCTTGCCGTAGCGATAGGATTTTAATCCTTTTTCGACATCGGTTGGCAGTGGCTTGCCGGTCTCGCCAAGCAGGCGGCGGTAAAGCTGGTCGGGCGTGACGGAGGCGATGACACCGCGCTTGGCCCCGATTTCCGTGCCGTCGGAAAGCCGTACGCCCTTCGCCTTGCCGTCCGTGCCAAGCGTAATGCCGGCGACATCGCATCCGGTGCGGATATCGCCGCCATGGTCGCGGATCAGGCGCTCGAAGGCGCGCGTCAGGTTGACAGCGCCGCCCTTGACGATCGGGCAGCCGGCAAGTTCGATCGCGAAGCCGATCACCTTCAGCATCTCGGCCGAATAGCTCGCTTCCGGGGAGAGGCCGCAATGCAGCACCCAGGGGGCCCAGAGCGCCTTGGCCTCGTCCGAAACATAGGTGGTTTCCAGATAGCCGCGCGCTGGCGTCAGCGCCTCGCCGAACCATGCGGCAAGGCCGCGCGGGCCGCGCTTCCAGGCTTCCTTCAACATCTTCTTGGCCGTCGCGCCCGACCAGAGATTGCCGCCGAGCAGCGAGAACACGAAATCGGCATCGCCCGCCATCGCCGCCATTTCGGCGTCGAAGGTCTGGCCGTCGCCTTCGGCCCTGGCGTTGAACGCGTCGATATTGCGTTTGCGGTCCATCGCATAGATCAGGTGGCTGCCATCCTTGCGCAACACGCCGGTCGGCGTGTCGGTGTGGCAGAACTCCGCGCCGCGGGCGGCAAGATCATCGCCGAGTGCTGCAAAGGCCGGCGAGGTGAGGAACAGCACCATGGTGGTCGCCATCACATCGTGCAGGTAGCCGGGCGCGGTCACCTCCGCGGTCAACAGGCAGCCGCCGATGGTGTCGTTGCGCTCCAGCACCAGCACGCGCTTGCCGGCCTTGCCGAGGAGCGAGGCGGCGACCAGTGCGTTGATGCCGCTGCCGATGATGATGTGATCGAAATCCGCCAATGTGATCTCCTCTTCAAAGCCGGTCAGTGCTTCGGCGCGGCAGCGTTTTCGCCGCGCCGGAGCCTCGTTTCAGGCCGTCGTCAGGCGATCAACGCCAGCGCGCGCACCGGCGAGCCGGTGCCCTTGACGAACTTCAGCGGTGCCGCGATCAGGATCGCGCCCTTGGGCGGAAGCTGGTCGAGGTTGGAGAGGCTGGCAAGGCCGTATTTGTTGTGCTTGTGCATCAGGTTGTGGGCCGGGAAGGGCGGTTCCATGCCGCCGGCGGAACCGGCATCGGTGCCGACCGTTTCCTGGCCCCAGCCGATAATGCCCTTGGAAAGCAGATATTCGATCGCCTCGGCCGTCGGGCCGGGGGAGTGCGGGCCGTTCTCATCGGCATTGAGGAAGGTTTCGGTGGAGCCGTTGCGCTTGTACCAGTCGGTGCGCATCACCACCCAGCTTCCGGCCTCGATCTCGCCGTGCTCGGCTTCCCATTCCTTGATGCTGTCGACGGTCAGCAGATAGTCGTGATCGGCCTCGGCTTCCTTCGAGCGATCGATGACGTTGACGGGGGCCACGAAGTTCTGCGGCTTGATCGTGTCGGTGGTGTTGTCGGGATTGTCCTTGCCGGTGATCCAGTGACACGGCGCGTCGAAATGGGTGCCGGTGTGCTCGCCAAGCTCGATCCAGTTCCATGCCCAGAACGGCCCGTTCTCGTCATACTCGGAAATCTTGTGCACCTTCACATTCGGCGTGTTCTGGCCGAATTGCGGCGGCAGGTAGAGCACTGGCGTTTCCGGTCCGAGCGGCGCGGTGATGTCAACCACCTTGACCGATCCCGACAACAGGGCGGAGGCGAGGCTTCCAAGCACGGATGTGTCATTCATGATAATCTTCCCCTTTGTCGTCCGGAACCGGTGCCGGCGCTGCGCGCGGTCTTGATCGACCGGTCTTGTTGCGGACGTTGCCGGAGAGCCTATGAAAGAAAATATGATAATGCAAGGATCATGGTGACGCGGATGCATTTCTTCCGGCCATGCTTCCATGCCTGTCGCAAACGGAGGCAATTGCCGAAATCATTGGCAAAAGGGCAATTCTGTCGCCGACTATTGCGCTCGGGTTCAAAAAAATGCTCTTCTGATCCGCGTGAATTATGTATGCATATAGGTATATTGGTTCGAGGGGACGCGGATGGCGACGACGACGGATTATGATGCGGTGATCATTGGGGCGGGCCACAACGGGCTTGCGGCGGCCGTCCATCTGACATCCAAGGGATGGAAGGTCTGCGTCGTCGAAGCGGCCGGGGAGGCCGGCGGCGCGGTCAAGACCCAGGAACTGACCGAGCCCGGCTTCCGGCATGATTTCGGCGCGATGAATCTCTCGATGTTCGCCGGCTCCGCCTTCTTCGCCGCCCATCGTGATGCTCTGACGGCGGCGGGGCTGGAACTGGTGCCGGCCCCCCATTGCTTCGCCAGCGTGTTCCGTGACGCGACGGCGCTCGGCGTTGGCACGGATGTGGCTGAGACCAAAGCCGGCATTGCGGCGCTATCAGAAAAGGACGCCGAAGCCTGGGAGCGGATGCTTGCCGATTTCTCCCGCGACGCGCCCCATATCTTCGCGCTGATGGGCGCGCCGATCCCCTCCTTCCAGACGGCAAAGGCGGTGTGGAAGGCCTGGCGGGCGCTCGGTACTTCGGGGCTTTACCGGCTGGCGCGGCTGCTGGTCGCAACCCCGCGCGATTTTCTCGACCGGCATTTCGAAAACGAAAAGCTGAAGGTGATGATGGCGACCTGGGGTCTGCATCTCGATTTCGCTCCGGATGTCGCCGGCGGCGCGCTGTTTCCCTATCTGGAATCGATGGCCAACCAGGCCTTCGGCATGGTCATCGGCAAGGGCGGCGCCGACACCATCATCCGCGCGATGACCAAGGTGGTGGAGGAGCGCGGCAGCGAAATCCTGCTCGGCGAGCGGGTCGTGGGCGTGGAACTCGATGAGGCCGGCAAGGCGACGGGCGTGTCTCTCGCCAACGGCCGGACGATTTCCGCCCGCAAGGCCGTGATTGCCAATGTGCACCCGAAGCTGCTGTTCGACGATCTCGTGCCGAAAAACAGCCGGCTTGGAGACCTTGGCGACACGTTTGACGATTTCCGCGCCGGCCCCGGCACGATGATGATCCATCTGGCGATGGACGAGCTGCCGGCTTGGTCGGCGGGGGCCGAACTTCGCGACTATGCCTATATCCACATCGCGCCCGACATGCGGATGATGTCGCGGCTTTATGCCGAGGCGATGGACGGGCTGTTGCCCGCTGAACCGGCGCTTGTGGTCGGCCAGCCCTCGGCGGTCGACCCTTCCCGTGCGCCCAAGGGCAAGCATGTGCTGTGGGTGCAGGTGCGGGTGCTGCCGGCCGAGATTAAGGGCGATGCGTCCGGTGAAATCAGCGAGACCGACTGGGATCAGGCCAAACATGCCTATGCCGAGCGCGTGCTCGACATCATCGAGACCCATGCGCCGGGGACACGGGCGAAGATCCGCGCAAGCGCCGTGTTCTCGCCGCGCGATCTGGAGCGGGAAAACCCGAACCTGATCGGCGGCGACAGCCTGTCCGGCTCGCACCATCTCGACCAGAATTTCCTGTTCCGCCCCGCCGCCGGCTATTCCCGCTACAAGACGCCGGTGCCCTCGCTCTACATGTGCGGCGCGGCGACATGGCCGGGTGCCGGAACCGGCGCCGGCTCCGGCTTCATGCTGGCAAAGATGCTGGCCAGTTAGGCGCGGCTATTTCTTCAGGCGCGGTGAAGCTCAGGCGTAGCTCTCGGCGGCCGCCGGGCGGGTCGAGAGCAGGCCGTCGATGGCGCGCTGGGCGCGCTCCAGCGCCTCGCGGTCGGTGATGTCGCCGCGCAGCGCGGCGTGGATTTCGCGGCCGAGAACGGCCTCGATCCCATGATATTCCGGCACGGCCGGGCGCGACCAGGTGCACACCGAATTGGATTTCAGCAGCCGCGCGACCACGCCCATGACCGGCGAACTCGCGGCGGCCTCGGGATCGGCGGCGACCGAGAAGCGGGGCGCGACCGGAAAGCCTTCCGACACATGCTCCTTCATCACCTCCGGCGAGCACATCCAGCTGATCGCGTCGAAGGCGAGGGCCACACGGTCCTCGTCGAGATTGGTCGGGATCATCAGGTGGAAACCGCCGACCGGATTGGCATGCATGCCGGCCTTGCCCTTGGGCTGTTCCAGGTAGCGCATGCGGCGCGAGACCACGGATTTGACGTGATATTCCATCAGCGCCGCATGCATCGACCAGCAATAGCCCATCACCGCCTTGCCGGTCAGCAGCGCCTCCACCCTGCGGTCCCAGTCCATCTCCAGAATGTTGGGTTCCGACACGTCGACGAGGCGGTGCATGTAGTCCAGCACCTCGAAAGCCTGGTCGGTCAGCACCTGGCCGCGCAGCTTGTCTGAGACCAGATCATGCATGGGCATATGGATGCGCCGGCGCGGCAGGTTGAGGCAGGCGGCGTTGCAGGAGCCGAGCAGTACCATGAAGGTGCTGGCGATCGGCATGCCCTCCGCCGCGTTCCACGCCACGCCGTATAGCCCCTCGGAGGGGCGCTGCAGGGCGCGGGCGGCGTCGATCACCTGATCGAAGGTGCGGGGATAGGGGTGGCCGGCGCGCTCGAAAATGTCCTGCCGGGCAAGAAACAGCTCCACCGTTGTGTAGATCGGCACGCCGTATTGCGTGCCCTGCCAGCCCCCGGAATCCCAGACCATCGGCGAGAAGTCGAGCGGCTGGATCCGGCTGCCTGCAATCAACTCGTCAAGCGGGCGCACCAGTCCGCGATCGACGAGGTCGCCGACCCAGGGCTTGTTGACGCAGATGACGTCGAATTCGGAGCTCTTGCGCTGGCCGTTCTCGATGATCCGGTCGTAGAGCTGCGGTAGCGGCAGCAGATCGACATTCTGGATCGAGCCGATATTGGCCCGGAGATCGGCCCAGGTGTTGCGCAGCGCCTCGAAATAATTGTCCTTGCGGAACAGGAAGCGCAGTTCCTTGCCGCCGGAAACATGGTGGCTCTGCAGCCGCGGCGGCGGGATGACGACGCGTGAGAAATTGGAGCCGCCGAAATAGAAGCCGTCGACATCCTCGTCGGAATTGATGGTGCCGAAGGTGCGGCCGATCACGGCCTTGACGCTGCGGCAATAGGCCATGAACCGTTCCTGCAGCTTCTCGCTCGGGCGGACGTAGAAGCTGCGGCCGGTGGCGGTGCGCGGATCGAGCACGATATTGCCGTCCTCGATCATCTGGCTGACATGGCGCATGGCGGTGACAAAGGGTACGCCGCCGCTTTCGGCGAGCGCGCTCTTGGTGATGTCACGGCCGGTCAGGTGGGCCTGCATCAGCGACAGGGTCAGCGCGAAAACCGGGTCGCCCCGGCTTTCGGCCACGACCGCGCTGAACGGCCCGTTGAGGTCGTTCAGGAAATCGATGATGCGCAGCATCTCATATTCGGTCATCCGGCGGCCCCCTCCCAAGGGCCCGTCCATGCGCTTCAGCCGGTGCGCGGCGCGTGGTCCCTGATCCAGTCCACCAGCGCGAAGAAATCGCGCCCCTCCATGCCGTCTTGCGCCGCCGCTTCGTACTGCTTCAGGACCAGGGCGCTCACATCCATATCTATATGCTCGCTCTTGGCCGCAGCAAGGATCAGCGAAAAATCCTTCACCATCTGGTCGAGCCGGAAGGCGGGCTCCGACGCATCGACCACCACGGTCTCGCGCTTGTAGCCGAGCAGGGGCGAGCTTACCGCGCTTTTGAGGATGACGTCCATCATCTGGGCGCGGTCGAGCCCGCCATGCTCTCCAAGCAGGATCGCCTCGCCCAGAACCGAGGCGGAGGCGCCGACCAGCGTGTTCAGCACCAGCTTCATGAACCGCGCCTCGTCGGCGGGGCCGAGATAGAGGCGCTCGCTTGAGAACAGCGTCACGAGCGGCTCGACTTCCTTCCAGGCGCTCTCGTCGCCGGAGGCGAGTATGGTGAGGTTTGCGGCGGCCGCGATCGTGGTGCTGCCGGAAACCGGCGCGCGCAGATAGCGGATGCCGTGGTCGGCAAGCACTCCCGCGGCTTCTGACGAAGCCTTCGGGCTGACCGTGCTGGTGTCGATCAGGATCGCGTTTTCCCGCATGGCCGGCGCAAGTGTCGTGACCACGCTTGCAAGCGCCGGGTCATCGGGGATCGAGGTGAAAATCACATTGCAGGCGCAGCCGACGGCCTCGATGCTCTCCGCCGTCCGCGCGCCCCGCTCTTCCATGGCCGCGCTGTTTTCCGGCCGGGCATCGAAAACGGTCACGTCGATGCCGCCCTTCAGAAGATGGCCCGCCATTGGCGCGCCCATTTTTCCGACGCCGATCCATCCGACAACGTTTGTGGCAGACATGCCCGTCCTCCCTGAAATGCGTTTTCTCGGAAACTACGGCCACGGCTTTGGTCTTGGGCGAGCAGTTTCGACCAATCTGGAAAAATTTCATCGCGGGCGCGGCAAAACTTGCGCTGAACTCTTCCGGATCGGGACTATCGCATCGTATCATAATACGGTATTACACGAATATGGCGCGGAGGCGCTTTTAAAATTATCGGGAGGAGAAAATATGCGGCTTGAAGGAAAAGTGGCACTGGTGACGGGCGCCTCGCGTGGGATCGGTCTCGGCGTGGTCGAGCGTTTCAGCGAGGAGGGGGCGATCGTCTATGCCGGCAGCACCAGCAATCCCTCCGGAGTTTATCCGGAGGGCGTCACCGGGCTGAAGCTCGATGTGGCAAACGAGGATGACTGGGCCAATGCGATCGAGCGGATCATCGCCGAGCAGGGCCGGATCGACTGCCTCGTCAACAATGCCGGCATTGCCGTCTATGACGGCGTCGCCGACGGCTCCACGGAGAACTGGCGCAAGGTTCTGGGCGTCAACCAGGACGGCGTGTTCTTCGGCATGCGCGCGGTGATCCCGCATATGCAGTCGAAGAAATCCGGATCGATCATCAATATTTCCTCGATCTGGGGCAAGGGCGCTGTGCCCGGCGCTCATGCCTATCACGCCTCCAAGGGTGCGGTTGTCATGATGACCAAGAATGCGGCGATTACCCATGTCGGCGACGGCATCCGCGTTAACTCGGTGCATCCGGGCTTCATCGATACGCCGCTGACCCAGGCGCAGGATCCGGAAATCAACAAGTTCGTCATCGGGATGACGCCGATGGGTCGCGCCGGCACGCCCCGCGAGATCGCCAATGGCTGCCTGTACCTCGCCTCCGACGAGGCGAGTTTCGTCACCGGCGCGGAACTCGTCATCGATGGCGGCTATCTGGCGCAGTAGCCGGACGCGGCAAAAATTTCCGGAATGGGAATCTTGCGCCGCCGCAATGCCGGCGGCGTTGGCACATTCAGGGGGGGCGCGATCGGCGGGAGGGGTTTAATTCATATTGACGTATGACCGTAATACCGTAATATAGTATGCGTAATCGACGGCGGCCATCCGAGGGGTATGGCCGCCCGGTCGCCGATCCGCCGAGGCCAAGGAGGCAAAGCGGGCGGCGATCCGGCCGGCCAGAATGGACCGGCCTCAAAACCAGGGAGAGGAATTGCCATGACCTATCTTAACGGCCTGAAGAGGCCTGTCCGCGCGACAGCGCTCGCATTGCTCGCTATCGGCCTGCCGGCGGCGGCGCACGCCCAGTCGGCCGAAGAGCTTCTGCAATCGCGGCTCGGCACCACCGATGTCGGCCCGGTTTTCATCGAGACCTTCGACAGGGCCGCGCTTCCGGTGAGCGACGAGATGCGCGCCAAGGCCATCGAATGCTGGAAGAACAACCAGTGCGACACCGGAACCGGCGGCGAGCTGACGGTCGCCTATGCCGATGGCTTCGGCGAGAACGTCTGGCGCGAAGTCACCAAGATGGAATTCATCATGCAGGCGCTTACCTATCCGGAGATCGGCCACATCTCCTACACATCGGCCCGTGGCGACGCCGCCAAGGCGCTGTCCGACTTCCGCGCCTATATCGCGCAGGGCGTCGATGTGATCGTCACCTTCGCCGACCATGGCGAGGCGCTTGCCCCGTCGATCCGGGAAGCGACCGAATCCGGCATCACCGTCGTGCTGCATAACGGCACGGTGGCCGGCACGCCGGGCGAGGACTACGTCACCAATATCTCCGAAAACATCTGCGATCTCGGCAAGGAATTCGTCAAGGCGATCCGCACCGGCAACCCGGATGCCGCCAGTATCGCGGCGCTCGGCGGCACGCCCGGCAACCCGCTGTCCTCCACCTGGCAGGGCTGCGCCAAGGAAGAAGCGGCCGCAATCGGCGGTCTGGATATCGTCGCCACCGAGGATACCAACTGGACCCAGGAGGGCACGTTCTCGGCCGTTTCCGCCATCCTGTCGCGCTTCGATGACATCGACGGCTATATCTACGACTATGCCGACGGTTTCCGCGGCGGCGTGCGCGCCTACCAGTCGGCCGGCAAGCCGCTCGATATCGTGGTGGCGCTGCGTACCGACGAACAGGGCCTGTTCTGCGACATGAAGGCGGCCGAAAACCCGAACTTCAAGATCTTCTATTCCTCCGGCCAGAACTACCAGGCGCGCCTGGCGCTGACGGCAGCGATGATGTCGCTTGCCGGCGAGGAAATCCCGGCCAATCTCGATGTGCCGTTCTCGATGAAGCAGGCCTCCGTCGACCAGTGCGATCCGAGCCTGCCGGACGAGGTTTCGGTTTCGACCATGGTCGATCCCGACACGCTCCGGGCCATGTTCAACTGATTGTCGCATCCGGCATGGCGGGCGCTCGCTGCCCGCCATGCGCTCTGTTCATGAGGGGAGGGTAACCCATGTCCGAAATCGTCCTGTCGATGCGCGACGTCTCCAAAACCTATCCGGGCGTGAAGGCGCTGGATGGTTTCAGCTTTGATTGCCGCGCGGGCGAGGTTCACGCCATTCTCGGCGAAAACGGCTCGGGCAAATCCACCCTGATGAAGATCGCCTCCGGGGCGATCGCGCCCAATGGCGGCACGGTCGAGATCGCGGGGCGGATGCTGGAACGCGCCGATCCGCGACAGGCGCTGTCCTACGGTCTAGCGACTGTCTATCAGGACGACAGTCTGGTGCGCGAACTCACGGTTGCCCAGAACCTTTATCTCGCCACCGCGCCCGGCGAGGTGCCCTATCGTGCCATGACGGCCTGGGCGGAGGAGAAGCTCGCGCCCTTCGGTCTCGGCATTTCTCCCAGAAGCCTGGTCGGCGATCTCACGCCCGCCCATCGCCAGTTCGTCGAGATCGTCAAGGCGCTGCTGTCGCGGCCGCGCGTTCTGCTGCTCGACGAGCCGACCTCGACGCTCGACCATGACGGGGTGGTTCATCTGAGCCGGATCGTGCGCGAACTCGCGGCGGAAGGCACCGGCATCGTCTATGTCAGCCATCGCCTGCCGGAAATCCTCGACCTCGCCGATCGCGTCACCATCTTGAGGGACGGCGTCCATGAGGGCACGTTCGAGGTCACCAGCGAGACCTCCGAGCACGAGTTGGTTTCGCGCATGATCGGCCGCGATGTGGAAAGCGAATATCCGGCAAAACCCGGCACAATCGTGCATGATCCGGTATTGGTCGTGGATGGTCTGAGCGGTCATGGCTTCGACGATATTTCCTTCGTCGCCCATCGTGGCGAGATCGTCGGCTTTGCCGGCGCCGAGGGCAACGGCCAGCGCGAGGCGCTGCGCGCCATTGCCGGCCTTCATCCGAGCCATGCCGGAACCGTGACCTGTCTCGGACGCGCCGTGGACGTCACCGAGCCGCGCCACGCGCTGCGCTCCGGCGTGCTCTGCCTTTCGGCCGACCGCGCCGGGGAATCGATCTTTCCCGATCTCGGCGTGCGCAAGAACATGACGCTGCCGCGGCTTCGTGATTTCGTCCGGCGCGGCCTGGTATCGTCACGCGACGAGCAGCGCCGCGCCGAGGAAATGCGCGACGAGTTCGGCGTCGTCGCCGCCACACTGGAGACGCCCGTCAGCGGGCTTTCCGGCGGCAACCAGCAGAAGGCGGTGCTGGCGCGCTCGTTCCGTGCCGAGGCCGATGCCGTGCTGATCGACGAGCCGACGCAAGGGGTCGATGCCGGCGCGCGCCACGATATCTATCAGGCGATCCGCGCCAATCTCGGCAAAAGCGGCACGCTGGTGATCAATTCCTCCGACGCCCAGGAGCTTGCCGGCATCTGCGACCGGGTGTTGGTGTTTTCGCGCGGGCGCATCGTTGCCGAACTCACGGGCAAGGAGGTGACGGAGGAAAACATCGTCTCCGGCTTCCTGCGCGCCCGCGATGCCAAGCAGGCAAGCGAGGAGGCACCAGGCGCGCTATCACAGGTGTTCCGCACGCTGATTTCGGGCTCGAACATCTGGTGGGTGCCGCTGGTCTTCCTCGCATTGTTGACGCTGATCGTCGGCGGCTATGCGGCGATGGAGAGCAAGGTGTTCCTGCGCACCGTCAACATCCGCTACATTCTGCTGGCGACCGCGCCGGCGGCGCTCGCGGCCATGGCGCAGCTCCATGTGCTGCTCGTCAGGGGGCTCGACGTCTCGGTCGGCTCGATGATGAGCCTCACCGTGGTCGCCGCCTCCTACATGATCGCCTTCCAGATGCCGATCCCGATGCAGATCCTCGGCGTTCTCGCCTGCCTCGGCATCGGTCTGGTTGTGGGTCTCATCAATGGCAGCCTGATCCGCTTTGCCAATATCAACGCGGTGATCACCACGATTGCCATGCTCTCCGTTCTTCAGGGCGCGGCGCTCTTGGCGCGTCCGATCCCGGGCGGCATGATCTCGCAGGAATTCACCGGGCTGATGAAGGAGCGGATCGGCTTCCTGCCGGCCTCGATCTTCGTGCTCGTCGCCGTTGCCATGGCGCTCGATTTCTGGCTGCACCGGACCCGTTCGGGTCTCGAGGCCAAGGCGGTCGGGTTTCGCGAGGTCGCGGCCCAGCGCAACGGCGTGCGCGTCAACCTCGTCCATGTCCGCGCCTATGTGTTCGCCGCGCTGATGGCGACGGTCGCTGGCTTTTTCCTCGGCTCGGAAGTCGGGGTCGGCGCGCCGACGGTTGGCGCCAATTACGCGCTGACCTCGATCGCGGCTGCGGTTCTTGGCGGGGCGGCGCTTTCGGGCGGTCGCGGCTCGTTCGTCGGCGCGCTGTTCGGCGCGCTGTTCTTCGCGCTCATGGTCAACGTCATCACGCTTCTCGGGCTTTCCACCGCGTTCGGCATCATCGCCGGCGGCGTCATGACCCTGCTTGCGATCTTCCTTTATTCCGGGCTCGGCGAGCTTGAGGCGCTGCTGCTCTCGGCCATGCGACGGCGCAGGGTGGTTGCGCCGGCCGAGAAGCGAGCGGCGTGATGCCGGCCCGGACCTCCAACAGCGATGAGGATAAAATGACCGAAACAAGCGTCATGTCATCATATCGGCCCACTTCACGGGCCGGGCGCGGCGGCAAGGGACGGGTGCCCGTGATCCAGATGCAGTTCGCCGCGATCTGGATCGCGCTTGCCATACTGGTGGCGCTCTGTGCTCTGTTCCTGCCGCGCAGCATTTCCGGCACGTCGGTCACCAGCATCCTGCCGTTCGCAAGCTTCCTCGCCATTGCCGCCATGGGGCAGGCGCTGGTGCTGATGGCGCGCGGCATCGATCTGTCCGTGCCGGCGATCGTGACGCTGTCGAGCACGGTGCTGCTCGGAACGTCCGGCGGCGCGGAAGGCTCGGCCGTGATCGGCACGGCGTTGGCGCTGGCCTTCGCCATGATGGTCGGCCTCGTCAACGGCGTGCTGGTCGCGTGGCTGAAGCTGAACGCGCTGATCGTGACGCTGGCGACCGGCGCGATCGTGGCCGGTCTCACGCTCTGGTATCGCGGCTCGCTTCCGGCGGAAGCCGGGGTGCCGACCGTGCTTGCCGAATTCGGCGAGGCCCGCTTTCTGGGCCTCAACACCACGATCTGGATCACGATCGCGCTGACGCTGGTGCTGACCGTCCTCCTGCGCCGCACCCAGCTTGGACGCCGGTTCGAGGCCGTCGGCGCCAATCCGCGCGCGGCCTATGCCACCGGCGTCGAAATCCGCCGCTATCAGGCGGGCGCCTTCGTCGCCGCTTCGCTGCTTTACGGCATTGTCGGCGTGCTGCTCTCGGCTTTCATCCGCAACCCGACGCTCGATGTCGGCAATCCCTATCTCTTGGCCCCGATCGCCGCGGCGGTGCTCGGCGGCACGGCGATTTCCGGCGGCATCGGCTCGATGATCGCGGTGGCGGGCGCGGCCCTGTTCCTCACCCAGCTCGGACAGGCGCTGAAGGTGCTGGGTCTGGAAACCTCTTGGCAGATGATGTTCCAGGGCGTCGCCATCGCGCTCGGCATGTTCCTCTCGGAAGTGCAGACCCGCAAACGCCGGGGCGGGTAGAGCCCGGACAGACCATCGATTTTCCCCGGCGGGTTTTCCCGCTGGTTCTGCCGGATGCCTCGGGGCGGCTTCAAAAGCCGGGTGACCGGGATTGCGGGCCATGGACCTTTGCCGCCCGAGCGGCTATGGATTCGCCATGAAAAAAGACGATCACCTTTTCCTGATTGACGGCTCGGGCTTCATCTTCCGCGCCTTCCATGCGCTGCCGCCGCTGACGCGCAAATCCGATGGCCTGCCGGTGGGCGCGGTTTCCGGCTTCTGCAACATGCTGTGGAAGCTTCTGACACAGGCGCGCGACACCTCCGTGGGCGTCACGCCGACGCATCTGGCCGTGATCTTCGACTATTCCTCGAAGACCTTCCGCAAGGAGATTTACCCGGATTACAAGGCCCATCGCCCGCCGCCGCCGGAGGACCTGGTGCCGCAATTCGCGCTGATTCGCGAGGCGACCCGCGCCTTCAACCTTCCCTGCATCGAGATGGAAGGCTATGAGGCCGACGACATCATCGCCACCTATGCCCGGATGGCGGTGGAAGCGGGCGGTGACGCCACCATCATCTCTTCCGACAAGGATCTGATGCAGCTCGTCGGCCCCAAGGTCCACATGTATGACGGCATGAAGGACCGCCAGATCGGCGTGCCGGAAGTGATCGAGAAATGGGGCGTGCCGCCGGAAAAGATGATCGACCTGCAGGCGCTGACCGGCGATTCGGTGGATAACGTGCCCGGCGTGCCGGGCATCGGGCCGAAGACGGCGGCGACGCTGCTGGAGGAATTCGGCGATCTCGACAATCTGCTGGCCAATGCAGAATCGATCAAGCAGAACAAGCGCCGCGAAAACATCATCGCCAGCCGCGACCTGGTGCTGGTCTCGCGCCAACTGGTGACGCTGAAGCAGGATTGCCCGGTCGACGTGCCGCTCGATGCGCTGTCGCTGGAGCCGCAGGACGGGCCGAAGCTGGTCTCGTTTTTGAAGGCGATGGAGTTCAATTCGCTGACCCGTCGCGTGGCCGAGGCGACCGGCGCCGAGGCGCAGGCGATCGAGGCCGCGCCCGTCGACGTCGAATGGGGCGCTGACGCCCACGGGCCCGACCTTGATCCGGGTGAGGGCAAGGCGCCGGCCGCAGTGACCGCGCCCGGTGCGACCGACGGCAAGCGCCCGGCGGACCTCGCCGCGGCAAGGGCGGCGCGGTTTGCATCGCTGCCGATCAACCGCGACAACTACGAGACGATCCGCGATCTGACTGCGCTCGAAGGCTGGATCGAGACCGCGCGCGAACGCGGCCTTGTCGCCTTCGACACCGAGACCACCTCGCTCGACGCGATGCAGGCCGAACTCGTCGGCTTCTCGCTGGCGCTCTACGACGAGGACGCCGCCGATGACGGCGCGGTGATCCGCGCGGCCTATGTGCCGCTCACCCACAAGGCCGGTCAGGACGATCTGCTCGGCGGCGGGCTTGCCGAGGGGCAGATTCCGTTCGATGCGGCACTCGCCGCGCTGAAGGGCCTGCTCGAGGACGAGGCGGTCATGAAGATCGCCCAGAACCTCAAATATGACTACCTGGTAATGCTGCGCCACGGCATCACGGTGAAGAATTTCGACGACACCATGCTGCTCTCTTACGTGCTCGATTCCGGCATGGGCGGGCATGGCATGGACGCGCTTTCGGAAAAATGGCTCGGCCACCAGCCGATCCCCTACAAGGAGGTTGCCGGCTCCGGCCGCAACATGGTCACCTTCGATTATGTCGATATCGACCGCGCCACGGCTTACGCGGCGGAAGACGCCGATGTGACGCTCAGGCTCTGGCTGGTGCTGAAGCCCCGGCTTGCCGCCGAACGGGTGATGACCGTCTACGAGCGGCTCGAACGGCCGCTTCTGCCGGTGCTGGCGCGCATGGAAGAACGCGGCATTTCCGTCGACCGGCAGATCCTGTCGCGGCTTTCCGGCGAGCTGGCGCAGAAGGCCGCCGCGCTCGAGGATGAAATCTACGAACTGGCGGGCGAAAAATTCAACATCGGCTCGCCCAAGCAGCTCGGCGACATCCTGTTCGGCAAGATGGGGCTTCCCGGCGGCAAGAAGACCAAGAGCGGGCAGTGGTCCACCGCCGTGCAGGTGCTGGACGATCTCGCCGCAGAGGGGCTGCCGCTGCCAAGCCGGATCGTCGACTGGCGGCAGATGACCAAGCTGAAATCGACCTATACCGATGCGCTGCCGGGCTATATCCACCCCCAGACCAAGCGCGTCCACACCTCCTATTCGCTGGCCTCGACCACGACCGGGCGGCTGTCCTCGTCGGAGCCGAACCTGCAGAACATTCCGGTGCGCACCGCCGAGGGCCGCAAGATCCGCACCGCCTTCATCGCCAATCCGGGCCACAAGCTGCTGTCGGCCGACTACAGCCAGATCGAGCTTCGCGTGCTCGCCCATGTCGCCGATATTCCCCAGCTCCGCCAGGCCTTCGCCGATGGCATCGACATTCATGCGATGACGGCATCGGAAATGTTCGGCGTGCCGGTGGAAGGCATGCCGGGCGATGTGCGCCGGCGCGCCAAGGCGATCAATTTCGGCATCATCTACGGCATCTCCGCCTTCGGGCTCTCCAACCAGCTCGGCATCGAGCGCTCGGAGGCGAGCGACTATATCAAGCGCTATTTCGAGCGCTTCCCCGGCATTCGCGATTATATGGAAGCCACCAAGGAACGGGCGCGCGATGTCGGCTATGTCGAGACGATCTTCGGCCGCAAGATTCATTATCCGGAAATCAAATCCTCCAACCATCAGGTCAGAAGTTTCAACGAGCGCGCGGCCATCAACGCGCCGATCCAGGGCTCGGCCGCCGATATCATCCGCCGCGCCATGACCCGGATCGAGCCGGCGCTCGGCGAAGCCGGGTTTGCCGAGCGGGCGAAGATGCTGCTTCAGGTCCATGACGAACTGATTTTCGAGGTCGAGGACGACGCAGTCGACAAGACCCGCGCCGTGATCGTCGACATCATGGAAAACGCCGCCATGCCCGCCGTTTCGATGGCGGTTCCGCTCAAGGTCGATGCCCGCGCCGCCCACAACTGGGACGAGGCGCACTGAGTTTTTTGGAGAAGGAATGGAAATGAACCCTGCGCTCGCGGCCTATGGCGCCCTCGGTATCGCGATCGTCTGCGAGGTGATCGGCTCCACCCTTCTGCAGAAATCCTATGGCTTCACCCGGCTGTTGCCCACGATCGGCGTCGCGGTGTTCTACATCATCGCCTTCTTCTGCCTGTCGCAGGCGCTGAAGACGATACCGCTCGGCGTTGCCTATGCGATCTGGGCCGGTCTCGGCATCGTGCTGACGGCGGCCGTCAGCGTCATCGTCCTGCGCCAGAACCTCGATCTTGCCGCCTGGGTCGGCATTGCCATGATCGTCGGCGGCGTGCTGGTGATGAACCTTTTCTCCAGTGCCGCCGGGCATTGACCGGGCAATCCGCGAAAAAATCGGCTCAGATTACTGATTTGTAACGAAACGGGGCGCTCGCTTCCCTTGAATCGACACATTTCGAAGTACATCTAATAACCAACGGCGCTTGATCACGCCGCTGTTCGAAGAAGGCCCGTCCCCCGCCTCTTCGGACAAAAGGACAAAGGCTCCATCCCCCTCTCCGGCCTTTGTCCCAAAAAGCAGCCGCCATGGTCAGTCCCCCCCTCCAGGCCATGGCGGCTTTTTCTTTGCCCGCTTCCCGCCCTGATCGAGGTTTTCATTCGCCGCTTGCTGGCCTATGGTCCGACCATGATTTGCCCGCCTATCGGAGGTTCCCCATGGCCCAGCTAGACGCGATTTTGAAGCGCGCCGACGACAACCTGCCCTCAAGCCTCGACAAGCTGTTCGCCCTTCTGCGAATTCCGTCGATCTCCACCGATCCGGCCTACAAGGAAAAATGCGCTGAAGCCGCTGACTGGCTGGTCGCGGAGTTGAAGACGCTCGGTTTTCTCGCCGAGGCCCACAAGACCAAGGGCCATCCGATGGTGGTGGCGACCAGCGAGAACGCGCCGGAAGGCGCGCCGCATGTGCTGTTTTACGGCCATTACGACGTTCAGCCCGTCGATCCGTTGTCGCTGTGGGAAGACGATCCCTTCGACCCCAAGGTCAAGGACAGCGCCGCCGGCACCAAGGTGATCACCGGGCGCGGCACCAGCGACGACAAGGGCCAGTTGATGACCTTCCTCCAGGCCTGCCGGGCCTATCGCGAGGAAAATGCCGAACTGCCGGTGAAGATCACGATCATGTTCGAGGGCGAGGAGGAATCCGGTTCGCCATCGCTGCCGGCCTTCATCGAGGAGCATGGCGACCTGATCAAGGCCGATTTCGCGCTGGTCTGCGATACCGGCATGTGGGACCGCGAGACGCCGGCGATCGCGGCGACGCTGCGCGGCCTTGTGGGCGACGAGGTGGTGATCAAGGCCGCCGACCGCGATCTCCATTCCGGCTTTTTCGGCGGTGCTGCGGCGAACCCGATCCATATCCTCGCCGATATCCTCGCCGGTCTGCATGACGAGAACGGCCGGGTGACGCTGCCGGGCTTTTACGACGGCGTCGAGGAAACGCCAGAGGACGTCAAGAAAGGCTGGGAACAGCTTGGCGAGACCGATAGCCGTTTCCTCGGCGAGATCGGGCTTTCGGTGCCCGCCGGCGAAAAGGGCCGCTCGGTGCTGGAACTGACCTGGACGCGGCCGACGGCCGAGGTCAACGGCATTACCGGCGGCTATACCGGCGAGGGCTTCAAGACGGTGATCGCGGCACAGGCCTCCGCCAAGGTCTCGTTCCGCCTCGTCGGCACACAGGACCCGGTGAAGATCCGCGAAAGCTTCCGCGCCTATGTGCGCTCGAAACTGCCGGCAGATTGCAGCGCGGAATTCCATCCCCATGGCGGTTCGCCCGCGATCCATCTCGATTACAACGCGCCGTTCCTGAAGAAGGCGCAGACGGCGCTTTCGCAGGAATGGCCGAAACCCGCCGTGGTGATCGGCATGGGCGGCTCAATCCCGATCGTCGGCGATTTCCAGCGCAAACTCGGCATGGATTCGTTGCTGGTCGGCTTCGGCCTCAACGACGACCGCATCCATTCGCCCAACGAGAAATACGAGCTGACCTCCTTCCACAAGGGCATCCGCTCCTGGATCCGGATCCTCGACGCGCTTTCGCGATGAGCGCGGGCCCTCAGTTCATAATCTCTCCCCTTGAGGGAGAGATGTCCCGACAGGGGCAGAGAGGGGTGAAATCTTTCCGTTCGTTCGGAGCTTGCGGCTTATGCCCATACCCCTCTCTGTCGCTTTCGCGACATCTCCCCCTCAAGGGCAGGGCTATCGCATATGAGCGATCATTGAGATTAGGAAGGTATCGTCCCATCCGGCTTTTTTCATTTTGCGCCGGATGGACGCCTTGTCCGGGTGGTGTCGGATGATGTTGAGAGCGAGCTTGCGAAGGATCGAGAGGTTCCGGGGCCCGTGATCCTTTCGGTTTCTGGCGGCGTCTTCGCAGAAGGCGACGTCGAGCACCCAGTGCAGTTGGTTCTCGATCGTCCAGTGCGCTCTGGCGATGTCCAGAAAGGCGGTAGCGCTGACTGACCTGGACAGCAGGAAATGTCGGATGTGACGCGTTTGCCGGCCATCGGGCTCCACCCGGATGCTTTCAAGCCGTGCGATCGCCTTGACGCCGGGAAAATCCATTCCTTCCGCCTTGACGATGACGGCGCGTCGGGTTTCGGTTCTGTCATGGGCCTTGCCATCGGCCTTTTCGGCTCTGTCGGGGTTGCTTTCCTTTTCAAGCAGGGCGATCGCCCGGTTGAGAAGGCCGGTTGGTTGCCCTTGAGTGCAAGCGCATAGTCGGCGCCGGTCTTGAGAATGGCAGAGGCTGTGTCTGCCCTGCAATGCAGCGCGTCAGCCGTGACGATGCAGCCATCCAGCGACAAGCATGAAAGAGCTTGCAGAACGCCTTTGACTTCACTGCGGCCCGGCGCGAGCTGCTGGCCGATGACCATGCGCTGGTCGGCGGCCCAGATGTTGACCAGATGCAGGGGCGAGGCCTTGTCGCCGCGTTTGTAGGCCCCGCGCACGGCCTTGCCGTCGATGGCGATGACGCCGCTGATGGATTTTGCGAAAGCCTGCGCGAAGCGTGCAAAGACCGTTTCGAAAGCCTCAGGGTCGATATGTCTGAAAACATTCGAGAAAACGTCGTGACTGGGAGTGCCGTAAGGCAGAGGCACGATCTCCTTCAAAAGCTTGTGCTTGGAGACGCCAAAGTCGGCCATGTCCTGACAGGTTTCGGCCCCGCACAGCACCGCGGCCAAGGCAATGAACAAAACGCTGTTCAGCGAATAGCGGACATTGGCCGCCCGAGGGTCCGGAACCGACCCGAAAAGAGACGCAAATCCGTCCATCCAACCCTCCACAACAGAAAGGCTGAAGATGAATCGATTTGCGTCAAATATTCAATAGCTTAAAAGCCATACGCGATTCCCCTGCCCTCAAGGGGGGAGATTGTTTTCTGCATGACGCGTGAACCAAACTGGGGCTGAAAGTTGTTGAAAGGCTTCAAAGCAAACTGGGCAGAAAGCTGGAAGGTTAATGGGGCAGAGCCTGTCATGCGCGACGCCAACCCGTTCAGCCTGCGTTAACCCTCGTTGATATCTTTTGCCGCAATGCGTCTGCCGAACCACCCGCGCCTTAATACCACCTTAAAGTGACCGGGGTAGACCGGAGACGGAAACGAAAGGTGCCTGCGGCCCGTCATGGCAAGCAAGAAGAACAAGCGCGAAAGAACCGAACCCTCGCTTTTCGGCCTTGGCGGCGGAGCGCCGGCGAAGCCTGCCAAAAAGAAAAAACGGAAGTCGAAGAAGAGGGCGCGCGCCGCGTCCGGCGGCGGTCTGATGCGCGCATTCCGCTTCGTGTTCTACTGGGGCATGGTCGCCGCCGTCTGGGGCGCGATCGCGGTTGTCGGCATCGTCATCTATTACGGTTCCAAACTGCCGCCTGTCGATGAATGGGCGGTGCCGGACCGCGCGCCCAACGTCAAGATCGTCGCCACCGACGGCTCGCTGATCGCCAATCGCGGCGCGACCGGAGGCGAGGCGCTGTCGCTCGACGAGATGTCGCCCTTTATCTCGATGGCCGTCGTCGCCATCGAGGACCGGCGTTTTTATTCCCATTTCGGCGTCGACCCGGTCGGCATCGCCCGCGCCATGATCACCAATCTCCAGCATCGCGGCCTCGTTCAGGGCGGCTCGACGCTGACCCAGCAATTGGCCAAGAACGTGCTGCTCTCCCACGCCCAGACGCTGGAGCGCAAGGTGCAGGAGGCGCTGATGGCGCTGTGGCTGGAGCATGAATACACCAAGGATCAGATCCTGGCGATGTATCTGAACCGGGTCTATTTCGGGTCTGGCGCCTATGGCGTGGAGGCGGCCTCGCAGCGCTATTTCGATAAATCCGCCCGCGATGTGACGCTTGGCGAGGCGGCGCTGCTGGCGGGGCTTCTGAAAGCGCCGTCGCGGCTTTCGCCCGCCCGAGATCCGGAGGCGGCGGAAGAGCGTGCCCAGGTGGTGCTGGCCGCGATGCACGACCAGAACATGATCGACGACAGCGACATGACGACCGCCATGGCCCGCGAGCCGACGCGCGCGCCAAGCTACTGGACCGGGCCGGAAAACTACGTCGCCGATATGGTGATGCAGCGTCTCGAGCCGATGATCGGCGAAGTGAAGACCGATATCTTGGTGACCACCACGATCGACCCCGGTCTCGAACGCGCCGCCGGCGAAAGCCTGAAGAGCGCGCTTGATGCGAACGGCGAGAAGGACCGGGTAGAGCAGGGGGCGCTGGTTTCCGTCGATGCCACCGGCGCGATCCGGGCGCTGGTCGGCGGGCGCGATTATTCCAAGAGCCAGTTCAACCGCGCCGTGACCGCCAAGCGCCAGCCGGGCTCGGCGTTCAAACCCTTCGTCTATGCCGCCGCGCTCGAAATCGGCGACCGGCCGGGCTCGGTCAGAAACGATGCGCCGATCACCATCGACGACTGGACGCCGGAGAACTATGAGAAGACCTATTCCGGCCCGATGACGCTGACCAATGCGCTGGCCCATTCCGTCAACACCATCGCCGCCCAGCTTGTGATGGAGGCAAGCCCCGGCTATGTGGTGGACGTTGCCCACAGGCTCGGCATCACCTCGGATATCACCGCCAATGCCTCGCTGGCGCTCGGCACCTCGGAGGTCTCGCTCTTGGAGCTGACCGGCGCCTACACCGCCTTCATGAATGGCGGTTTCAAGGCCACGCCCTACCTGATCGAAAGCGTGAAGACCGCGGGCGGGCAGTCGCTCTACCAGACCGTGCCGCCGGCGCCTGAGCGGGTGCTTTCGCCCCAGACCGCAGCGAACATGAACGCCATGATGATGCGGGTCGTGACCGAGGGCACCGGCAAGGCCGCGCAGATCCCCGGCTGGCAGGTCGCCGGCAAGACCGGCACGACGCAATCCTCCCGCGATGCGCTGTTCGTCGGCTTCACCGCCAACCTGACCACCGGCGTTTGGGTCGGCAATGATGACAATTCCCCGATGCGCCACGTCACCGGCGGCAAGCTGCCTGCCCGGATATGGCAGGATTACATGGCGACCGCGCATCGCGGCCTGCAACCGCAGCCGCTTTATGGCGGCGGCAGAATTATCGAACCGAGGGCTGCGCCGCCGGCAAATGACAATGACCCGAAGACGCTGGTCGAGCTTCTCGGTCAGCTCGGAGAAGAGCCGCCGCCCGCCGCCGCCGCGCCCTCGACGCCGAAGCGGCGGACGCTGATGCAGATTCTCGGCGGCGGGTGAGGCGGCGGAAAGCCTCCGCTCCGCAGGCGCCGGCGTTGATTATTTTCGTCCTGAATTGCGTTTCAGGTCTCTCGTGTTTCCGGTTTAAGGGTTATGTCGCCCGCATGTATCCAACCGGGGGTTCTCATGCTGAAATTTCTATCTGTAACGTGTGGGCTGTTCCTGTCGCTCGCCTCTCTTGCCTGTTCCGCTGATGCCGTCGGGTTTCGCGATGCCGAACTGGACGGAACCCGGCCGCTTCACGTCGCCATCTGGTATCCGGCCGCGGGCGGAGGCGATGCGACGGTCGTCGGCGAGAATCCCGCATTCTTCGGGGTTCCCGCGATCCGGGACGCAGCGCCTGGCGCCGGCGAACATCCGTTGGTGGTTCTCTCCCACGGCTATCGCGGCAGCTGGCGCAATTTGAACTGGCTGGCGGGCTCGCTTGCCGAAAAGGGCTATATTGTCGCTGCACCCGACCATCCCGGCACCACGACGTTCGACACCGCGCCCGAACAGGCCGCCCGGCTATGGGAGCGACCGCATGACCTCAGCCGGGTCATCGATGCCCTGATTGCCGATCCCGGGCTGGGCGGGCGCGTGGATGAGGGGCGAATCGCGGCCATCGGTCATTCCCTTGGCGGATGGACGGTCACGGCTCTGGCCGGCGCCCGGTTCGACGCCGCCAGTTTCGAAGCGGATTGCCGGGCCCATCCGAATCCCCGGGTCTGCGGGCTATCGGCCGAGCTCGGGCTGCAAAATCCGGAACTCGAGACGGATATGGGCGATCCGCGGCTTGGCGCCTTCGTCTCTCTCGATCTCGGCATGGCGCGCGGCTTCACCCCGAAGAGCCTTGCCGCCGTGGATATTCCGGCGCTCGTCATCGGCGCCGGCACCGATATAGGCGATCTGCCGGCAGAGCTCGAAAGCGGCTATCTCGCGCAATATCTGCCGGCCGCTTCCACAACATATGTCGAAATTCCCGATGCCATGCATTTCAGCTTCATGCAGCTTTGCAAGCCGGGCGCTGCCGCTTTGATCGAGGAGGAGACGCCGGGCGAGGGGATCGTCTGCAAGGATGGCGGTGCGCGCGGCCGCGAGGATATTCACCGCGAGGTGCTGGTCCTTGTTGAGAGCTTCCTTGATACGGCGATACCGGCAGCTCCTTGAGGGCGCCTTTCAAGCATTAATGAGGCAGGGCAAGCGGGTCCTATGCCCCTGAAACCGTCCGCTCGAACCGCCGGTCGCGCGCCCTGAGCAGCTTGCGCGCCTTCTGGATCAGCCGCCGCTTGCGGGCCTCGCCGGCGGTCTCCGCCCAGGGCGTCAGATTGCGATAGTCCCAGTAGAGCTCGGTGAAGGGGTGGGTGCATTTGGTGTGCCAGGGCTTTTTGACATCGGTGAAATGCACGATCGAGGGCGCCCGCGCCGCCTCATAGGCCTCCTCCTCGCTATAGGACGGCTCCAGCGGATTGGCGCGATAGATGCGCGTGCCGGCGTTCCACGACAGCGGCAGGATTTTCGCGTCATTCTCGAACAGGATGTTGAGCAGGTCCTGGTCCTGCGAGACGATATAGGGCCCCTTTCTGCGAAAGGCCGAAAGCACGTCGTCCGCGATATCCATCTCCCGGAAACGGGCGATGTCGAACACCATCACGCCGGCATTGAAATAGCGGTGATCGGCAGAAAGCTGCAGCCGCCGCGCCTGGTGGAAGCCGGCGTCATCCGGCGCGCCGGCGACGGGATGGCCTTCGAGATCAATATCCCAGAGGTTTTCGAGCGGCTCGACGACGATCGTGTCGGCGTCGATATAGATGGCCTTGTCCACCTCTGCCGGCAGGTAGCGGTGCATCACCAGCCGGTAATAGGTGGCGATCGAGACATAGTCGCGGTTGAGCGGCAGAAAGCGGAGATCTCGGTCGTCGATATCGGCGAATTCGAGCCGGCCGCCGGCCGCCGTGACCGTTTCGGTGAGCTTGGATCGGTTCGCCTCGGAAATATTGCCGCCATTCAGAATGAAGAAACGCAACCGACCGGGCGTTTCGGTCGTCTTCAGGGCGGAAAGCATCGTTACCGCGGCATGGGGCGCGTAGCGGTCATCGACGGAGAGCACCACATTGATGTCGTCGCCCTCAGCCGTTGCCCGGGCCGCGACGGCATCGCGCTTGCGCCGTGCCGTTTCAAGTACCTCTTCGGGGGCGACTTGCGGGCGGGGCCGCATGCCCCAAGTCAGCGGCAGTTCCCGAACCCTGGCATCGTGAACGGCCTTGGCGTAATGCACATAGGCGTTCGTCAGATATTCCGAAAGGAAGCCCCATATCCTTTTCTGGTAGGGGTCATAGCCGCTGGTATCGATCCGCTGTTCCGCCGTTTCCAGCGTTTCGAACAGGAAATCGCAATACTCCTGGAACAGCGGTTTGCGCATCACCGTGATGCTGTTGAAGAAAACCTTGCGGCCGGCCAGTACCTGCACCAGAAACGGGTAGATCGCCGGGAAACGGGCCTTCACGATCTCCTCGACGATCTCCATGTCCTTGGCGTGATGCTGGTGGGCATAGAATTCGCCGGCCGACATCAGCACCTCGGGCAGGCCCGGCAGATAGATATCGCGCATCTGCGGCGTCAGGATATCGGCGCCTTCGCAGGCCTTCTCGATGAGATCGTCCTTCCAGCCGTAGCGCTCGATCTCGCGTTCGGTGACCTCAGAGAAAGCAAGCCGCTTGGGCGGCTTTTCGGCAAACACCAGCAGGCGGCGGTAATGCATCAGGCCATAGAACTCGGCATCGACATTATGCCTCATCCAGTAAAGCGCCGTCAGCTCATTCCAGCTGACGTTCTTCTCCGAGATATTGACGCCGGTATCATCCCCGATCGCCTCCGGAAATGCATGTCGCCCCAGCGCCCGGCCGGCCTGGATGGGATTGAGATACCCGGTTTTGATCAGCGGCGCCGCTTTGAAATAGACGACGGAGATGAAGATGTTTTTCAAGGCAACGCGTTCCTGATGTTCACCGATATTCCCTTACAGGATTTCACATGCGTCTGCCTATGGCCAGGGAGCGCAAAGGCGACAGCTCAGCAGGGCGGACCGCGTAAGTCCACATATAATCCACGCCGCGAGTCTGACATTGAAACATCATATAGCAATTTGCGAAGGCAACTTGTTCCCCCTCGCCACCTCGTGTAATCGGAAGCACGGGAATTTTATGCGAGACCGGGGGCCGGCCATGGACATTCAGAAACTCGACATTGCAGGGCTTCTGCTCATCACGCCCCGCCGTTTTGGCGATGAGCGCGGGTTCTTCTCCGAAAGCTGGAATCGCAAGGTGCTTGCCGGCCACGGCATCGATATCGATTTCGTTCAGGACAATCATTCGCTTTCCAAGACGGTGGGCACGGTGCGGGGGCTGCATTTTCAGGCGCCGCCGCATGCGCAGGCGAAGCTGGTGCGGTGCGGACGGGGCCGGCTCTTTGATGTGGCGGTGGATGCGCGCAAGGGCTCGCCGACCTTCGGCCAGTGGTTCGGGGCGGAGCTTTCCTTCGACAATGGCAAGCAGTTGCTGATCCCCGAAGGCTTTCTGCATGGCTTCATGACGCTGGAGCCCGATACCGAGATCATCTACAAGTGCTCGGATTACTATGCGCCGGAATGCGACGGCAGCGTACGCTTCGACGACCCTGATATCGGCATCGACTGGCCGCTCAAGGATATCGACTTCACCGTTTCCGCCAAGGATCGCGATGCGCCGTCCTTTGCGGATTTCGACAATCCCTTCACATTCTGAGGTCCGCTCATGAAACTCCTGGTCACCGGCGGGGCAGGCTTTATCGGTTCGGCCGTGGTGCGGCTTGCCGTCGCGCGCGGCTTTCACGTCGTCAATCTCGATGCGCTCACCTATGCCGCCTGTCTCGACAATGTCGCAAGCGTGGCCGACAGCCCGCTTTACGCCTTCGAGCAGGCCGATATCCGCGATCGCGGGGCACTCGATCGCGTGTTTGCCAACCATCAGCCCGACGCCGTCATGCATCTGGCGGCCGAAAGCCATGTCGACCGGTCGATCGACGGGCCGGGCGATTTCATCGAGACCAATATCAACGGCACCTACAACATGCTGGAGGCGGCGCGCGCCTATTGGGTCGCCCGTGGCCGGCCCGAGAGCTTCCGCTTCCACCATATCTCGACTGATGAGGTGTTCGGCTCGCTTGGTCCGGAGGGCATGTTCACCGAAGAGACGCCCTACGATCCGCGCTCGCCCTATTCGGCCTCCAAGGCGGCATCCGACCATCTGGTGCGCGCCTGGCACGAGACCTATGGCCTGCCGGTGCTGGTCACCAACTGCTCCAACAATTACGGGCCCTATCACTTCCCCGAAAAGCTGATCCCGGTGGTGATCCTCAATGCGCTCGCCGGCAAGGCGATCCCGGTCTATGGCAAGGGTGAGAACATTCGCGACTGGCTCTATGTCGAAGACCATGCCGACGCGCTTTTGACCGTGATCACCAAGGGCAAGGTCGGCCGCAGCTACAATGTCGGCGGCGAGAACGAGCGCACCAATCTGGAACTGGTGCGCACCATCTGCGCCATTCTGGACGAGAAGCGGCCGCGGGAAAACGGCAGCTATGCCGATCTCATCACCTTCGTCACAGACCGGCCGGGCCATGATTTGCGCTATGCGATCGATCCGGCGCGGATCGGCGCGGAGCTCGGCTGGCGCCCCTCGGTCAGCGTCGAGGAGGGGCTTGCGAAGACCGTCGCGTGGTATCTCGACAATGAGGCATGGTGGCAGGCGTTGCAAAGCCGCAAGGGCGTCGGCCAGCGGCTCGGGGTGAAGGCATGATCCTGGTTTTCGGAGAATCCGGCCAGGTCGCGACCGAGCTGAAGCGAATCCTGCCGGATGCGGTGTTCCTGTCGCGGCAGGAGGCCGATCTGGCGAACCCCGCCGCCTGCGCCGCGGCAATTACCGAGCACAGGCCTGCCGCCGTCATCAACGCAGCCGCCTATACCGCGGTGGACAAAGCCGAGAGCGATGAGGAAACGGCGCTGAACGTCAACGCCACGGCGCCCGGCGCGATGGCGCGCGCGGCAGCGGGGCTCGGCATTCCGTTTGTTCACATTTCGACCGATTACGTTTTCGCCGGCACGGGCGAGAAGCCGTTTTCGCCGGACGATCCGACGGCGCCGCTCGGCGCCTATGGCCGCACCAAGCTTGCCGGCGAACAGCTTGTGGTGCGCGCGGGCGGCCCGTTCGCGGTGCTGCGCACAAGCTGGGTGTTTTCCGCTCATGGCGGCAATTTCGTCAAGACCATGTTGCGGCTCGCCGAAAGCCGCGACAGCCTGACCATCGTCGCCGATCAGATCGGCGGGCCGACCTCGGCGCGCGCGATCGCGCTTGCCTGCAAGGTGATGGCCGAGCAGCTGATCAACAACCCGGAAAAATCCGGGATTTATCATTTCTCCGGCGCGCCGGATACGAGCTGGGCCGATTTCGCGCGCGCGATCTTCGAAATGGCGGGCAGGGCGGTCACGGTCACGGATATTCCGACCTCGGATTATCCGACTCCGGCCAAGCGGCCGCTGAATTCGCGGCTCGATTGTTCGGCGCTGTCCGCCTTTGGTCTCGCGCGACCGGACTGGCGGGCGGATCTCGCGCAAGTGTTGACTGAACTGGGGGCAATATCATGAAGCCACGCAAGGGCATTATTCTGGCCGGCGGGTCGGGCACGCGGCTTTATCCGCTGACGATGGCGGTTTCGAAGCAATTGATGCCGATCTACGACAAGCCGATGATCTATTATCCGCTGTCGGTGCTGATGTTGACGGGCATCCGCGAGATCGCGATCATCACCACGCCGGACGATCAGGACCAGTTCAAGCGGCTTCTGGGCGATGGCAGCCAGTGGGGCCTGAGCCTCACCTTCATTACCCAGCCGTCCCCGGATGGACTTGCGCAGGCCTATATTCTCGCGGAAGATTTCCTCGATGGCGCGCCATCGGCGATGACGCTTGGCGACAACATCTTCTTCGGCCATGGCCTGCCGGAACTGCTGGCCGCGGCCGATGCCAAGACATCCGGCGGCACGGTGTTCGGCTATCACGTCGCCGATCCCGAGCGCTACGGCGTGGTCGCCTTCGACAGGGAAGGCAAGGCGAGCCAGATCATCGAGAAGCCGGAGGTGCCGCCCTCGCATTATGCCGTGACGGGGCTTTATTTCCTTGATGGCGAGGCCCCGGAACGCGCCCGCGCCGTCAAGCCATCGCCGCGCGGCGAACTGGAAATCGTCACGCTGCTGGAGAGCTATCTGCACGAGGGCAAGCTCGCGGTGGAACGGATGGGGCGCGGCTATGCCTGGCTTGATACCGGCACGCATTCGAGCCTGCTCGATGCCGGCAATTTCGTGCGCACGCTTTCGGTGCGCCAGGGCATGCAGTCCGGCTGTCCGGAAGAGATCGCCTATCGCAACGGCTGGATCGATGCGGAAATGCTGCGCCAGCACGCCGAGACCTTCCGCAAGACCGACTATGGAAGATATCTTTTCGAATTGCTGACAGCGGAGCATCAACTCGGCTGATCCGCGCTCAACTTGAGCGAAAAAAAAGACCCGGGCCTGGGCCCGGGTCGCTGAGGCCATCTTGCTGACAGATGACCACATTTGGCAGGACTTCCCTCAGGCGGCCTTGCGCGGATGGCGGCCTTCTTCGACCTCCTCGACGATCTTGTCCACGAAGGCCGGCAGGTCCTTGGGGTTGCGAGACGTGATGATGCCGTTGTCGGTGACCACCTCGCGGTCGACCCAGTTGGCGCCGGCATTTTTCATGTCGGTGCGGATCGAGGGATAGGAAGTCGCCTCGCGCCCCTTCAGCACATCGGCCTCGACCAGCATCCACGGGCCATGGCAGATGGCAGCGACGATGCGGCCGGTTCTGACGAATTCCTTGACGATCGCGACAGCCTTGTCGCTGGTGCGCAACACATCCGGGTTGATCTGGCCGCCCGGCAGCACGATCGCGTCATAATCGGCGACATTGACGTCATCCACCGTCAGGTCGGCGTCGACGCTGTCGCCCCAGTCCTTCTCGTCCCAGCTCTTGATCGGGCCCTTTTCGAGGGACGCGATGGTCACGGATGCCCCCTTCTGCTTCAGGCTATCGAGGGGCACGCGCAGTTCGGAGCGTTCATAACCATTGGTGGCCAGAATAAGAATCTTGGATTGCGTAATGCCAGGCATGGTGGCCTCCTGTGTTGTTTCGCGTTCAAGGCGGCGGCCCTTCCGGGCTTCGCCATCTGCCGGGTAAACGCCTCAAAGGCGCGGGCGTTCCAAATTTTCGACGCGCCGCGCAATGGTTCGGCGCGGGAAATCAGAACGGCCCTATGCCGGGTTTTCGGCTTTGGAATTAACCAGGATGCCGAAGGCGGCTTGTTGGCGGGCGTTAACCTCGGTCAATGCGATGCCGCGGGAATTCGGCTCAGGTCCATTTCGAAAGGACCCTTCAGGGCGCAAGCCGGGGGAGCTCCCTTGTCAGCCGGAGGACCGCACATGACCGATCAGACCACGCCGCCGGGCGAACCGGCGCCAGAGCTTACATCCCGTTTTCCGACAGCCTACACGATCCTGTTTCTTCTGATCGTGTTCGTGGCCGCGCTGACCTGGATCATTCCGGCCGGCCAGTATGACCGGGTGATGAATGAGGAGGTCGGGCGCGAAATCGCGGTCGCCGGCACCTATCACGAGGTCGATCCCAACCCGCAGGGCTTCGTCGACGTGATGCTGGCGCCCATTGCCGGCTTTTACAATCCCGACAGCTATGCGGCCAACGCCATCGACGTGGCGCTGTTCGTCCTGTTTCTCGGCGGCTTCCTCGGCGTGGTGAATGCCACCGGCGCGATCGACAAGGGGATCAGGGCGGCGATGTTCGACATGAAGGGACACCAGATATGGATCATTCCGATCATGATGGGTCTTTTCGCGCTGGGGGGCACCACCTATGGCATGGCCGAGGAGACGCTGGCCTTCTACGCGATCCTGATCCCGGTCATGATCGCGGCGGGCTACGACGCGGTGACGGGCGTCGCGATCATCCTGATCGGCGCGGGCATCGGCGTGCTCGGATCGACGATCAACCCCTTCGCCACCGTGATTGCCTCCAATGCGGCAAGCATTCCCTTCACCGACGGACTGATCCTGCGGTTGGTGCTACTGCTCGGCGGTCTTGCGATCTGCGCGGCCTATGTCATGCGCTATGCCCATCGGGTCAGGACCGACCCGTCGCGCTCGGTCGTCGCCAAACAGCTTGAAGCGCATAAAAAGCTCTTTCTTCAGGACAGGTCCGGGGAAGAGATCGAGGCGAAGCTGAGCGGCATCCAGAAGATCGTTCTGGTGATCTTCGCCGCCACCTTCGCGGTGATGATCTGGGGCGTTTCCAGCCAGGGCTGGTGGATGGCGCGGATGAGCGCGCTGTTCCTCGGTTCGGCCATCGTCATCGGACTGATCTCGCGGCAGGGCGAAAAACACCTCACCGGTAATTTCGTTGACGGCGCGCGCGATCTTCTGGGCGTAGCGCTCGTGGTCGGGCTGGCGCGCGGCATCGTCGTCATCATGGAGAACGGGCTGATCGCCGACACGATCCTGCACGGCGCCGAACAGACGCTTGGCGGGCTCGGCGAGCTGGCCTTCATCAATGTGATGTTCTGGATCGAGCTCGGCATGAGCTTCTTCGTCCCGTCATCATCGGGTCTGGCGGTGCTGTCGATGCCCATTCTGGCGCCGCTTTCCGACTTTGCCGGCGTCGGCCGCGACCTTGTGGTCACGGCCTATCAGTCCGCAAACGGGCTGGTGAACCTGATCAACCCGACCTTCGCAGTGGTCATTGGCGGGCTTGCCATCGGGCGGGTGTCCTATGACCGCTGGATTGTCTTCATCTGGCCGCTGATGCTGATCCTGCTGATCTTCATCTCGGTCGTGCTGAGTATCGGTGCATTGTTTTGAAAGAGCGGTCGCTCATGACCACGCATGAATTAGGGGTTCATTCCGAGAGTGGCCGGTTGCGGCAGGTGATCATCTGCCGGCCCGGGCTGGCGCACCGGCGGCTGACGCCCGACAATTGCGAACAATTGCTTTTCGACGACGTGTTCTGGGTCAAGCAGGCGCAGAAGGATCACGACGCCTTTGGCGAGGCGATGCGCAATGAGGGCGTCGAGGTGCTGGAAACCGGCGCGATGCTGGCCGAGGTTCTGGACAATCCCGAGGCTCGCAAATGGGTGCTCGATCACCGTATTTCGGCCCAGCATGTCGGCATCGGCATGCAGAAGGAACTGCGGGGCTGGATGGACACGCTGCCTGGTGCCACGCTGGCCGAATATCTGATCGGCGGGCTGACGGTCGCCGATCTGCCGTTTGCCGCCGATGGCATGTTCGGCAGCTATCTCGGCTATCACGGCTTCATCCTGCCGCCTTTGCCGAATTTTCTGTTCACCCGCGACAACTCGGCCTGGCTCTATGGCGGCGTCACGCTGAACCCGATGTACTGGCAGGCGCGCCGCCCCGAGACCCTGCTGACCGCTGCGATCTACCGGTACCATCCGAAATTCGCCGGCAAGGTCGAGGTGATCTGGGGCGATCCGCTGGCCGATCACGGGCTTGCCACGCTTGAAGGCGGCGACCAGATGCCGGTCGGCAACGGCCTGGTTCTGGTCGGCATGGGCGAGCGCACCTCGCCGCAAGCCGTGGGGCTTCTGGCCGAGGCGCTGTTCAGCCAGGGCCGCGCCGAACGGGTGATCGCCTGCCAGATGCCGAAGGAACGTTCCGCCATGCATCTCGACACGGTCTTCACCTTCTGCGGCGGCGATGTCGTGACCAGCTTCAAGGAAGTTGCGGAAGAAATGACCTGCTACGACCTGCATCCCGGCGAGGGCGGCAAGCCGATCGACATGCGCCATGACACCCGCCCGCTGTTCGAGGTCGTGGCCGATGCGATGGGCTTCAAGCGGCTGAAGGTCATTCCCACCGGCGGCAGCGATCCGTTCGAGCAGTCGCGCGAGCAGTGGAACGACGGCAACAACGTGCTGGCGCTGCGGCCCGGTGTAGTGATGGGCTATGACCGCAACGACGATACCAATGCGGCGCTGCGCGCCGAAGGCATCGAGGTGATCGAGCTGCCTGGCGCGGAACTCGGGCGCGGGCGCGGCGGCAGCCGCTGCATGTCCTGCCCGACGATGCGCGATCCGGCCTGAGGAGATAAACCATGGCTTACAATCTGAAGAACCGCCATTTCCTGACCCTGCGCGATTTCAACCCGCAGGAAATCGCCTTCCTTCTGAAGCTCGCGGCCGATCTGAAGACCGCGAAATATTCAGGCACCGAGGTGCCGACGCTAAAGGGCAAGGAAATCGCGCTGATCTTCGAAAAGGACAGCACCCGCACCCGCGTCGGCTTCGAAGTGGCGGCCCATGATCAGGGGGCGACGGTCACCTATCTCGGCCCGTCCGGCAATCACATGGGCCACAAGGAAACCGTCAAGGACACCGCAAGGGTGCTCGGCCGCGTCTATGATGCGATCGAATATCGCGGCTTCGGGCAGGAAGTGGTGCAGACGCTCGCCAAATGGTCGGGTGTGCCGGTCTATAACGGACTGACGGATGAGTTCCATCCGACGCAGATTCTCGCCGACTTCCTGACCATGCAGGAGCACGCCGAAAAGCCGTTGCATCAGGTCTCCTATTGCTTCCTTGGCGATGCCGGCAACAATATGGGTGACAGCCTGCTGATCGGCGGGGCCAAGATGGGCATGGATGTGCGGCTTTGCGCGCCGGAAAGCCTGTGGCCGACGGCGGCGATCCGCAAGGAGGCGGAAGGTATCGCGGCGGAAACCGGCGCGCGCATCACCGTGACGCAGGATGTGGACGAGGCGGTGAAGGGCGCGGATTTCCTCTACACCGATGTCTGGGTCTCCATGGGCGAAGCCAAGGAGAAATGGGCCGAGCGTATCGATCTTCTCAAGCCCTATCAGGTCACGAAGGAGGTCATGGAAAAGACCGGCAATCCGCGCACGAAATTCATGCATTGCCTCCCGGCCTTCCACAACACCGATACCAGCGTCGGCAAGGAAATCATGGAACAGTTCGGCCTCGATGCGATGGAGGTCACCGAGGAAGTGTTCGAAAGCCCGGCATCGATCGTTTTCGATCAGGCGGAAAACCGGATGCACACCATCAAGGCGGTTCTCGTCGCCACGCTGGGAGGTTGACCATGCTTGTCGTGGCGGCACTGGGCGGCAATGCGCTCCTGAAACGGGGCGAACCTCTGACGGCTGAAAACCAGCGCGCCAATGTCCGCGAGGCCGCGCAGGCGCTGGCCGCCATCGTCAGGGCCGGCCACCGTCTGGTCGTCACCCATGGCAACGGCCCGCAGGTGGGCCTTCTGGCGCTGCAGGGTGCTGCCTACAAGCCGGACGAGGCCTATCCGCTGGACGTGCTCGGCGCGGAAACCGGCGGCATGATCGGCTATATGATAGAGCAGGAGCTGGAGAACGCGCTCGATCGTGCAAAGCCGGTCGCCACGCTCCTGACCCAGGTCGTCGTCGACGCACGCGACCCGGCTTTCGGCAAGCCGACAAAATTCATCGGGCCGGTCTATGATCGCGAGGAGGCCGAGGCGCGCGCCAAGGCGGCCGGCTGGACGATTGCGCAGGATGGCGACAAGTGGCGGAGGGTCGTGCCGTCGCCCGCGCCGCAGGAAATCCCGGATATCCGCGTGCTGCGGCTGCTGCTGGATCAGGGCGTGATCGTGATCTGCACCGGCGGCGGCGGTATTCCCGTGCTGCGCCTGCCCGATGGCAGCATGACCGGCATCGAGGCGGTGATCGACAAGGACGCCGCCAGCGCCCTTCTGGCGCAACAACTCGGGGCCGATGCCCTGCTTTTGCTGACCGATGTCGACGCGGTCTATCGCGGTTTCGGCACTCCGGACGAGGCGGCGATTGCAGAACTTACGCGCGAGGAAGCCCGTGCGCTCGATTTGCCGGCCGGGTCAATGGGGCCGAAGATCAAGGCCGCGGCGGATTTCGCAAGCCATGGCGGACTGGCCGGGATCGGCCGGCTCGACCAGGCCACCGCAATTCTGGAAAAGCGGGCCGGGACCCGCATCGTCAAAGATGGAAGATAAGGAAAGGAAGACCATGCCTCGTTTGAAGGACAAGATCGCGCTCATTACCGGCGGGGCCGCCGGGATCGGGCTTGAGACCGCCCGGCTCTTCCTGCAGGAGGGCGCGC
This sequence comes from Martelella mediterranea DSM 17316, assembly GCF_002043005.1. Lineage (NCBI taxonomy): Bacteria > Pseudomonadati > Pseudomonadota > Alphaproteobacteria > Hyphomicrobiales > Aurantimonadaceae > Martelella > Martelella mediterranea. The sequence goes on along the minus strand of NZ_CP020330.1, from coordinate 250,113 downwards.
GCGTGGCGCTGGTCGACCTGCGCGAGGAGGATCTGAAGACGGCGGCCGAAAGTCTCGGCTCGTCCGATGTTCTGACGGTAGCGGCCGACGTGTCCTCGCCGGAGGACAGCGCGCGCTACGTCCGCGAAACCGTGGAGCGGTTCGGCCGCATCGACATTTTCTTCAACAATGCCGGGATCGAGGGCAAGGTCGCTCCGCTGACCGAGCAGAAGATCGAGGATTTCGACCGCGTGATCGCCGTCAATGTGCGCGGTCCCTTCCTGGGCCTGCAACATGTTCTGCCGGTGATGATCGAGCAGAAATCCGGTAGCATCGTCAACATGTCGTCGATTGCCGGCTTGAAGGGCAGCCCCAATGTCGCCCCCTACATCACCTCGAAACATGCGGTGGTCGGCCTGACGCGCGCGGCCGCGGTCGAGGCGGCGGCGGCCAATGTGCGGGTCAATTCCGTGCATCCCTCGCCGGTCAACACGCGCATGATGCGCTCGCTCGAAGACGGGTTCAGCCCCGGCCATGGCGAGGAGATCAAGAATCAGCTTGCCTCCACCATTCCTTTGGGCCGTTATGGCGAAAGCGCGGATATCGCCAATCTCGTGCTGTTCCTTGCTTCCGATGAATCCGCTTTCATCACCGGCGCGCAATATCCGGTGGACGGAGGCATGGCCGCAACGTGATGACCGAACGTCGCCCGGGAGAGCGCCCATGCAGGATGTAACGGCGGATGAAGGCGTCGTGGATGCCGGAGAAGCCCGCGGGACCGTCGTGGCGATCCGGGGCGGGATCATCGATGTGGCGTTTTCGGAGAGGGTTCCGGGCATCAACAGTCTTCTTATGGCTGGCGACATTCCGATGGAGGTTGCCTCCTTGGTGGGCGAGCGCACCGTGCGCTGCATTGCGCTCGGCGTCGTCGGCGGCCTGGCGCTCGGCGCTGCGGTGAGCGATACCGGCGGCGACATCGCCGTTCCGGTGGGCGAGGCGGTTCTGGGGCGGATGCTCGACATGTTCGGCAGGCCGCTCGATGGCTTGCCCCCGCCGGAGGCCGAGGATCGCCGTTCGATTCACGCCGCGCCGCCGCATTTGTCGGACCGGGTGCTGCGCGCCGAGGTGCTGGAAACCGGCATCAAGGCGATCGACCTGCTGTCTCCCATCGAGCGCGGCGGCAAGACCGGGCTTTTCGGCGGCGCGGGCGTGGGCAAGACGGTTCTTTTGAGCGAGCTCATCCATAACACGGTCGAGCATCATCACGGCGTCAGCCTGTTCTGCGGCATCGGCGAGCGCTCGCGCGAGGCCGAGGAACTCTGGCGCGAGATGGGCGAGGCCGGCGTGCGCGACAAGATGGTGATGCTGTTCGGCCAGATGAACGAAGCCCCGGGCGTGCGTTATCTCGTCGGAAAATCCGCCCTGACGATGGCCGAATATTTCCGCGATACGCGCGGCCAGGACGTGCTGGTGCTGATCGACAACATTTTTCGCTTCGTGCAGGCGGGCTCGGAACTCTCCGGGCTTTTGGGCCGGATGCCGAGTCGCGTGGGCTATCAGCCGACGCTCGCGACGGAGCTTGCGGAACTGGAGGAGAGGATTTCTTCGACCCGCAAGGGCGCGATTACCTCGATCCAGGCGGTCTATGTCCCGGCTGATGATTTCACCGATCCGGCCGCGGCCCACATCTTCTCGCATCTTTCCGCCTCGGTTGTGCTGTCGCGCAAGCGCGCGAGCGAGGGACTCTACCCCGCGGTCGATCCGCTGGCCTCCACCTCGGTCATGCTGACGCCGAACGTGGTGGGGCAGCGCCATTACGATGTCGCCCGCGCGGTGCGCCGGACGCTTGCCGAATACGAGGATCTGCGCGACATCATCGCCATGCTCGGCATCGAGGAACTGTCGGCGCATGACCGCGCCGTCGTCGCCCGCGCCCGGCGGCTCGAGCGGTTCCTGACCCAGCCCTTCTTCACCGTCGGCGCTTCGGCCGGCACCACGGGCAGGCTCGTTTCCATCGCCGAGACGCTGGAGGGCTGCGAGGCGATCCTGTCGGAAACGAGTTTCGACCGCCCGGAAAGCGCCTATTACATGATCGGCAGCCTGAAAGAGCTCGGGGAGGCGGCGGCATGAGCACGGCCTCGCAAATGCAGGTTCACCTGCGCCTGCCCTCCAGTGTGCTGTTTGACGGCGCGGCCACGCGCCTCAGGGCGGAGGCGGAGGATGGCGGCTTCGGCATTCTCCCCAACCATGTGGATTTCGTCACGGCCCTGGTGCCGTCGGTTCTCCTGCTGAGCGAGCCGGACGGGCGGGAACGGTTCTTCGGCATCGATGAAGGGCTTCTGGTCAAGAAGGGGCATGCCGTCGACGTCGCGGTGCACCGCGGGATCGAGAGCGACGATCTGGACAGCCTGCGCGCGCGCGTGGTCCGCAGCTTCGCCGAAATCGAGGACGAGGAGCGCGTGGCGCGCACCGCCCTGTCGCGGCTCGAGGCCGAGATGGTGCGCCGCTTCGCCAGCCTGAGAAAGATGCAGCCATGAACGACGAGGACGACCGCGCCGCCAGCGAGATCGGCCGCCGCGCCGGCCGGATGAAGAACGCGCGCGACAAGCCGGGTCCGAGCCCGCTCAGAGGCTTTGGAACCTTCGGCATGATCGGCTGGTCGGTTGCCGTGCCGACGGTGGGCGGCGCGCTGCTGGGTCTCTGGCTGGATCGCGTTGCGCCGCAGGGGTTTTCGTGGACGCTGGCGCTCCTGCTCGGCGGCGTTGTCATTGGCGTGTTCATCGCCTGGGGCTGGGTGTTGAAGGAAGGAAATGACGATGATCGCTCTTGACTGGACATTGGTTGTGCCGGGCTTTCTGGCCGGCGCCGTGGCGGCTGCCCTGTTTCTCGGCGGCCTGGCGCTCGGCATCCGGTTTGCCCTGCGCCGGCAGAGCCCGGCGCTGGTGCTGTTTCTCAGCGCGGCGCTGCGCATGGCGGCACTGCTCGGGCTTGGCTGGTGGGTCGCGGGGCTGGGTCTCCAGGCGATCGCGGCCTTCGCCATCGGCTTTCTCCTCACGCGGACGATCATTGTGGCGGTGGTGCGATCGGGCGAGGCGCCGAGATGCAACTGACGCCCGACGACACGATCGTCTTCACCATCCTCGGCATTGGCATCAACGCCACGGTCGTCAATACCTGGATCATCATGGCGTTGCTTGTCGGGGCGTCGGCGCTGGTCACGCGCCGCCTGCGCCCGGATGTGCCGCCGAGCCGCTGGCGCACCGCGCTCGAGGTTATCGTCAGCGGCATCGTCGGCCAGATCGCCGAGGTGACGCAGCGGCGCGACCCGCGCATTCTCTATTTCGTCGGCACGCTGTTCCTGTTCATCGTGACCGCGAACCTTCTCATGGTCGTGCCCGGTTTCGACACGCCGACGGCGTCGCTTTCGACCACGGTGGCGCTGTCAATCTCCGTGCTGGTGGCGGTTCCGGTCTTTGGCATCGGCAGCCGGGGGCTTGGCGGCTACCTGAAGACCTATGCTGAGCCCTCGATCATCATGCTGCCGTTCAACGTCGTCAGCGAGGCGTCACGCGGGGTTTCGCTCGCCATCCGCCTTTACGGCAACATCATGAGCGGCGCCGTCATCGCCGCCATCCTCTTGTCCATCGCGCCGTTCTTCTTTCCGGTGGTGATGGACATGCTCGGCCTGCTCACGGGCGTCATCCAGGCCTACATCTTCGCCGTTCTGGCGACCGTCTACATTTCCTCGGCCACCGCCGTTTCCGATGCCGCCGACGACAACAAGGACATACCCCATGACTGACCTTTCCATCATCGCCTTCATCTCGATCCTGACCGCCGGTCTGACGGTTTCGTTCGGCGCGCTCGGACCCGCTTTGGGCGAAGGGCGCGCCGCCTCGACCGCTCTCAGCGCCATCGCGCAGCAGCCCGATGCCGCATCGACCCTGTCGCGCACCCTTTTCGTCAGTCTCGCGATGATCGAATCGACGGCCATCTATTGTTTCGTTGTCGCCATGATCCTGCTGTTCGCCAACCCGTTCTGGAACGCGGCGCTTGAGGCGGCGGCGCGCGGGACCGGGGGCTGACGCCATGTCGATCGACTGGATCACGGTCGGCGCGCAGATCGGCAATTTCCTGGTCCTGGTCTGGCTGCTGAAGCGCTTCCTGTACCGGCCCATTCTCGACGGCATCGACGCGCGCGAGCGGGAAATCTCCACGCGCATGGGCGAAGCCGCCCGGGTCGAGGCGGCGGCTGAGAAGCAGAAGGCCGAATATGAAGCGCGGATCGAGGCGTTGCAGGCCAGCCGCGCCGAAACGCTGGAAGCGGCGCGGGAGGCGGCCGAGAAGGAGCGCCGCGAAATGCTGGCCGAGGCCCGCCGGAAAATAGACCGCGAACAGGCGGAGCGGGCCGCGCAACGCGCCGAGGATGCGCGCGCCTACCGGGCCGAGTTGCAGAAAACCGGTGCCGAGGCGCTGTTGTCGCTGACCCGGAAGGCGTTGACGGACCTGGCCGACGAGACGCTGGAGAGCCGCATCGTGGCCCGCGCCGTTGCGCGCCTGCCCGAGGTGGCCGACAGGCTGCATGGCGAGCCTCAATACGCGGTGGCCGTGACCCGCAATCCCCTGCCCGAGGATGTGCGCGCCGGCCTGCGCGATGCGCTGAACAGGCTTGCGCCGGGCGCGCAGCTCAGTTTCGAGACCGATGAGACGCGGTCGCCGGGCCTTAGCCTGAAGTTGGGCAGCGTGCAGATAGACTGGACGATCAGCGACTATCTCGAGGACCTCGAGGCGATGCTCGACAAGGCAATGGACGACCTGCCGGCCGGGAGCGCGCGCGATGACGGATGAAGGCGCTGCCGAAACCGGTGCGGGCGCGTTGCTTCGCAAACTCCTGGATGCGCCCGCGCCGCCTCCGCGCGTCAGCGAGATAGGTCGTCTGGAGGAAGCCGCCGATGGCGTCGCGATCGTCACCGGTCTTGGCTCGGCGCTGGCCGATGAAGTGCTGGAATTCGCCTCGGGCGTGAAGGGCATCGTGTTCGATCTGGAGCCGGGCCGGTTGGGCGTCGTTCTGCTCGGCCCGACGGAACGTCTGACGCCGGGAGAGACGGTGCGGCGCACCCGCCAGGTGGTGAGCGTGCCGGTCGGCGCGCCGCTTCTGGGGCGGGTCGTCGATCCGATCGGCCGGCCGCGGGACGGTCAGGGGCCGATCGAGACGAACCATCACCGCCCCATAGAATGGCCGGCGGCGGGAATTCTCGACCGGCGGGCGGTGTCGCGACCGCTCGCCACCGGGCTGAAGGCGGTGGACGCGGCGGTGCCCGTTGGCATGGGCCAGCGGGAACTGATCATCGGCGACCGGCAGACCGGCAAGACCTCGATCGCGGTGGATGCGATCCTCAACCAGCGCACGACCGGGGTGCATTGCATCTATTGCGCGATCGGCCAAAGGGGCGATGCCGTGGCCAAGGTCATCGGCGCGATCCGCGAGGGCGGCATGATGGAGCGCACCGTCATCATGGCGGCAGGCGACGAGGATGCGCCCGGCCTTGTCTATGTCGCGCCCTATGCCGCGATGGCGATGGCCGAAGCGTTTGCGGCCAGGGGGCAGGACGTGCTTCTGGTGCTGGACGACCTGACGCATCACGCCCGCGCCTATCGCGAGCTGTCGCTTCTTTTGCGCCGTCCGCCGGGACGCGAGGCTTTTCCCGGCGACATCTTCTTCATCCATGCCCGGCTTCTGGAACGCGCCGGCCAGTTCGGTGAGGGGCGCGGGTCGATCACCGCCCTACCGGTGGTCGAGACGCAGGCCGAGAACCTTTCGGCCTATATCCCGACCAACCTGATCTCGATTACCGACGGGCAGATCTACCTGTCACCGCGCCTTGTGCGGCGCAACCAGTTCCCGGCGGTCGATCTCGGCGTGTCGGTCAGCCGCGTCGGCGGCAAGGCGCAGGCGCGGGCCTTTCGCGCGGTCGCGGGCAATCTGCGCGTCACGCTGTCGCAATTCGAGGAGCTTGAGGAATTCGCCCGCTTCGGCACAAGGCTGGACGAGGATACGCGCGCGCGTCTGGCGCGCGGGGCGGCGGTGCGCGCGGCGCTGCGCCAGCCCGAGCGCGATCCGATGCCGGCAGCCGAACAGCTTGCCATCCTGCTTGCCGCGATGGAGGGGCTGCTGGACGGACTGGACGAGGTGCATACGCTGCTTGCAATGGCGGCGATCCGCCGCGCCGTGCGCGAAGACGATGCCGGACTTGCGGCAAGCCTCGAAGCCGACGAGGCCCTGACGGACGAGATTCGCGCGGGTGTCACGGCCAGGGCGCGCCAAGCTGTCGAAGCGATGGGAAAAGGCGATGACGCAGACGCTTGAGCTTCTCACCCGCCGCGCCGAAACCATGGACAGCATTCGCGGTATCGTGCGCACAATGAAAACGATGTCGGCGATCAACGCCGCGCCTTACGAGCAGGCCGCTCACGCCATCGAGGCCTATCGCGCCACGGTTCTGGACGGTCTGCACGCGTTCCTCACTGTCGAGGGACCTTTGCCCGAAGTTTCCGAAAACGCCGCGGAGCGGGTCACGATCGCCTTCGGCTCCGATCACGGGCTTTGCGGCAATTACAATGAATTGCTGGCGAAAGAGGTTCAGCGCGGCCCGGGCGATGAAGCCCCGACGCGGGTGATCTGTATCGGCGCGCAGTTGGAGGACGCGCTGGCGGGGCAGGGTATCTCCGCCGATACCGCCCTTCTGCCACCAGCGAATGTCGACGGGCTGGGCCGGCTTGCCGGAAGGCTGATCACCCTCATCGACGATATCCAGGGCGCCAGGGGCGGTGCCGGCATGACGGTGTCGCTGGTGTTCATGCAGCGGGTCGAGCATGGCCGGCAGGCGCCGGTGACGCGCAGGCTGCTGCCGCTCGACCCGGCCATGACCGGGGCGCTGGCCGCGCGCCCCTGGGCATCGCGCAGCCTGCCGACCTTTTCTCTTTCGCCCGGGCATATGCTCGCCGCGCTTGTGCGAAGCTTTCTTTTCACCGAACTCTTTCTCGCAGCGGCCGAGGCGCTGGTAACCGAAAACGCCGCGCGTCTGGCCCGCATGCAGCAGGCCGAACGCGCGATCGATGACCGGCGCGAGGAACTCGCCGGAGAAATGCGCCAGCTGCGGCAGAGCGAGATCACCACCGAACTGCTTGATGTCATCATCGGTTTCGAGGCGTTGAAATCGCATCGCACCAAACGGAGCGACGATAAGGATAGCTGACCGGCGGGGGTAAAGCCCTTCGGGCTAAAATCCTGACCAAAGGATCCGTTTCGGCGCTGGTTGCGTTAACAGTAGGCAAGGCCCGCAATGCAATGCCAGCAACCAGGGTTAGTTTCCGATGTGGAGATTGGAGATGTTTGTCAAATCCATCATGCGCCGCCCCGTAACCACCGTTGGTCCCGCGGCATCCGTCCGGGCGGTAGCGGCGCTCATGAAGGAGTGCGGCATAGGCGCCGTCGTGATCTGCGAGGCGGAGAAGGTTGTCGGCATCGTCACCGACCGGGACATCGTGACGCGCTATCTTCCCAACGCTGTGTCCGATGGGCCCATCGCCGCGATCATGACACGCGACGTTGCCACCTGTCGCCCCGAACAGACGGTCCGCGAAGCGGCGCACCGCATGGGCGATCTTCAAATTCGCCGGTTGGTCGTCGTCGATGACGCGGGCGCTGTTGCGGGCATCATGTCGCTGGGCGACATCGCCAACGACGCCGATGAGGAACTTGCGGGGCAAACGCTCGGAGAGGTGGTCGAGACGCGCTGAAGCATGGCGCGGCCAAGCTGGATCGTCCCAGGTCCGCGAAATGCTCTATTGCGGTCTGCGCAGAAAGATTTCCTTACGGAGCCGCGTGAGGTCAACCCCGGCAAAGTCGCTCAGGGCGTTCAGATCGTTGAGGGAAATCTCCTGATTGTCGAAATTCGTGATCAGCCCGTCGCGCGCGAACCGGCGCATGGTGCGGCACACATGTACGTTGCTGAGGCCGGTGAATTCTCCGATCTTGTGCTGGTTCATGGGCAGGCGGAATCGCCCGTTCCGGATCAAACCGATCTGCTCCAGCCGGACATAAAGCTCCAGCAGGGTATAGGCTACGCGGCACGCACCGCTTCGCCCCATTCGCAACAGGAGTTCGGACATGCGGGCCTGTGTCGTCACGAGCAACGCCGTGAACAGCCGGCGCAGCTCGGCGTGTTCCGGGCCCGGGCCATTGACGTGCTCGAGCGGTACGGCGAGATAGCTGATATCGGTCAGTGCCTCGACAGTGAAGGCAGCGACGGGGGCGACCTCCGCGCCGACCAGCGCAAAATCACCGGGCAGCATCACGTCGATGATCTGTACCTCGCCTTCGGGCATTGTCTTGGAAAGGGCCGCCCAGCCGTCCAACAGCAACATCGAATGGGCGGCGTAGTCGGACTCCTGCACGACGGTGCGACCCTTGACGGCCCGTCTTACGGCCTGTTTCGGGCGCAGCGCGGCATAGGCATCGACCGCCGAGCAAGGGGCGGCATGCGACGTCTGCAAGGTTACGTTGATCTGCATGGCGAATTCCCTCCATGGCGGATGCCTGCTTGCGGCTTCCTCCTTCGTGATCCTGACTTGTTCTCACTTGCCCTCGTCCGTGGTCCGGTCGGAGCCGATGAGCGCTTCGACGGTGTATACGAGGATCGCCATGCCGATGGCGCCGGCCGCGGCTACGCAAAGCAGGACGATGACGTCTATCGGCCCGCCCATGTCGGACAGGCGCGAATGGGTCATGACCATCAGAAACCAGACCGCGGCGATGGCGCCGACCGGCATGGAAAGCTGCGCCAGCAGGAATTTTTTCCAACTGACCGAGCGGTCGCGAACGAGAACGTAGAAATAGGCGAGCGTAACGATTGCCGCAGCGGCGACCATGGCCCAGAACACGCCCCGGCCGAAAATTTCCTCGAGAACGGCGATCAGCGTCGAGAGCGTCATGTCTTTCATGTCCGATCCTCCTCAGGCCTGTCCGCGCAACATTGCATTGTAAGTCGCCTTCAGCGCAACCTCTTTCATCAGCCAACTGATCCAGAGTTCCTCCAGCGGGGCGATGATACCGGGAAAAGAGGGCGTCAGATTGTTGCGGTAGTCGAACTCGACCAGCATGGCCCGGCCGATCCGGGTAATCAGCGGGCAGGAGGTGTAGCCGTTATAGCTCGCGGTGCCCTCGCGGCCGTCGATGGCGGCGACGAGATGATCCTCGACCACCGGGACCTGCCACTTCACGCTCGCCGCGGTCTTGCCCTTGGGCACGCCCGCCACGTCGCCAAGCGCGAAAATGTCCGGGTAGCGCAAATGACGCAGGGTATGCATGTCGACCTCGACCCAGCCCTGGTCGGTCCATTTGTCGGACCAGGACAGGCCCGACCGGCGAATGAAGTCCGGCGCGCGCTGCGGCGGGATGACGTGAATATAGTCGTAATCGATTTCCTCGTTACCGTCGCCGGTGGCGAAGGTCGCGCGTTTCGCGCCGGCGTCCACCGCCGTCAACGTGCGCTGCATGATCGTGTTGATGCCGCGGTCCTCGAAAAGCATCCGGACCTTCTCGGCCACGATCGGCACGCCGAAGAGGGAGGATTGCGGCGCGGTATAGATCATGTTCATCTTGCCGGTATTGCCCGCCCGGCGGGCGATATCGTCGATCAGAAAGGTGTGCTTGAGCGGAGCGCCGGCGCATTTCATCTCGGTCGCGGGACGGGTGAATATCCCGATGCCGCCTTCCTCGGTGAATTTCCGCGCCGCCTGCCAGGTGCGCGCGGCCTGTTCCGGTCCGCCATAAAGTCCGCCGATGCCGTTCTCGCCGATCATGTCCACGGAAAAGCCTTCGATTGCGCCGTAATCCAGAACCAGGCCGGGGGCGAGCACCAGCCAGTCATAATCGATGGTCCGCCCGCTTTCCGTCGAGACCGTCCTGGCCTCGGCATCCACGGCGGCGACCTTTTCCCTGATCCAGTCTATTCCCTTGGGTAACCAGCGGCTTTCGTCCGATGTGACGTAGGAGGCCGGCTTCAGTCCGGTTGCCACCAGCGTGAGGCCGGGTTGATAAAGATGCGTGGTGCGCGGATCGATGATCGTGATCCGGGCGCCCGCGAGCCGTTCGCTCAGCCGGTTGGCCAGCGCCGTGCCGGCGGCCCCGGCCCCGACGATGACGATACTGGCCGAGGTTGACACCTGCGCCCGGGCTGGCTTTGCCTCGGTCACCGGCAGTGCGGCCGCAGCGCCGCCGAGGGCTGCCAGGCCGAGGAATTCCCTGCGTTTCATCCGATCTCTCCTCCTCATCAGATACACACCGTGGCCGGAACGGCGGTCCAGACCTTGCGTCTGCGCAACGGAAGTCGGCCTGCTGTCCGGTTCTGCCGCATGGTGCGAAACAGACCATCTTCGGCATTCAATCTACATTGAAGTCGGCGGTCCAAAATTGACCGTGATCAAGGCGTGACATGTCGTGGTCGCGCTGGATCGGGTTTGCAGCCGGGCACCGGGCGGCCAAAGACCGATTGCCTGCTTTCGGTTTCGTGCCTGCCAGAAGAGCGGTTTTGAAGTTTCTTGTCGCAACGCAGGCGCCCTCGTCCCAGGCCCCGAAGGCCTGCGTAACGACAACCCCGATGTCGCCTTTGCGCTCGGCAGGGCGCCCGGCTGATCTCTGCCAGCCTACTCGTACTGCGCCAGCTTTTCGTTGACCGCGTCGACTCTTCTTAGCCGATCGCGGCCCGTGCGCCCGGCCTTCAGCGTCGCGCGCACCACGATCTGGTGGCAGAGCGCCAGCACGGCCGCATGGTTGAACTGCGGCCCGTCGGAATGGATCCGGCAGGGAAAATGCCAGCGGGCGGCGGGATGACGGGCCATGGTCTCATCCGAGATCAAGGCAAGGCGCGCGCCGCTTTCCGCAATCGAATCCAGCAATTGCCGCGTGCCGGCAATGCGGCGGCGCAGCGTGATGGCGATCACCAGGTCGCCTTCCTCGATCCGGGCCACATGCTCGCCCAGCGTTTCGCCGCCTTGCGGGAAAACCGCGACCTCGCCGACGATCTTGGTCAGTTGCCAGTAGATGTAATGGGCAAAGGACTGGCTGATGCGCTGGCCGGTGATCCAGACCTTTCGGCTATCGACCACGGCAGCGGCGAGCGCTTCCAGCTCGCTCGGATCGAGATTGGCGAAGGTCCAGTCGAGATTGTCCTTGTCCTCACGCATGTCGAGGGCCAGCGCTGCGGCATTGGCTTCCGGCTCGGCATGGGCGAAGAACACGCGCGAACCGGTCTGGCGCTCATCGCGCACCGCCTTTTTCGCCTGGTCATAGCTGGCAAAGCCGAGCTTGCGAATAAAGCGCGAAACGGTCGCCTTCGAGACATCGCAAAGCCGGGCCAGCTCCTGCGCGTCATAACTGCCGAGCTCGCCGGGAAAATCCAGCAGGAACTCACCCAGCCGACGCTCGGCGGGGCTCAACTGCGGCAACACCCGTTGCACGCGGGTGAGAAAAGGAGCGTCGTCGGCAGGGTTTTGAAATTCTGATTTCATGATTCTCATTAATGATTGCATGGCGGAAAATGCAAGCAGCGCGTTTTCGAAATCATGATTTCAGTGCGGCGTTTTGTAAACGGCCGCGGGAAAGTGCCGTATCTGCGGGCTTTTTGCTGCTTCAAGTGCTCAAGGAAAATTCAAATTGCCTAAATAATAATCAATTGCGATATATGCCTATTTTTTACTTGCGTGATTTTTGAAACTGTAGTTTCTTTTGTTGGAACTTGAATTTCGTCAATGCATTCGCCCCGACCCACGACAGCAGAAACTGGAGTCCCGACATGCCGGCCCGTCCGCTGAAATCCTTGATCCTCGCCGCCACCGCCCTTGCTGCGCTCGCGCCCGCGGCACTTGCCGCGGAATATCCCGAAAGGCCCGTTCGTATCCTGGTGTCCTTCCCGCCGGGTGGTTCGAGCGACCTCGTCGCCCGCCTTCTCACCGAAAAGCTCGGGGCCGCGCTTGGCCAGCAATTCGTTGTCGAGAACAAGCCGGGCGCTGCCGGCACGGTCGCCGCAACCGAGCTGAAGAATGCCGACAGTGACGGCTACACGCTGATGCTCTCCAACTTGACGCCCTTCAATGTCGCGCCGACGAGCTTCCCGGATACGCCCTATGATCCGGTCGAAGACTTCACCCATATCGGCTATATCGGCGCCGTCCATCTCGGCATGTTCGTCTCGCCCGAGCTTGAGACGCCGGATATGGCCGCCTTTGTCGAAAAGGCAAAGGCCGAGCCCGGCATGCTGGACTACGGCTCCTCCGGCGTCGGCTCGTGGGGCCATGTCGTGGCCGTTGCCTTCGAGAACGAGGCAGGCGTCGAACTCTCGCACATTCCCTACAAGGGCTCCGGCCCGATGCGGCTCGATTTCCGCGCGAACGTTATCCCGGTGATCTTCGATGCCGTGCCGCAGAACCTGCCGGCCGTTGAGGATGGGACAGCACTCCCGCTCGCCGTCTCCTCGCCAGAACGGCTCGAAACCCTGCCCGATACCCCGACCTTTACCGAACTCGGCTATGATATCGTTGCGGAGAACTGGCTCGGTATTTCCGGTCCGGCCGGCGTCGACCCCGAGGTCGTCTCCACGCTTCAGGACGCGCTCGACACGGCGCTCGCCTCCGATGATGTCGTCGCCCAGTTCGACACATGGGGTATTGTCGGCGGCAAGATGACGAGCGAAGAATTCACAGACTATGTCGCGGAAGGCGTTGCCGAATGGGCCCCGCTCGTCAAGCAGGCGAACCAGTGATGCGCATCAGGCCGCTTGCCGCGGAGCAACCCGACTTGCCGCAGATCGCCGTCGTCGTCATCGGCGAGGCGGAGGATGCGGGCTTCAATGCCAGCGGTCTTGCCGGCGCGCGCCAGGCGGCGCGTGCGGGCAAGGGCCGGATCAGCATTGTCGACGGGCTTGCCTATGACACGGCCGAAATCCTCGAAAGCCTCGGCGGAATACTGCCGGATTTCGACGGGCTGGTTTTCATCGGTGGGCAGGGCGATCGGGTCATGCCTGTGCTCGCGCTCGACTGGCCGGAAAAGTCCTTCGCCATCGTCCAGGGCCACGCCCATGCGGAAAATCTGGCAAGCTATGATGTCGCGCAGGAGCATTCGGCCTATCTTGCCGGATGCCTGGCGGCGCTGATGACGAAGACCGGCACGGTCGGCCATCTTTCCGGTCACCGCGTCCGACCGGGCCTGAAGGGTCGCGCCGCCTTCGTGCAGGGCGTGATGGAGACCGATCCCGCCGTCCACGTTCTGACGGTCTTCTGCGGCTCGCAGGACGATAATGCGATCACCCGGCGCTGGGCCGATGCCGAGATCAAGGCCGGTGCAGACATCATCTTCACCATGCTGAACGGCGCCAGACAGGGCGCGATCGAGGCCTGCCGGGCCGCCGGCACTTTACAGATCGGCAATGCGCTCGACTGGACGGCGCTGGCGCCTGATGTGTTTGTCGCCTCGGCACTGGCGCGGATCGATCTTGGCGTGGAGCGTGCCATTGCCGATGTCGCGGCGGGAAGGCTGCCACGGGCACCGGTCATTTTGGGTCTTTCGGAAGGCGATTATGCTTCGCTTGCGCTCGGCGCGGATGTTCCTGATGCCGTCGCCGAACGGGTCGCTACCGCCGCAGGGGCTATCCGCGATCGCAGCATCATCGTTTCCGAGACCTATGACGGGGCGGAGTTCGAACCTGAAACGGAGACCGGGCGATGCTGAAGAAGCTTTCGGCGCAGGCGGGCACGCTTCTCATCGGCGCGATCGCCCTCGTTTTTATCTTCGGTTCGCTGACCGTGCTCGACCTAGGCACGCCGCGGCGCATGGGTCCCGGCGCCTTTCCGCTGATAGCCGGCGGCATTCTCGTCATCCTTGCAGCCGTCGCCTTTGTCGGCGACATGAAGGACCGCGCCGAACATCAGAAGGTCGACTGGCGCGCGGTCGTTCCGATCGTGCTTGCGGTGGGAAGTTTTGCGCTGGTCACACCACGCTTCGGCGTGCTGCCGGGCGCTGGCGTCTGCGTCCTCATCGCCAGCTTCGCGGTCGACGCGCTCTCCCCGCTGCGACGCGCGGGTTTCGTCCTCGGCGCCGTTTTCGGCGTCTGGCTCGTCTTCATTTTCGGTCTCAGGCTGCCGCTTGAAGCGTTCCGGGGATTTTGAACCATGCTCGACAATCTCGCCCTCGGCTTTGCCACCGCCACCACGGTTTCCAACCTTCTTTACTGTTTCCTCGGTACGTTTCTCGGCACCTTTATCGGCGTTCTGCCTGGCCTCGGTCCGCTGGCGGCGGTTGCGATGCTGCTGCCGGTCTCTTTCTACCTGCCGCCGGAAACCGCGCTCGTCATGCTCGCCGGGGTCTATTACGGCGCGGAATATGGCGGCTCGATCGCCTCCATCCTGCTCAATATTCCGGGCACGCCGTCCTCCTCGATCACCTGCCTCGACGGCTATCCGATGGCGCGCGAGGGCCGCGCCGGCGTCGCCCTTCTGGTCACCGCGCTTGCCTCGTTCTTCGGCGGCGTTTTCGGCATTCTGGTGATTGCCGCGCTCGCGCCGCTGCTCGCGGATTTCGCGCTTCTATTGGAACCGGCGGATTATTTCGCGGTGATGTTGCTCGGCCTTGTCGCGGCATCCGTGGTCTCCAGTTCCGGCACGCTGCGCGGCGTGATGATGGTGACGCTGGGCGTTCTACTCGGCACGATCGGCGTCGACGTCAACAGCGGCGCCACCCGCTTTACCGGCGGCGTTCAGGATCTCCGCGACGGCATCAATCTCGTGGTCGTCGCCATGGGGCTCTTCGGCGTCTCCGAAGCGATGTTTTCCGCGCGCGGGGCATCGGCCTCCTATGCCATGGAAAAGGTCTCCTGGCAGCGTTTCTTGCCGATGCGCGGCGAATGGCTGCGTTGCCTCGGCCCGGCGCTTCGCGGCAGCCTGATCGGCAGCTTTTTCGGCACATTGCCGGGCACTGGCCAGACGGTCGCCTCTTCGATCGGCTATGCCGTGGAAAAGCGCGTCTCGCCCAACCGCGCCAATTTCGGCAAGGGCGCGATCGAGGGAGTGGTGGTGCCGGAATCGGCCAATAATGCCGCAGCCCAGACCGCCTTCATCCCGACGCTGACGCTCGGCATACCGGGATCCACGACGATGGCGCTGATGATCGGCGCCCTGATGATCCACGGCGTCACCCCCGGGCCGCGCCTGATCTCCGATCACCCGGCGCTGTTCTGGGGCCTGATCGTCTCCTTCCTGTTCGGCAATCTTTTCCTGCTGGTGCTCAACATTCCGCTGATCGGCATCTGGGTGAGGCTGCTGCGTATTCCGCATTATTTCCTCTATCCGACGATCGTCGTCCTGATCTCGATCGGCGTCTACAGCCTTGATCACTCGCTCTTCGATGTCTGGACCATGCTCGGCTTCGGCCTGCTCGGCTATGTCTTGAGGCTTTACCGCTACGAACCCGCGCCGCTTCTGATCGGCTTCATCCTCGGGCCCATGATGGAGGAATATCTGCGCCGGGCCATGCTTTTGTCACGCGGCGACCCGATGATCTTCCTCCAGCGACCGGGCAGTGCCGTCATGATCGCGATTTCGGTCCTGCTTCTGGTGCTGACCGCACTCCCGGGGTTGAAACGGCTGGTCAAGTCGATCGGTTGACCGCCCGGGAGCTTCCGGAGCAATTCCGGTCCGGCCTCGTCGACGCGTTCAGCAATCCAGATAAGTCTGTTGTCAGAGAGGCGACAATGTCACCATCGCCTCCGTCCAAACGTGGTCGTCCAAGCTACACCACATAGCGTAATCGCTGAGGGGCTCTCGAGCCGGAAACGGACCAGCTCGCCGCGGGCAGGCTGATTTTGGAATCAACGCTCATTGTGGCGATGGTTTCCAGTGTCATTCAGCGCGATCGCTGGACGGCCCAAATCGCGAGCGATCAGCGGCTGTATCGCGCAGCAAGCCGGTTGATGTAGGTTTCGAAGATGCCGGCCATGTCGATGGTTTCGCCCGAGCGCAGCCATTGCTCCTGCAGGCCGTCCATCATGGCGATGATTTCGAAGGCGAGGGCGCCCGCATCGGCGGCCGGGTCGAATGTCCCCTCGGCCTGTCCGGATCTGAGCGCTCTGGCGATCATGGCGTGCGTCTTTGCCGATCGGTCCGCGAACCAGTCCGCCGCTGGATGGTCGGCCGATAGGCTTTCCACCGACAGAAGCGCGAAGGCGCGGATCACGCCCGGGATCGTCTCGTTATACCGGACGATGTCCACCAGCGAACCGAGGAATGTGCGCCAGTCGGCGCTCTCCTTCGGCAGCATGTCGGCGGTGACTTCATCGCGCTGTTCCAGGACAGCCAGCAGCAAATCGGTCTTGCTCGGGAAATAGTGCAGCAGGCCGGGAAGCGTCAGCCCCACCTCCGCGGCGACGGTGGCAATGGCCGCATTCTGATAGCCCGATTGGCTGAACACCCGAACTGCCGCTTTCACGATTTCCGCACGCCGCTGCCGGCCCTTTCCATATGGGCCGCGCGCACGGCTCTCTGGCTTTTGAGGGGCGGGTTGCGTCAGGTTTTTCCTCGGCATGCGATGGCGTCTCCATTCGGCTCTCAGATTACACGAAATGCGCCCGATTTAAAAACCTAGTAATTGGTAGATTTTTATGATTTCGTGTCGCGACAGTGATCGACGCCACGCCGACCGGGTGGTTGTCGGTCAGGAACGAGCATGCCGGATATCAAGGGAGGCGAGTATGAACAGCGAGCAGACGCGCGGCGCTGCCGTCAATATCGAGCAACTTCTGGACGAATTGACCCTGGAGGAGCAGGTCTCGCTGATGGCGGGCGCGGATTTCTGGACCACCGTTCCGATCCCGCGCCTCGCCATCCCGGCCGTGAAGGTCTCCGATGGCCCCAATGGCGCACGCGGCGCGGGCGGGCTGACCAACGGCACGCCGGCCGCTGCCTTCCCCTGCGCCATCGCGCTTGGCGCGAGCTGGAACAGCGACGCGGCTTATGAAATGGGGGCGACGCTCGCCGCCGAGGCGCGTTCGAAGGGGGCGCGCGTGCTGCTGGCACCGACGGTCAACATACACCGCTCGGGCCTCAACGGGCGCAATTTCGAATGCTATTCGGAAGACCCGCTGCTGACATCCATGTTGGCCGTCGCCTATATCAAGGGCCTGCAGGACAATGGAGTCGGGGCGACGATCAAGCATTTCGTCGCCAATGATTCCGAAATCGACCGGCAGACGGTGTCCTCCGATGTCGACGAGAGGACGCTGCGCGAAATCTACCTGCCGCCGTTCGAGGCCGCGGTCAAGAAGGCGGGCGTCTGGGCGGTGATGACCGGTTATAACCGGCTCAACGGCATCCATATGGACAGCCACAAATGGGCGCTGCAGGACGTGATGCGGGGTGAGTTCGGCTATGACGGCATCTTCATGTCGGACTGGTTCGGCACGAATTCGGTCGCGAGCTCGGTCAATGCCGGGCACGACCTCGAAATGCCGGGGCCGGCACGCTATCGCGGCACCAGGCTTCTTGACGCGGTGAAGGCCGGGGAGGTTGATCCCGAGACGATCCGTGCCGCAACGCGGCGCCTGCTCGTCCTGTTCGAGCGTGTCGGCGCCTTCGACAGCGCAGGTCCCGAGGCGGAAACGTCGCGTGATGCGCCGGAGACCCGTGCGCTGATCCGTCGCCTCGGTGCGGAAGGCGCCGTTCTTCTGAAGAATGAAGGCGACCTGCTGCCGCTGGAAAACACCGTATCGATCGCGGCCCTCGGACCCAATGCCGGCGTGGCGCGGTTGATGGGCGGCGGATCGGCGCAGATCAACGCGCCCTACCGGGTGACGCCGGTGGAGGGACTGAAGGCCGCCTTCGGTGACAATCGCGTTTCCCATGCCAAGGGCTGCACCAACAACAGGCTGACGCAGGTCCTGCAGGGCGATATCGAGCTTCGGTTCCATCACGGCCGCCGGCTTGAAGGCAAGCCCGCTCACATCGCAACCGAGGAGGCGCTCAACTGCTTCTGGTTCGACTTGCCCGCACCGGAACTGGACCAGAACGATTTTTCCGTGCGGGCCGTCGCCACCTTCACTCCGGAGGAGAGCGGGACCTACCGCGCCGGAATGACCAATGCCGGCCTTGCGCGCGCCTATCTTGATGGCGAACTGCTGATCGACGGCGAGAGCGACTGGGCGCACGGACAGAACTTTTTCGGCACGGCCAATGATGAGAGGCTGGCGGATATCGAACTTCAGGCCGGGACCACCTATCAGCTGGTCATCGACTATTGTTCCCCGGCAACCGCCGATAACGGCATCACCGTCCGCGCGCTCAGGTTCGGGATTGAAAAGACGATGGGGCAGCCGGAAATCGATGATGCCGTCAGGCTTGCGGCGGAGCAGGATGTGGCGGTGCTGTTCGTCGGCCGCCAGGAGGAATGGGACAGCGAGGGGTATGATCTGCCGGACATGACCCTGCCCGGCAGGCAGAATGCACTGATCGAGGCCGTTGCCGCCGTCAATCCGAACACGGTCGTGGTTCTGCAGACCGGCGGGCCGGTGGAAATGCCCTGGCTCGACAAGGTGAAATCGGTCGTCCAGTTCTGGTACCCGGGACAGGAGGTCGGCAATGCGATTGCCGATGTGCTGAGCGGCGCGGCATCTCCCGGCGGACGGCTGCCGCAGACCTTCCCACGCCGCATGAAGGACAATTCGGCCTGGAGCGAAGACGCGCTCACCTATCCCGGCAAGGACGGGCATGTGCGCTACGATGAGGGCGTTTTCGTCGGCTATCGCCATCACGACAGTCACAATGTACCGCCACTCTTTCCCTTCGGTTTCGGCCTCGGCTACACGCAGTTTACCTGGGGCGAGGCCGTCGCAGACACCGAGATTATGACCGATGCCGGTGTCACCGTCACCGTACCGATCGTCAATTCGGGCGCGGCGGATGGCGTCGAGGTCGTGCAGCTTTACGTCCATCCGGAAGCCATGGCTAAAGACGTTCCTGTCGCCCGCCCGGAAAAGGAACTGCGCGCCTTCGCGCGTCTGGCCCTGAAGCCAGGACAGAGCGGAACGGCCAGCCTCGGCATCGTGCCGCGCGATCTCGCCTATTTCGATGTGGAACGCCAGAGATGGATGGCGCCTGCCGGCCGCTACGCGCTTCTCGTGGCCGCCAATGCCGGCGATATCCGCCAGCGTCTGGCCGTCGATCTTGAGACCGAATGGTCAGAACCGGCCTGATGACCTGAAAACCATCATCCGCCGCGCGCCGGACAGTGCGCGGCGGATGATGACGAAATGCATTGGTTCAGGCGGCCATCATTTTGCCGGTTGCATCACGCCTCGGCCGTGTGTCCGTTCAAACGCCCTTAACCGTTCCGGCGAGACGCTCGGCAGCATGACCGAGATCTGCCAGAGGGAGAGGTAACCGAAGCGTTCGATAAACGGCCCGTAGGCGGGGAGGCCAAGGGCTGCGGCGGCCTGTTCCAGAAGGACCTTGTCGAGCGTCTCCATCGGTTGCCTGAGCGCCGGCGAAAACTCCGTTTCCGGCGCGGATGT
Source organism: Martelella mediterranea DSM 17316 (assembly GCF_002043005.1). Lineage (NCBI taxonomy): Bacteria > Pseudomonadati > Pseudomonadota > Alphaproteobacteria > Hyphomicrobiales > Aurantimonadaceae > Martelella > Martelella mediterranea. The sequence continues at coordinate 230,521 of NZ_CP020330.1, read as the reverse complement.
CCAGTCCTGTTCAAGGGTTTCCAGCGAGAGTTCTCTCTGTTTGCGGACAAGCAGGTGTTCGGGGCCGACATCGCCGGTCTCGGGCAGGCCGAGGCGTTCATATTGTTCGGGCGGCGCTTCGGCCTCGCGCATCGCCTCCACAAGCCGTTGCGCCATCAGGAGCTCGCGCTCGTCATCGATCAACGGATTGCGCTGTTCGGGATCGGTCTCAAGATCGTAGAGCAGGCTGCCGAAGGCATAGGGGTTGCCCATCGCCATGCCCCGGACCTTCAGCAGCGGAACGCCCTTCGAAAAGCTGAAGGGCGGGGAGAGGGTCGCCTCCTGCAGGTCCGGGACGGCAAAGCGATGGTCCATGCGCGTCGGCATCAGCGTGTATTCGTGAAGCGGGCCGTTGGATGGGGTCGCCGGCCCGCGCATATAGACATAGCGGCCATCGGTGATGTTGACATGCCCGCCGAAGACGCCGAACAGCGCGTGCTGCCTCGGTTTTTCGCTGCCGGAAAGAACCGGCGCGATCGGCCGCCCCTGCATGTCGGGCGTGCGGTCGACGCCGAAATATTCGAGCAATGTCGGGCCGAAATCGATCGTTTGCACGAGGGCATCCGAGCGCGTCCCCGCCGCCCCGGTGCGCGGATCCCAGAGGAACAGCGGGGTGTGGATGTTTTCCTCGAACCAGGGCTGGATGTTCTTGCCGAACCAGCCGTGTTCGCCGAGCAGGAAACCGTGGTCAGTGCACACGATCAGCATCGTGTCCTTCCACATGTCCTGCGCGTCCATGAGGTCCATCACCCGGCCGAGATTGTCGTCGCACATGGTCAGCAGCGCCGCATAGGATTTGCGCAGGCGGGCGAGCGTTTCCGCGTCCTCCAGAACGGGCCGATAGTCCGGCCAGTCGTAATGCAGCCCGGCCTCTTGCGCGCCGGTGCGGGCCTTGTGGGCCTCGTCGGTGAAAAACGGCTCGTGCGGATCGAAGCATTCGATCTGCAGGAACCAGTTGTCGTCATCGGCATTGGTTCGCATGAAGCCGAGGCCAGCGTCGAAGGTCTGCGTTTGCGGATAATCGGCGGCGGTCTTCAGGTATTTGCGGTTGATCCAGTCCTGCCGCCAGAGCCGGCCCTTGCGCCAGGTCACGGTTTCCGGGATCACGGGATCCGCGACCTCGCCCTTCCAGGCATCGCCCTCCTGGCCGCGGAAGAATTCGTAGGTGGAGTAGCGATTGTGATAGGTCGCGCCGCCGTCCTCCCAGTAATGCTGATGGTCGGTGACAAGATGGGTGTAGACGCCTGCCCCTCTCAGCATCTCCGGCACGCTGTCGTCGAAGGGCTCGATCGGTCCCCAGCCGCGATGCAGGAAATTGTAGCGCCCGGTATGCATCTCGCGCCGCGCCGGCATGCAGGGCATGGAGCCGGCATAGCAACGGTCGAATGTCACGCTGCGCTCTGACAGCCGGCGGAAATTCGGAAGGTCCACATCCGTGGCGCCATAGGCCGGCAGGAACAGGCGGTTGAGGCTATCGAACATCACCATGACGGCGCGCATGATTGTCTCCTGGAGGGTGTCGGTCGTGACGGGCCGTCAGTCCGGTTTCTTGATATAGGGGGCGAGGAGAGCGAAGAACTCGTTCATCACCTTCGGGCGTTCGAGCGCTTTCGGATCGAGCAGCCATTGCAGTCTCAGCCCGTCGGCGGCGGCGATCATCAGCCGGGCGATGCTTTCCACCGTCGTGCCGGGCGGCAGCTTCGTTTCGTCGATCGTCGCCGCAAGCTGGTCGGTCGCCTTGATGACGACGGCTGCGTATCGTTCGCGGAACCAGGGATGGGCCGGATGGTCTGTGAAGATCGCCTCGTGTGACAGGATCGCGAAGAGTTGCACCATCACCGGGTTCTTCTCGTTCCGCCGCAAGGTCTCGACGAAGGCCTCGGCATAGGCGATGCCCTTGTTGGCGGCATCGGCGGTCTCGTCCACCAGAACGCGCTCCTCGCGCTGGCGCAGCACCGCAAGCAGCAGTTCCGCCTTGGACGGAAAATAGTGCAGCAGGCCGGCCTGCGTCAGTCCCACGGCATCGGCGATATCGGCGAGGCTCGCGGTGTGGAAGCCGCCATGGGAGAACAGCTTGGTGGCGGCATCGAGGATTTCCTGGCGCCGGCTCTCGCCCTTTGGACTGCGCCGGCGGCGTGGTTCTGCTTTTGCCTTCATCGTTGCTGTGCACCTTCCGGATTTTGGGCCTCGGAGAGGAGCAGTGCATCGCGCTCGGCGGCAAAATGGCAGGCGACCTTCGAGCGCCCGTCCCGTTCGGCAAGCGCGGGATCGCTGTCCTTGCAGATTTGTCGATCGGGACGATGGAGCGGTCCGATCGGACAGCGGGTGCGGAAACGACAGCCGGAGGGCGGGTTGGCGGGGGAGGGCAGTTCGCCGCCAAGGTAGATGCGTTCGCGGTCCCGGCGGGTCACGTCGGCCTCGGGCGTCGCCGAAAGCAGCGCCTGGGTATAGGGGTGGCGGGGACGGTTGTAGACATCGTCTGTGGTGCCGGTTTCCACCAGCCGGCCGAGATACATCACCGCGACCATGTCCGAGATATGCTTCACCACCGCCAGGTCATGGGCGATGAACAGGTAACCGAGCCCCAGTTCGGTCTTGAGATCGTCGAGAAGGTTGATGATCTGGGCCTGGATCGAGACATCGAGGGCGGAGACCGGCTCGTCGCAGATCAGGAGCTTCGGCTCGACGGCGAGCGCGCGGGCGATGCCGACGCGCTGGCGCTGGCCGCCCGAGATCTCGAACGGATAGCGGCTGAGGAAATGCGGCGCCAGCCCGACCGTGTTCATCAGGTCGGCGGCCCGCGCCCGCGCCGCCCGGCCCGTGAGCCCGACCACGGCGAGCGCCTCTTCCAGCGATTGCGCGATCGTGCGTCGCGGATTGAGCGAGGCCGAGGGGTCCTGATAGACATACTGGACGCGGCGGTTGATGAAGTGCCGGTCCTCGGTCGTCATCGCGGTGACGTCACGGCCGTCAAGTTCGATCGTGCCGGAGGTCGGATGGTTGATGCCGACCAGCGAGCGCGACAGGCTCGACTTGCCGCAGCCCGATTCCCCTACGAGACCGAAGGTCTGGCCGAGATAGACATCGAAGGAGATGCCGTCGACGGCATAGACCGGGGTATGCTTGCGGAACATGCCGCCGGAACCGGCGGCGACATCGGTTTTCAGGTTTGTGACCTTCAGGAAGGGTTTCGCGTTGTCGGGCACCGCCGCCCGCGCGGGGAGGGCTGCGGACGGCGGTGGGGCGAGGTCGGTTTTACCCGCCTGCGCCACGTGACAGGCTGAACGGTGGCCGGGCTGCAATTGCGCAAGTGGCGGAACCTTCTCCCGACAGGCTTCGATTGCATGCGCGCAGCGCGGATGGAAGGCGCAGCCGGACGGCAGGAAGGCCGGGATCGGCGGCTGGCCGGGAATCGCCGGCAGCTCGTGGGCGTCGTCGGCGTCAAGGCGCGGCACGGAGCGCAGCAGCGCCGCGGTATAGGGGTGGCGTGGCGCCGTCAGCACATCGCTGACGAGCCCGGTTTCGACCACCCGGCCGCCATACATCACCACGAGATCGTCGCAGAGTTCGGCGACGACGCCCATGTCGTGGGTGATCATGACGATGGAGACGCCGAGCTCGTCGCGAAGTTTGACGAGCAGCCGGAGGATCTGTGCCTGGATCGTGACGTCGAGCGCCGTTGTCGGCTCGTCGGCGAGAAGCAGGCTCGGATGGTTGGCGAGCGCGATCGAGATCACCACGCGCTGGCGCATGCCGCCGGAGAATTCGTGCGGATAGTTGTCAATGTTGCGCTCGACGTCGGGAATGCCGACCTGGCGCAGCAGTTCCCTGGCCCGCTCGCGGGCGGCCGGACCCTTGACGCCATGGACTTCCAGTGCCTCGACGATCTGGTCGCCGACCCGCATCACCGGGTTGAGCGCGGACTGGGGATCCTGGAACACCATGGCGATGTCCTTGCCGCGGATCTTGCGCATTTCCTCTTCGGGAAGCGTCAGCAGTTCGCGGCCGGCGAGCTTCACCGAGCCTTCGCGGACATGGCCCGGCTTGCGCAAGAGCCGCAGGATGGACCGCGCTGTGACCGACTTGCCGGAGCCGCTTTCGCCGACGATGCCGAGCACGCGGCCGCGGCCGACCTCGAAGGAGACGTTGCGCACGGCGGTGATGCCGGCATCGCGGTTGCCGAAGGCGGTGGTGAGGTTATCGACCCGGAGCAGCGGATCGGTTGCAATGGCGGTCATGATCTATTCCGAGCGGTTGACGGCGGCATTCAGCGCATCGGCGAGAAGGCTGAATCCGAGCGCGAGCAGGATCAGGATGGCGGTTGGCCCGATCACATAGGTCGGCGCGCGGGAGATGTAGCGCATGCCGACATTGAGAAGCGTGCCGAGGGAGGGTTCGGGAGGCTGTAGGCCGAGGCCGACGATCGAAAGCGCCGCCTCGATGAACACGGCGGCGACGACGAACATCGCGCCCTGGACGATGATTGGCTCGACCGCGTTGGGCAGGACGTGGCGGACCATGATCTGCCATTTCGTGGCGCCGAGCGTGCGGGCCGCGGTGACGTATTCGCGCTGCATCTGCGACAGCATCGTCGCGCGCGCCAACCGGCCGAAGGCCGGAAGCCCGAGGATGGTGATGGCGATGACCAGCGCCTGCCAGCCGGCGCTGAAGATGATCACCACGCTGATGCCGAGGATGAGTCCTGGGAAACCGGCGATCACATCCAGACCGCGCTGGACAAAAGTGCCGAGCCGGGCGGAGATGACGCCGAGCAGGCCGAGCAGCGTGCCGATCACCATCGACAGCGGTACGGCGGTGTAGACCAGGCTGAGGTCGGTTCTGAGGCCATAGATGCTGCGTACCATGATGTCGCGCCCGAGCTCGTCCGTGCCGAACGGGTGCGCGAGGCTGACGCCGAGCAGCGCATCGCGCGACTGCTGATCGTAACCGCCCGGAAACAGTACCGGCGCCAGCAGCGCGCCGCCTGTCAGGAGAATGATGATGGCGACGGCGATGATGCCCTTGGGCGTCGTCAGCGCCTCGCCATAGCCGCGAAGGGCGGGATGAACCGTCCATTTCTGATCGCCGTGACGGTCTTCCGCGGTGTCGTTCAGGGATGTTTCGGACATGGTTTCAACCCTCCAGCCGGATGCGCGGATCAAGCGCGGCGATGAGAATTTCGGAGAGGAGCTGGATCAGCACCGCGACGATGACGGCGCCGAGGATGAGCGCCTGCAGCACATAATAGTCGCGGCTCTGCACAGCGTAGATGGCGAGCGCGCCGAGACCGTTTCGGGCGAAGATCGCCTCGATGATGATGGCGCCGGCAAGCAGGTCGCCAATCCTGAGGCCGATGGCGACGATTGCCGGGCCGAGGCTGTTGCGCAGCACGTGTTTGCGCACGATCCGGCCGCGCGGCACGCCCTTGGCCTTGGCCAGATCGACGAAATCCTCGCCGCGGGTCGAGTTCATCGTGGTCTGCAGCAGGCGTGCGATCATGGCCGATTGCGGCAGCGCCAGCGCGATCGCGGGAAGGATGAGGAACTTGAAGCCCATCACCGGATCCTTCGACAGGTTGACCTCGCCGGAGACAGGCAGCAGCTGGAAGGCAATCCCGAAGATGAGGATGAGGATCAGCCCGGTCAGGAATGGCGGCGTCGCCAGCAGGATCGTGGTGGCGACGTCGAGCACCGCGCGCCCCCAGGGCGTTCGCTCCGTTCCCGCGAGCACGCCAAGCCCCAGCCCGACGACGATCATGATGATCGTGGCCAGTCCCGCAAGCTCAAGCGTGCTTTCCAGCCGGTCGGCGATGACCGTCGATACCGGCCGGCGCATGACGTAGGACTGACCGAAATCGCTCTGCAGCGCGCCCGTCAGCCAGTGGATGTACTGCACCGGCATGGGCTGGTTGAGGCCGAGCTCCTCGCGCACGGCCTCGAGCTGCTCCTGCGTCGCATCGGAGCCGGCGACCGTAATCGCGGGATCGCCGGGCGCAAGGCGCGGCAGGGTGAAGGCGATGATTGACGACACGAAGGCGACGAGGATCACCGCAGGGAGCTTGCGGAGGAGAAAGCCGAACATTGGATTTACCTGTAGGTGGCGTTCTTGAACAGGATGTAGCCCCGCCGCGAGAACGAGACACCTTCGAGATCGGCGGAAACGACGCTGGGGGACGGCGCCTGGAGGAGCGCCAGCGTGAAGGCCTCGTCCAGCATATATTCCGACAGCGCCGTGACGGCCTTGGCCTGGTCGTCAGCCGTCGAGGCGGCCGAGACCGCGTTGCGGAGCGTCTCGTATTCGTCGCTCCAGAAATGCGACGGGTTGCCCTTGCGCAGTGACGGCAGCGAGGAGAGAAGCGTCGCGGTCTGGAAGCCGACCTGGCCATGGATCAGGATGAAGGACTGGCCGAGGTCGCCGGCCACCTGCCGCTGGTCGTATTCGGCGACGTCGAGAACCCTGGCCTCCGGCTCGAGCCCGACTTCGCGCAGATTGTTCTGCACGATCTCGAAGATCGAGCGGTTCGCCGGAATGGCGGGAATGACGATCGTGACCTTGGCACCCTTGGCGCCCGCGTCCTCCAGCATCTTGCTGGCCTTTTCGGGATCGTAGGAATAGCGGTTCGCCTGCTCCTCGGTATAGCCGGGGGAGGAGGGGGACCAGAAAAGGTCCGTCGGGGTGCCGGCGCCGTCGAAGACCTGGTCGATGATGCGCTGGCGGTCGATGGCATAGCCGACGGCCTGACGGACGGTCTTCTGGTCGAACGGACCTTCTTCCACATTGACGCCGAACGGATAGATCGTGCCGGCGGTGCTGACGATCGTGTACATCGGGTTGCGGTCGAACTCGATGACGTCCCGCGGGGTCATGCCGTAGCCGATCTGGGCACGGCCCGAGCGGACGGCGGCGATCGTCGCCGTCGGATCGGCGATGATGGCGTAGTCGAGATCGTGGATTTTCGCGGCATCCTTGTCGCGATAGCCGTCATACCGGCTGAGCTGCAGCTCGGCGCCCGGCGTCCAGCTCACGAATTTGTACGGGCCGGTGCCGATCACCTTCGAACCGTCCTCGCGCTCGGCATAGGTTTCCTTGTCGATGATCGGGGTTTCCTCGAACAGGTCCCAGACATTCGATGTCGGCTGCGAGAAGGTGATCACCACCTGCGTATCGCTGGGCGTGTCGATCGCCTTGAAGCTGCGGGCGATGAAGCCGATCTGCGAAGCGGTTTCGGGAAGCGCTGCGGTCTCGAGACTGTATTTCACATCCGCCGCGGTCATCTTGCGGCCGGTGTGGAAGGTGACGTCGTCGCGCAGGTTGAGCGTCAGTGTCATGCCGTCATCAGACAGCGTCCAGTCGGTGGCAAGCTCGGGCTGCGGTTCGAACGTTTCGGGATCGGTATAGGTCAGCGTCTCGAAGACATTCTTGATCCAGGGAAAATTGCCGCCGCGAAAGGCGAGCAGGTTGCGCGGCTGGGCGTCATAGGCCTGGGCAATGACCGCGCGCGACGTGTCCTGGGCAAGAGCCGGGACATAATGCATGGCGCCGATCATCACTGCGGCCTGCGCGGAACCGGTCAGCAGACGACGACGGGTGACCGAAAACAGTTTCGGGTTGGGCATGGAAATCCTCCTTCGTGGCGTCACTCCCCTGACGCCCTCTTAAAACAACCTAGCACTTGCTAGGTTTAACACAAGTCAATTTTGACGCTCCACCGGGCGGGGCGGTGGCCTCGGTGCAGGGCATGGAGCCAGGGCGTCGTGCCGTCGTCTGCGGCCGACAATGGTTTCGCGCTCGGCAGAAAGCGAGGCTTCGATCAAACTCCGGACGTTGAGCCGCAGGCGCTTGAGACCTTGAAGCGGCCAGCAAAACGGCGACGCTTCAGGTGCGCGAAACCGGCCTGCCTGCGGCTTTCGAACCGTGGCGGGCATAACTGTCGTTTATGGCCGGTCCCAACAAAAACATTGTCGACCATTGCCCACGAGGGCTATCCAGAAACACATTGAAGCGTCTTGCGGGGAGGAACATGCATGACACCGGACGATCTGCCGCTCAATCTTCTGAGGGAGCAACCCTTCAACCTCTCGGAGGAGGATATCGCCTGGGTGGCGCAGTCCGCGGCGGCACTCGCGGGCGACGTCGAAAGCATGATCGCGCAGCTTTTCGTCATCGGCCTGCACGGGCCGGCCGGGCCATGGGCGGCGGAAATCGAAAGGCTGCGGCCGGGCGGGGTCACGCGCTTCTTCTCGCAGGATGGGGCCGCCGAGGTGACGCTCCTGCAAACCCTGCAGCAACGGTCGAAGGTTCCGCTGCTGGTCTCGGCGGATCTCGAAGGCTCGCGCATGTCCTTTCCCTTCGGAACTCAGGTTCCGAACCCGCTGGCGCTGGCGGCGGCCGATGACACGGCGCTCACCCGCGACATCTACACGCTGATGGCCGAGGAGGCGCGGGCGGTCGGCACCAACTGGTCGTTCACGCCGGTTATCGACATCAATGCCGCGTTCCGCTCGGCGATCGTGGCGACCCGAGGGTTTGGTTCCGATCCGGCGCTGATCGAACGTCACGCGATGGTCCAGATCGAGACGCTGCAGCGCCATGGCATTGCCGCCTGCCTGAAACACTGGCCGGGCGAGGGCTATGACGACCGCGACCAGCATCTGGTGACCACCGTCAATCCGCTGTCGATGGATGCGTGGGAGGAAACCTTCGGCAGGCTTTATCGGGCCGGGATCGAAAACAATGTGCTGTCGGTGATGTCCGCCCATATCGCGCTGCCAGCCTTCGTGCGCATGCTGGATCCCGAGGCCGGGCCGGAGGAACTCTATCGGCCGGCGTCGCTTTCGCGGCTTCTCAATCAGGAACTGCTTCGCAACCGGCTGGGGTTCAACGGCCTGATCGTCTCGGATGCCTCAGAGATGGTGGGCGCGACGTCCTATATGGCGGCCGGCCCGGCCAAGGTCGAAATGCTCCGCGCCGGGTGTGACATGGTGTTGTTCACCGGCGACCTGCCGGGCGATATCGCCCTTGTCCGCGCCGCGCTGGAGGATGGCAGCCTGCCGGAGGCGCGCCTCGCCGAAGCCCTGACGCGGGTTCTGGGAATGAAAGCCGCGCTCGGACTTCATTGCCGTGAGGCGGCAGCCGAACCCCTTGCCCGGCTGGCGACGCCGGAGGCGAAGGCGACCGCCGCAGAGGCGTTTGCCCGCGCACCGACGCTGGTGAAGGATGTGCGGAACCTGTTTCCGCTGTCACCGGAAACCCACCGCCGGGTGCTTGTCATCTCCGGTGGCATCGTCTCGCCGATCCACGGCGCCCCGATGCCGCTTGCCCTGCCGGAGATGATGCGCGCACGCGGTTTCGAGGTGACGGTCTTCGCCCACGGCGATCCGTGGCAGCCCGCGGAATACGACCTCGCGCTCTATCTCCTGGCCGAGGAGACGCTGCTGACGCGCAGCCACATCTTCCTCGACTGGGCCCGGCTGATGGGCGATTTCCGGATGGCGATGAAGCGGCCGTGGCACGAGGCGGCGACCGCGCTCGTCTCCTTCGGCTATCCCTATTACCTCTACGACGCACCGCGCATGCCCGCCGTCATCAATGCCTATGCGACCTCCGACGAGATGCAGGAGGCGGTGCTCGATTGTATGACCGGCGAAAAGCCGTTCACCGGCAAAAGCCCGGTCGATCCCTTCTGCGGGCAGGAGCAGGCCCGGTTCTGAGGGGCGAGCCTGCGTTGTCGCCTAGCCGCGGCATACCTTCCCGGGGTTGCCGGCGGGTACAGTTATTCGCCGCACCCGCAGCAAATTCCGTTAGCGGCGCGCCATATCGTCCCGGATCGCTTCCAGCAGACGGTCGCGGATCTCGGGATGCGCGGCGGCGATGTCACGGCGCTCCTCCGGATCCTCATCGAGATCGAACAGCGCGACCGTATCGAGGCCGGCGGGATCGAATTCGGTGAACTGCATCTTGCCCGGCCGGATCGCGCGCCAGTCGCCGGCGACGAGCTTGAAGCGGCCATCGGTCACCGCCCGCCACGGGCCGAGGCCGGAAAATACGAGCCGCGTCTCGGGTTCGGCCTCGCCCTCGAGCAGGCCGCGCAGGCTGTCGCCTTCCATGCCTTCGCCGGGCGCGCCGGAGAAATCGAGGAAGGTCTTCGCCATGTCGAGAAGGGACACCGGCGTCCGGACGGAGCGGTCCCTGACCGAAACACCCGCGCCAGCAACGATCATCGGCACGCGCACGGAATTCTCGTCGGGGATCGACTTCGCCCAGAGCCTGTGGTCGCCGAGCATTTCGCCGTGGTCGGAGGCAAACACCACCAGCGTGTTGTCGCGCTGTCCGGTCTCGTCGAGAAAGGCGAGGAAGCGCCCGAGCCAGTCATCGATGACCTCGATCATCGCGGCATAGTTCTGCCGGATCATCTGGTGTCGCGGATCGGGGGAGCCGTCGGCCGGTTCCCGGAAGGCCACGTCCTTCCAGCGGTCGCGCATGCGCTCCGTCACGTCGAGCGGTTCGTGGGGGCCGGCGAAGTTGACGGTAAGGAACCACGGCTTGCCGGTGTCCTTCAGGCCCTCGAGTTCGTTCATCGCCTGGCGGCCGATCCAGTTGTCGCAATAGGCCTCGTCCGGAAGTGGCGAGAGATCGGGATTGGTATAGGCGTCGGGCAACGGAAGGTCGCCTGCGGCGATCTCGTTGACGGTCGCCGGAATATTGGCGCGGTCGCGGCGGCGGAAATCGGCGTCATGAACGTCGGCAAGCCCGATCTCGGCGAGATAGGTCATGTAGGGCTCGCGGGCGCCGCGCTCGCGGCCATAGATCGCGTCATGCTTGCCGGCATTGTCGATGCCGCGGGTAAAGCCGAGATCGGCGAGGCGGCTTTCGCCGGCCTCCGTCATGTGCTTGCCGTCGGCACCCCAGTCCATGAAACCCTTCAACAGGTCGAGCTTGCCGACCGTGGAAACCGCATAACCCTTGTCGGCCATGCGCCGGTAGATCGTGTCGGCGCCCGCCGGCACATTCTGGTTGTTATGCTGCACCGGGCTGCGATCGTAACGGCGGCCGGTGGCGATGCAGGCGCGTGCCGGCGCGCAGATCGGCGATGGCGTCCAGGCATGCTCGAAGTTGACGCCGCTTTCGGCGAGCGCCTTCGCGTTCGGCGTCCTGACAGGAACCGTCGCCCGTGGCTCCACCCAGTCGGAGCGCAGTTGATCCGGGAAAACCAGAAGAATATTCGGTTGCATGATGGGACTTCCTATGCGGGCTGATGCCGGACGAGCCGGTCGTCGAGGGCGTGCAGATCCCCGGGCGTGACGCCGGGCGACATGACCGCGAGCGCCCAGAGGCTGTTGCGGCCGAAGCGCTCGACCATCGCCGGGCCGAGGGCGAAGCCGAACGCCTCGTCGACGAGCGCCTTCAGGGCCGGATCGGCAAAGACTTCGGCAATGGTGAGACGGGCGGCGGGGCCGTAGCTATCCGCCGGCGCCTGCTTCCAGTTGCGCTGGCGGCTGCGCTCGATCTGCGGCCATTGCCTTTCGATCAGCAGATGCCGTTCTTCGACAGGGCCGGTTTCCGGCAGGCCGAGGCGCTCATACTGCGAGGCCGGCGCGTCGTTTTTCCGCATCGCCTCGACCAGCATGGTCGCCATTCGGGTTTCGAGCGCGGGATCGTTCAACGGCGTCGTTTCGTCCGGATCGGTTTCAAGGTCGAACAGCAGCGTTCCGAAATGATAGGGATTGCCGAAGGCGCCGCCGCGCGTGACGATGGTCTGCACGCCCTTGGTGAAGGCGAAGGGGGGGGCGACCCGGAAGTCTCTCAGTTCGCCCGCCGAAAACCGCGCCTTCATCCGCGTCGGCATCAGGGTGAATTCCTCGAGCGGCCGGTTCTGCGGCGTGGCGCAGGCGCGCATATAGACGTAGCGCCCGTCGGTGATGCTGACATGACCGCCGAAAATGCCGAAAAGCGCGGTCTCGCGCACCGGTGCGCCGGTGCGCAGGTGCTGCAGGATTGAGCACGATTGCATGTCGGGCGTCGGTTCAAGCCCGAACGCATCGAGAAAGGTCGCAGCGAAATCGACGGTCTGGACAAGGCTGCCGTCGCGGGTCCCCTGGTTGCCCGAGACCGGGTCCCAGACGAACAGTGGCGTATGGATGGTTTCCTCATACCATGGCTGGACATTCTTGCCGTACCAGTCGCGCTCGCCGATCAGCAGGCCGTGGTCGGTGCAAACGATCAGGATCGTGTCCTTCCACATGTCGCCCGCATCCATCCGGTCGAGCAGCCGGCCGAGGCTGTCATCGCACATCTTCAGGAGCGCACCGTAGCGCGCCTTGACCTGATCGACCGTTTCCCCGTCCTCCAGAACCGGCCGATAATCCGGCCAGTCGTAATGGGGCATGTCGTCGCGCACGCCCGTCAGGCCGTGATATTCCTCCGGCGTGAAGAAGGGCTCGTGCGGATCGAAACACTCGATCTGCAGCAGCCAGTTATCGGCGGCGGCATTGGTGTCGATGAATTCCAGTCCGGCATCAAGGGTTTTCGTCTGGAAATGGCTTTCGCGGGTGGCGGTATAGGCCCGGTTGATCCAGTCCTGCCGCCAGCCCTTGCCGCCGCGCCAGTTGAGCGCGGGCGGGATCACCGGATCGGCGACATGCCCCTTCCAGGGATCGCCTTCCTGTCCGCGAATGAACTCGTAGGAGGAGAAGCGCGGATGATAGGTCGCGCCGCCATCCTCCCAGTAGTGGACATGATCTGTCACGAGATGGGTATAGACGCCGTGCTTGCCGAGAATCTCGTAGCTGCTGTCATCGAACGGCTCGAGCGGACCCCAGCCGCGATGCAGGAAATTGGGGCGGCCCGTGTGCATCTCCCGGCGCGCGGGCATGCAGGGCATGGAGCCCGCATAGCACCGGTCGAAGGTCACGGTCCGGCTTTCAAGCCGTCTGAAATTGGGAAGATCGAACCGGGTTCCGCCATAGGCCGGAAGATAGAGCCGGTTGAGGCTGTCGAACATCAGGACAATGGTACGCACGGTCGCAGGCTCTTGTCATGGATGGATTGGGGGCGGGCCGCCTGTCGTGCGGCCCGCCGAATGTCAGCCGCCGGAAGCGTGATTGAACACGATATAGCCGGTCGTGGTGTATTCGACGCCCTCAAGATTGGTGGTCGAGACCGAGAGCGTCGGCGCCGACAGGATGTTGAGGTTGAAGGCCTGGTCGAGGAGATAGTCCCCGAGCGCCTTGACCGCGTCGTCGGAGGCCTGCTTGTTCGCAGCGCTCTGGACGGCGTCGCGCAGCTTCAGATACTCGTCGGTCCAGAAGTGAGAGGGATTGCCGTCGCGCAAGGCCGGTGCGGCGCTGAGCAGCGTCGCCGGGCTGAGGCCATCCATGCCGTGGAGCTGGATGAACACCGGTCCGAGTTCGCCGGCGATCTGCTGCTGGCCATAGGTGGACGGGTCGAGGATATTGGCCTCGACCTTGAAACCGGCATCGGTGAGGTTGTTCTGCACGATCTCGAAGATCGCCCGCTGCGAGGGCAGGGCGTGGAGGGCGACGGTGGCGGTCGCGCCCTCGGCGCCGGCCTCCTTCAGCAGTTCGCGGGCCTTGTCCGGGTTGTAGGCATAGTGCTGCGCCTGTTCGTCAGAGGTCGGCCAGAACAGGTCTGTCGGCGTGCCGAGGCCGTCGAAAATCTGCTGGTTGATACGGTCCCGGTCGATCGCATAGCCGACCGCCTGGCGCACGCGCTTGTCATCGAACGGCGCGTCGGTGACGTTGACGCCGAGCGGATAAATCGAGCCGGCGGTGGGCACGGTCTGGTACATCGGATTGCCCGAAAGCTCGATCGCGTCGCGCGGCTGCATCTGCATGGCGAGCTGGGCGCGGTTCGAGCGGAGCGCCGAAATCATCGCGGTCGGGTCGGTGATGACGGCGATGTCGATTTCGTCGAAGGCATGGGCGGAGGGGTCGCGATAACCGTCATAGGACACCATCCGGATGGAGGCGCCGGGCACCCAGTCGGCGAATTTGTAGGGTCCCGTGCCGACAAGCACCTTGCCGTCAGCACGCTGGTCGTAAGTATCCTTGTCGACGATGACCGTCTGGGACAGGAACTCGAACAGGTTCGGCATCGGCCTTTCGAGCGTCAGCACGACCTCGGTGTCGCTCGGCGTCGCGATCTCGGAAATCGCGCTGGCGATGAAGGAGAACTGGGACGCGGAGGCCTTGTCGGCGGCCGTTTCCAGCGTGAATTTTACGTCGGCGGACGTGAACGGACGGCCCGAATGGAAGGTGACGCCGTCCTCAAGTTCGAAGGTCACGGTCTTGCCGTCCTCGGAGACGGTCCAGCTCTTGGCGAGCACCGGCTGCGGGGTGTCATCGCCCGGCATGATTCGCACCAGAGGCTCGAATACAGCTTGCACCCAGGACGTATTGCCGGCGCGGATCGGCAGGATGTTCTTGGGCTGGGCATCGCCCGGGCTCGCGATTGTCAGCGTTTCGGCAAACGCCGCGCCGGGCACGGCGAGCGCTGCGGCAAGTGCAACGGCGGAAACGCATTTCCGCCATCCGTTGAATTGAAAGGTCATAGGCTCCTCCTGGTCATTGGCTCTGCCGTGCGGCGCTCGAAAGAAGGCCGTTGGCAGCGAAATCTCCTCGTGCGGCGGAGAATGGTTCGCTCACCCATGTGACACAAGCATAATAACCAGCGTCAGCCATTAATGATGTTTATGGCTTTTGGCTCTCCAACGGCCCGAACCGTTGCAGGCAGAGCCGCCGGATGGCCTGCACGATCTCCCAGTCATCCATTTCCGAACGGTAGAAGAAGGCAGCCTGGTTGCGGCGCGGCGTGAGCCCAGCGGGCACGGCCCTCAGGTTTGGGGTGAGGTCGCGATTGATCGCCGCGTGCGGCATCACGGCGAGGAAATCGCCGAGCTCCAGCAGCCTCAGCGTCGGCAGCAATCCGTCGCAGATCACGCGGACCTCGGGTTCGACGCCGAGATGTTCATAGATCGCGTGGCGCATCATGTCGCGATAGTTCGGCATCGCGCTGTAGACGACCCAGGGAAAATCGAGCAGCCGGATCGGCGCGATCGTTCCGTCCGGGCCGCGATGCCGGAAGATCGGATGGTTCTTGCGGGCGACGACATTGGCGAGGATGCGGGCAAACGGCATCACCGATATGCCGGGTTCACCTTCGGGCGTGAGGTCGACGCCGGTGAAGACGAAATCGAGCCGACCCTCCTTGAGGTCCCGCAGGCTGCCGCGCGGTTCGATGCTGAGCAGTTCGAAGACGACCTTCGGAAAATCCTTCTGGAGCTGGTTGATGAACTCCGGCAGGATCGCGCCGCGCCAGATCGGCCCGGCGCCGATCCTGATCGAGGTCTTGCCCTCGGCCGGATCGGTCTGCAGCAGTTTTTCGGCCAGTTGCCAATGACGTTCGATGCCGAGCGCCGAGGAGAGCACCCGTTCTCCGAATGGCGTCGGCGCGACGCCGCGGGAATGGCGGATCAGGATCGGCTGGCCGAAATGCTTCTCAAGCTGGGAGACCGAGCGCGACAGCGCCGGTTGGGTGACGTTGAGCCGCTGGGCCGCCCGTCCGAGGCTGCCTTCCTCGATGATGGCCTTCAGCCGGAACAGATGGGTTACATAATCAAGCATGGCCTTTGTCCCGGTCCGCTATGGTTGTACGAAATCGCCTAACGTCCAAAAACACCCACCATGTCGAAGGCGACCGGCCGGCGGCGGTCGAGGATGAGGGCTTCCTGGAGTTCGGCGATATGCGCGCGCATCAGCGTGACGGCCTCGTCGACCTCGCCCCTGGCGCAATGATTGATCAGTTCGTCATGGTGGTCGTGCCAGCCGGCAAGGCCGATCTGGTTGTCGAACAGATTGACGATCAGGCTGGTGCGGGCAACGAGAAGGCGAACCTGTTCGGCCAGGATCGGATTGCCCGAAAGTTCGGCCATCAGGACGTGGAAGCCGCCTGAAAGGTGGATGGCCTCGCGCATGTGGCCCTGTTCGCGCAGCTTGTGTTCCTGCTCGATGTTTTCCTGCAGTCGCGCGATCGCTTTCTGATCGGCCGCCCGTGCCACCGCCTCCGTGGTGCCCGCCTCGATGGCGATGCGCGCGGCGAAAACGGCACGCGCCTCATCGGCATCGGGGGCGGCGACGAAGGCGCCGCGCTTCGGCAGGAAAATGACGAGCTTCTCCCACGTCAGTCGCTGGAGCGCCGTGGCGATGGCGCGCCTGCCGATCCCCAGCGCCTCGACAAGCGCCAGTTCGGTCAGCTTCGTCCCGGGCAGAAGCCGCTGATCGACAATGGCCGAGAAAAGGTGCTCATAGGCATCCTCGGCTGTCTCCACTCTTGGCCGGTTCCGGTCATTCATAACGCCGACGAGCTTGCCTGGCTGCTTCATTTGTGGACGTCCTCTGCATTCTCTGGTGCACGAAATTGTGCACAATTCTGAACGCTTGATTGTTTTTATTCATGTTTACAGTCTGGCACACCCCTTGCAAGACCATTTCTGTCAAGTCCATCAAAAAGGGGAAGCAAATGGCAGGACTGAAACTTTCACGCAGGGCCTTTGTCGGAGCCAGTCTCGCGGCGCCCTTCGTCCTGAAAGCCGGCGGCGCGGCAGCGGAGACCACGGTCAAATTCTCGTTCGCGGCGCCGTTCGATGGCTCCAACGCGGCCTTCTTTCTGGCCGAACAGAACGGTTGGTACAAGGAGGCGGGCCTTTCCTGCCAGTTCGATGCAGGCGGCGGTTCCGGCGAGGCCGTCTCGCGCGTCGGCTCGGGCGTCTATGCCGCATCCTGGTGATGAGCGCCCGTCCCGGCCGGGTGACCGAGGACAGGGCAGTCGGCTTTTCCCGTCCGCGCACGCTTGAAACCACCTTCGAGCCCGCCTTCTCGGATCTCACCAACGAATTGCGCCGGCTGATCTTCGAGGCTCGTCTGAAACAAAAGGAGGTCACGCCGTGAAACTGTCGCGAACCACCATCGAGCATCTGAAATCGGCGAGCTTCATCCTGCTGCTCTTCGTCTTCTGGCAGGTCGCCTGCGTGGTCTTCGAAGTCAGTCCGATCGTGCTGCCGAAGCCGTCCGCGATCCTCTCGACGCTGATCGTCAACATGCCGGCACTGTGGCCGCATATCCTGCAGACCCTGCTGACGACCCTGGTCGGCTTCTTCTTCGGCATGGTGATCGGCGTTGCCCTCGGCGCGATCGTCGGCATATCGCGCACGGCCTATAATGTTGCCTATCCGCTGCTGGTCGGCTTTTCCTCGATCCCCAAGGTCGCCGTGGTGCCGATCTTCGTGCTCTGGTTCGGCTCCGGCACGCTGCCGGCGGTGCTGACCGCGCTCACCACCTGCATCTTCCCGATCGTCGTCAATGTCGCGACCGGGCTCGCCACCACCGAGCCGGAAATGGAGGACGTGCTGAAGGCGCTCGGCGCATCGCGTTACCAGGTGCTGCGCAATGTCAGCCTGCCCCGCACCATGCCCTATTTCTTCGCCTCGCTGAAAGTGGCGGTGACGCTCGCCTTCGTCGGGACCGTGCTGTCGGAAACGGTCGCCGCCAACCGCGGCATCGGCACGGTGATGATGATGGCGACGGCAAGCTTCGACGTGCCGCTCGCCTTCGCCGGCCTGTTCGCCCTGGCCATCCTCGGAATCCTTCTCTACGCGGTCTTCGCCGTGATCGAGAAGCGCATATGCGGCTGGGCCACCCGCAAGCAGGACCTCGCCATGAACTAGCGTTCTTAGACCGAGCGCTTCCAGATCGAATGCCCGACGTGGCCCGCAACCTGCTGGCGCCTTCTGCCGATCCGAGACCGGATAACCATGTTCTACTTCGCCGACACCTTGTTCGAAATCCAGGTGGCGAATTCGTAGTTGGGGCGCTCGAGGTGGGAAAGCGCCCCCGGTTTGGCGAACTTGCTCTGAAGGCCTTTCCAGACACGCTCAGTGCAGCCGCGATCTTCCTCGTTGACGTGATCGAGCAGGCCCTTCAGCGCCGCGAAATGCTCCTCCGCCTTCGGGTCGTTCATGTATTCCGGAGACAGGCCGCCGCCATAGAGGATCTTCACGCCGCCCGGACCATCGGGCAAGAGCGACAGATACCAGAAGTAGCCGGGCGTCAGCGTGATCATCAGCGACGGGTAGATCGCAAGCAGCCAGGTGCGGCGGCGCTGGTCGCCCTGAAGCGCCGTGTTGGACGGATGCGCCAGCGCCAGCGGCACGGAGTCGTCCTTGAGGATGTGATGGTAATTGAAGCCCGGGAACCCTTC
Source organism: Martelella mediterranea DSM 17316 (assembly GCF_002043005.1). Taxonomy (NCBI): domain Bacteria; kingdom Pseudomonadati; phylum Pseudomonadota; class Alphaproteobacteria; order Hyphomicrobiales; family Aurantimonadaceae; genus Martelella; species Martelella mediterranea. The sequence goes on along the minus strand of NZ_CP020330.1, from coordinate 212,209 downwards.
CGGACAGACCATGTCCTGCAGCTTCGACGCACCGCCGATTGTGCCGGCGTGACACATCGGCAGGTGATAGCTCTCCATGAAATTCTCGGCAAGGATTTTCCAATTGGTGTTCCAGCGATGCTCCTCGCTGAACGTCTGGACATAATCGCCCATGTTCAGATAGCCGACCAGCGTGTCGACGTCGGCAAGGGTTTCAGTGACGGAAGGCAGGTCGGGATCGAGCGTGACCATGATCCAGCCCAGCCACTCCTCGCTGCGGATCGCCGGCAGGCTGACGTCGTTCTTGCAGAAGCTATCGTTCTTCTCCATCGCCGGCGCGCCGCGCAGGCTGCCGTCCAGCGAGTAGGTCCAGGCGTGATAGGGACAGGTGATCGTGCGGACATTGCCGCGGCCTTCCAGTAGCACGGACATGCGGTGGCGGCAGACATTCGAGAGCGCCCGCAATTCGCCTTCCCGGTCGCGCAGGACGATGATCGGCTCGCCCGCGATCTCGATCGTCATGTAGTCGCCGGGCTTCTTCAAGGCATCGGCCCGTCCGGCGCAAAGCCAGCTCCTGGAGAAGATCTCGGACTGTTCGAGTGCTAGAAAATCCTCGCTGGTATAGGCCGAAACCGGCATGGCCTGGGCGCGCTCGAACGGGGTCGCCACATTCTCGGCAAGCTCGCTTACCGCGTCTACATGCTTTGTCATTCGAACCTCCTTTTCGCGACGCGCGGTCTTGTACCAAGGCACATCAAAACGCAGGATGGCGCGCGGACCGGAATCGAGAAAGAAGGAAATCGCTTAGTTGCAATTAAGGAAAGGCGAAGCCGTCAGCGGAACACCCAGTCGCGGATCAGGGCATGGTAGCGCGCGAGCTGATCGATGGCGATTGATTCATCCGGCTGGTGCCCGTCCTTCATCGTGCCCGGCCCGCAGACGACGGTCGGGATGCCGCGTTCGGCAAAGTATCCGGCCTCGGTCCCGAACGCGACGGTCGCCGGCGTCGGATCGGGCAGGGCGCTGGAAAACCGCGCCACTATGGGATCGTCCGCCAGGGCCGAGAGACCGGGATACTGGCCCGTGCGGGTGATCCGCGCGCCTTCGGGAACAACGAGGCGGGACAGGATGGCATCCGGGGTTTCGCTCGCCAGATGGCGGATTTCGAACAGAACCTCGGCATGGTCCGGCACGATGTTGAGCGCCACGCCGCCGCGCGCGATACCGGCATGGACGGTGGAAAAAGGCGGGTCGAAGGCGTCGTCGCGCGCGCCCTCCTTGGCCAGCGCGTCCTGAAGGCTTCTCAGCGCGAGAATGAATTCGGCTGCCCCATGGAGCGCATTGGTGAAATAGGGCGCCATCGCGGAATGGCCCGGCGTGCCGGCGAATTCGGCGCGGTAGCTGGCCTTGCCCTTGTGTCCCAGCACGGGGCGCATCAGCGTCGGCTCGCCGACAATGCAGAGATCCGGCCGGCCCAGCACCGGCACAACACTGTCGATCATTTCCGGAATGCCGCGACAACCCAGCTCCTCATCCCAACTGAGGCAGATCAGAACGGGTCTTGGCGGCGGCGTTTCCCGCAATGTTTCGGCCAGCGCCAGCACGCAGGCGATGAAGCCCTTCATGTCGGTCGTCCCGCGACCGACATAGCGCCCCTCCCGCTCCGCAAGCCGGAACGGCGCTTCCCTCCAGTTCTGCCCGTCAACCGGAACCACATCGGTATGGGCGGAAAACAGCGTTCCGCCATCGCCATCGCCGAACCGGGCGAGCAGGCCGGCTTTCGTGCCGTCCCGCGAGGGAATGATGGTCACGGCAAACCCCGCAGCGTCGAGCAGGTCTTTCACCCAGGCGATGAGGTCGATATTGGGCGTGCCGGCAATCGTCGGGAAGGCGACGAGCGTTTCGAGCAGCGGCTTTATTCTGTCCGGCATGGGGGGAAGTTTCTCTGAGTGTTGCGCACGCGTCCTAGCTGGCGGCGAAATGGAAAGTGTCGTCGTTCTGGATGAAATTCTTCGCGTGTTCGATGAAGGTCGAGACGGTGCGGGCGTTCGCCGCCCCCTCGGACATCAGCAGGCCCATATTGAGCGGCCGCACCGATCCCGACAGCGGCACGAAACGAAGCTTCTGGCCGTCGGGGGCGAGATTGGACAAGGGGCGGATATTGGCGACCGAATATCCGAAATTGTTGGCCACCAGCGAGCGCATCACCGCCATATCCCGGGTCCGCTCCGCGATCTCCGGACGGATGCCCAGCGACGAGAAGATCGATAGGAAATAATCAGTGCTCATCGGCAGATCGAGCAGGACCATCGGATAGCGCGCAAGGTCCACTGGCGAGACATAGGGGCGATCGGCCAGGGGGTGGCCCTCGCTGAACAGCGCGAAAGGCGAGAGTTCGACGAGAGGCACGAAGTTGAGATCCGCCGGAATGTTGAGATCGTAGGTGAGCGCGATATCCAGCCTTGCGGCGCGCAATTCGTTGAAAAGCTCGGACTGGTCCCGCTCGAACTGGCTGAAGACGACCTCTGGGAACAGATCGACAAAGCTGCGGCGCAGGCGCGGCAGCACGATCTGGGCAAAGGTCAGGAGGCAGCCAACCCTGAGGTTGCCGCGCACCGTTCCCGCCACATCGGCCGCCAGCTGGTTGAGCGCATTGGCCTTTTCCAGCGTCTCGCGCGCGGCGTTGAGGAACAGTTCGCCGGTCTGCGACAGCGACAGGCCGTGGGCATGGCGGCGGACGAACAGTTTGAGGCCGAATTCCGCTTCAAGCTGGGCGATGGCCGCGGAGATGGAGGGCGAGGAAACATTGATCTTCTGCGCGGCATGCGCAATCGAGCCGCAATCGCAAACGGCGACGAAATATTCCAGCTGTCTGAAGGTGATACGAAGTGGCACCCTGTTTCTCTGTCCTTCAAAAGCCGTACGCTTGTCAGTGCTAGTATACGGGGCTTTTGCGGGGGAGCAATCGAGCACGGGACGGGCGGCCGGGTTCCGTCATTCGTCGCCCGGCACGCCGTAGGAGGGCGCGGCCTCGGGGTTCAGGGCGCGCGTGATATAGTCGTCCGCCTGGGGCTTGTAGATCTCGAAGGCGCGGGCCAGGGCCGCGATCGGGCAGTCCGCGTCCAGCCAGTCGATGCGCAGCTCGATATAGGGCCAGCTCTGCCGGTCGACGACCAGGAGGCCGGCGGAATGGACGGGCCCGGCCTCGCCACCCACGGCAAGACCCGCCTGCATCGCGACGACCAGCCGGTCGGCGAGCGTGCCGGCGGCCGTTTCAAAGGCGGAAACCATGGAAGCTGGCACCTGGTCATTGGCCAGAAGATTGCCGCCGGCCGCGCAATCGGTTCCGGATGCGCTGGTCCAGATCCCGAGCGCCTTGGGGCCCGAATGGATCGCGCTTTGACCCTTTCCGTCGATCGCCAGAAGCTGCCGGTAGGCCGGAAAGCCATCGGCATCACGGGCGGCGGCAACGGCCTCTTCCGCGCTGGCGCCTTTCCTCATTTCGCCAAGCATGAGCGGGCCGAGCGCCGGGTTGGTGACATTCTGCGTCGAGACGGCGCCGACGCCGGCCTCGGCGAACATGCAGCGCGCGGCAACCGCCGGAGAGGACGAGGCGATGGCAACGCCGAACTGTCCGGTGTTGCGACAACGGGCGATGATTGAAAAGGTCATGTCCGGGCCTTTGCTGGTTCAGTCGGTGCTAGTTCAGTCGGGAATGACGGCGGTGCCGTCGATTTCGACGAGCCATTCCGGCCGCGCGAGGCAGGTCACGACCACGCCGGTCGAGACCGGATGAACGTCCTTGATATATTCGCCCATCGTGCGGTAGACGGCCTCACGGTGGCGCACATCGGTCAGATAGACGACGACCTTGCACAGATGCTCCATCGAGCCGCCGGCCTCCTCGATCAGCTGCCTTATATTCTGCATGACCTTGTGGGTCTGCTCGACCGGATCATGGCTTGCGATGTTTTCGGCGGTGTCGAGGTCCTGGGGGCACTGGCCGCGCAGAAACACGGTCCTTCCGCGCGCAACCACGGCCTGGCACAGGTCGTTGTCGAGCTTCTGCTCTGGATAGGTGTCCTTGGTGTTGAACTTGCGGATACGCGTATGTGCCATGGGGCTCCCTTTTGCTTGGGCCGATATCGTGACCGATGCGGTATGCTGCGATGCGGCCTATTCCGCCGCTGACCGCAAGCCGTCCGACGGCGCTTGATAATCGCGGTATTTCTGCTGGATCAGGATGTGATCGGCAACATATTTCGCATCGTGCCAGACGCCCCAGATGAAACTCGATCCGCGCCCGGACAGCCAGGGCAGGCCGAGGAAATAGAGGCCGGGTTCGTCGGAGACGCCGCGCTGGTGCACGGGTCGGCCGTGCTCGTCGCATATGTCGAGTTTCAGCCAGCTGTAGTCGGAGCGGAATCCGGTGGCCCAGATGACCGTGGTGATTCCGGCTTCTTCGAGGTCGAGGTTGGAAACGGGATTGGCGATGCAGTCGGGCGTCGGGCCGAAGACGCGCGCCTCCGGTTCTGCCGGAAGATCCAGGCCATTGCGCGCCACATAGGCGTCGGCCTCGTCGAGCAGCGACAGGTAGTAGGCATCGCCGCCGGCGATGTTATCGGCAAGGTCATGGGCGAAGCTGAGGACGCCGTTCTCGAAACTTTCGGTGCGTCCGACCAGCGTCATGCCGTTTTCCGCCAGCCTGCGGAAATCGATGGTCTCGCCGCCGCGCGCGCCGCTGACCGCGATGGTCACATGTTCCGTGCCGGGCGCCTGCGCCTGCAGGTTCCATTTGCCGAGAACCCCGAGCCACCAGACGAAATCCCGGCCGCGATAGGCGCGCGGCGGCCGGTCATGCGGGCCGACGGACAGGTAGACCTTGCGGCCGCTGCGGGCGAGTTCATCGGCGATCTGGACGCCGGACGATCCGGCGCCGACAACCAGGACGTTGCCGGCCGGCAATTGCGCGGGATTGCGGTAGTCGGACGAGTGCAGCTGGTTCACCGCCGCCGTGCCCGGGATGATCGACGGAATGGCGGGTTGCTGAAACGGGCCTGTCGCCACGACGACGTTCAAAGCTTCGAAGTCGCCCTTGTCGGTCTTCACCAGAAAGCCGCGTTCGTGGTCCTTGCGTTCGACGGAAAGAACCTCGACGCCGCACCGCACAGGCGCATTGATCTTCTCGGCATAGGCGACGAAATAGTCGGCAACGGCATCCTTGTGGATGAAGCTGTCGGGGTCGGCGCTCTCGAATTCGAGGTTCGGGAAACGGTCGTGCCAAGCCGGACCATTTGCAACGAGCGAATCCCAGCGCGCCGTTCGCCAGCGTTCGGCAACCCGGCTCCGCTCAAGCACGACATGCCCCGTTCCGTTGTTGCTCAGATGCTCGCTCGCCGCGATCCCGGCCTGACCGGCGCCGACCACGACCGTGTCGAATCTTTCCAAAGCCATACGCACTTCACCCCATTTTCACAGCGCGCGCGAACCGTCACCAGTCCTCTTTGTGCGCAGCAAAAGCCTAGGGGCATTGCCTGGTAAACAAAAATAGCAAATCCGATAGCGCTGATTAGGAGAGACCTAACCGGACGCAGATGGCGGTCTTTCGGTGATCCTGCGCATTCCTTTTTAATGGCGATAGGGACTTGGCATCTCCGATGCGCAAGGCTCGGCGCATAAGGGCGCGCCGGTTCGTATCCCCTCAAGACCTTGATACTGGCTTACGACCAGCCTCACGGAACCCCGCCACTCACGGGACGTTTCACTGCTGCCCATGGCGACACATGGCATTGGGAACGGGTAGTCATGCGATAGCGCTTACCGACGCTGCACCTGAGAGTGGTCGGCCGCGAGCCGCTCTATATTCGCTTGAACTGCGCCGGTCCGTTCATGATGAAGAGTTCGATCTCCAGCGCTTCGGCCTCGTCCGAACCGCCGGAAAACGTGGCAGCGGAGCGGGAGCCTGCGGGCGCGTTTTCGGTCTCGATATCGAACACCATCATCGCGCCGTCCCACGGCAACAGCGCAAACGCTTCCGGTTTGGGCCCGGCAAGCAAGACGAGGCTGCCGGTCTCGTCCTCGCGCACCTCCACGGTCCCGAAATAGGGATGGCTGTAGCGGCCGATGCAATAGCTTGCGAGTGGCGGCGCAGCGGCCGCTTGCGGAAACGGCATTCCGGCGGTCTCGCCGAGCGGCGTGTATAGACCGGCAAACAGCGCCTCATAGCCCGAGAACCAGTCGCGGGTCACGCTGCCGGTCTGAACCATGTCGGTAAAGCTCGCGCCGATCGCTTCGACCGCGCCCACCGGGGCGGCGTTGGAGAGGACGATGATCCCCACATCGAGCGAGGGGATCAGCGCGAAATAGGTCGCAGATCCCAGAATGAACGCGCCGGAATGGCTGAGCACCACCCGGCCGCTCGGATCTGTGCCGACGCCGAAGCCATAGCCATAAAAGCCAGCGCGTTCATCCGGGCTGTGCGGCCTGCTGGAAAAGCTCTGCGGGCTGATCGCCGGCTGCAGGGCTTCCGGCCGGATGAGGTCGCCGCCATCGGCGAGCACCATCGTCATCCATTTGGCCATGTCTTCGATCGTCGAACTGATGCCGCCCGCCGGCGACTGGGCATCCGGCTCACGCTGGTAGAGCGCGGCAAACCCGTCTGCGGTTCTGGCATGGGGCGTCGCCCGGTTCTCCCGCGCCATGAAATCGTCAAAGCGCGCGCTGGTGTCGTTCATGCCAAGCGGCTCGAACACAGCCTCCTGCACAAGATCGCTCCACGCCATGCCGGAGGCCTCGGCAACCGCTTCAGCCGCCGCTGTCAGGCCGAAATTCGTATAGGCGTAACTGGTGCGGAAGGGGGAGAGCGGCTGAAGCCGCAGCCGTTCGAGAATGGTTCGGCGGTCGAAGCCGAGGTCCTCAAGATCGTCGCCGGCATGATCCGGCAGGCCGGAGCGATGGCTGTAGAGGTCGCCGATCGTCAGCCGTTCGCTCACTGCTGGATCGGAGAGCGAGAACCATGGCAGCAGGTCCTGCATGCGGCTGTCCCAGGAGACCACGCCGCGGCTGACCTGACGGGCGACGGCCGTCGCGCCAACGGACTTGGAGAGCGAGGCGAGCTGGAACACCGTATCGGGCGTTACGGGCAGGTCGCCCTTGGCGTCGCGCATGCCGAACCCCTTGGCATAAACGGTCTTTCCGCCGCGAACCACGGCGACGGCAATGCCCGGCACGCCGCTCAGGGCCTTGATGTCTTCGACGATGCCATCAAGGGCGGCCACGGCCTTGTCGATCTGACCGGGCGGAACCGGGACGCCCGATGTGCGCGATGGCGGCAACATCTCGGCAAAGGCGGGAAACGAGAGCAAGGCGATCGAGGCAGACGCCAGCGAAACCGTGGTCAGGAAATGGCGGCGCGAAGCTTTGAACCGTGACATGGAAAACCTCTTTTCGTTGCAATAGCCGGTGCGGCCGGAATATCTCGTTGTCGAATGCTGACGCGACCAAACCCGCATCAGAGCGGCAGCCCCAGCCTGAAGAAAAGCCTCAGCCCTTCATCCTCGCCATTGTCGGGGCTGTACCACGGCACGGCCGCGATCAGCTGAAAGCTCATCTTTTCCGCGAGCATGCCGCTGACGCCGACGCCGACGGAGCCGAGCGCATCGCGCGCATAGTCGGCGCTCGCCTCTTCATTCCAGACGACGCCATAATCCGCGAACGTCGTCCAGGTCAGCCCCGGAAGCGCCGACCAGCCGGTCTCGAAATCATGGCTGAGTTCAAGGGCGGCCGCCGCGCCGCTGGCGCCGGAAAGCGTGCCGCCATCAAACGCCCAGCCATAGGGATCGCCGCCGAGCGAGAATTGCGCGGCCGCAGGCAGCGGCGTCGCGGAATACTGTCCGGCACTGCGCAACCGGATTGCGGTGTCGGCGCCAAGATCATGCGCGAGGTCGAAATTCACCCGCGCGAACCGGTAATCCTCCGGCACCTCGGGCAGGGCGGTTTCCTGTCCCAGACCCTGGCCGAATTCGGCCGTTGTGAGGAAGGCGGTGTCTCCCTTCTGCCGGTCATAGGTCAGCGACATGGCCGCCCAACGCGTCTGTTCGCGGGCCGCCCGCGCGCCCATCACATCGACGCGATCATTGCGCAGATTGACCTCCAGCCTGCCGAAAAGGCTCTGGTCAATGGTGCGGACAAAGGGATAGTCGAGCCGCGCCGTGCCGATCACGGACTCGATATCAATGTCGTCGGCCTTCAGGTCGCCGCCGGGCTTCTGGGTGATGTAGGAAAGGTCATATCCGGCGGACAGGCCGTTGTAGCCGATCGGGATATCCTGAGAGGCCTGCAGGAAGATCATCTCCTGCGGCATGTTGGGAACGGTCACGCCGACAAGGCTTGCGCTGTCGAAAAGCCCGAGCATATCGTTGACGGTGACATTGCCGGAAAGCTCCAGCGGCCCGACTTCATCGGTCCCGAGATTGTCGAGCCCGACGGCACCCGAGGCGCGGTCGAAGCCGATGTCGAGGCGCAATGTTCCGCCGCCCTTCGGGGTCTCCGGTCGTATCAGCGTGCCCTCGATATCGAGCCCGCCGAGATCGCTCATCAGCAGCAGGATGCGCTCGGCCTCCTTGATCCGGATCGGCCGCATGGCGATGATCCGGTCGATATAGGGCGCAAGCCGTTCGCGGATGCCGGGAATGGAACTGTTCACTTCCAGCGTCTCGACATAGCTTTCATAGACGCGGAGCGTGATCTTTCCGGAGGAAAAATCCTGAACCGGCACGACGGTCATGGCGAGATAGCCCGCCCTCAGATACCGGGCGTCGATCTCCGCGGCGATCCGATAGAGATCGGCAAGCGTGATGACCTTGCCCGTCATCCCCTGCCAGAGGTCGGAAAACGCCGTGCCGGGCAACGTCGCAGCGCCCTCGATCGACAGGGATTTCAGCGTGAAGCGGATCGCCTCTGCATCCTTTTCGGGGGTGCGCCGCCGCTGATCCTGAACCTTGATATCGACCGTGCCGATGCGCTGCGGCGGCGTGAACCGTTCGAGAATGGTTGTCTGGCCGGCAACCGTCTGTTCGATCCGCTCCGCGGTTTGCGCCAGCGCCGTGTCGGTCTGCGCGAAAAGGCATCCGAGGGCGAGCGGTCCACAGGCGAGAAATCCCCACCAGGAGGAAGCAGGGCGCGCGGGAGGTCCGGTTCTGCGCGATGTCTCCGCAGAGCTCGCTACAGCCTTTTGATTATCGAGCCGTGCGAGCAATTGCAGGCGCGTTATCGCCAGGAAACCGGGTTTCTCTGATAGGGCCGTTCGATGCATGGTTCCCCCCACGTGAATATTTGCACAAGGGACCCACTCTTGCATTCAGCCTGATGACGGCGGCGAGGTGCACCGGAACTGACGAGACCCTGTTTTGCCAATGCTTATCGATCAGGCGTCCGGCGTTTGGAATCCCCTGTTCAGGGGGGTATGGGCTGGCCCAGCCACAGCGCCATCAATGACGCGCGACTGGAAACGCCGTATTTGCGGTAGATCCGCTTGACGTGATCGTGGACGGTGTGCGGGCTTTGGCCGTTGTGATCGGCAATCTGTCGCTCCGACAGCCCTTGCAGCAGGTCGTGAAGCACCTTGCTCTCCATCGGCGTCAAGGCTTCGGATGCGACCCCGATCCCTTCCGACAGCATCTGCAGACGATAGAACCAGCGGATGCCGCGCAAGGCGTGCGCCACAATTTTGCGATCGCGCTCCGAAAATCGCGACTGCGAGAGCGCGCGGTGAAAGCCGATCTGGATTTCGGCGTCGGCATTGATGGGAATGCCTACCCAGATCGAATCCAGCCGGTCCAGACCGCGATAGAAGGTCTTGTAGGAATAGCTTTCAAACCACTCGGGCGTCGCAAGCTCATCCAGCATGAACACCCGGAACTGTCCGGCAAGCGCGGCATTGCGGATCGTGGTAATATCGGGTTCGCCCTTCTCCATCAGGGCAAAGGCTTCCTGGATGGTCCTTGCGGTTTCTGCGTCTGGATAAAGTGCCGACAGGCTGCGCGGCCGCCAGCCGAAAAGCGGGTCGCGATGCATGTTGTCGGCAAGTCGCACGGCGCCGATCCAGTCCGCCTGGCGTGCGTCGATCATTCCACTGACGACCGAGAGCAGGTGCACGCGCGCCTCCGGCATGCGTGATGCCTCGAAGTCCGAAAGCTCGTCCCACAGCGCATAAATCCGTTCGGTATCGATCGTTTCGTCCAGCATGAGCCCATCTGACCATTGAGGACGGCGAATCCCTCACGTTTTATATAAGCAACTATCAATATTATGGGCAAGAACGGCCAAGAAATCGTGTGAACTGGTGCGGGTTTGCCGGAGACCCCAACGCGTGAGAAGTAGGATCCATGACAAGCAAGACGACCAATAAATATTCGCCGGAAGTCCGAAGCCGTGCTGTTTTGATGGTGATGGAACACGAAGCCGAACATCCTTTGCGCTGGACCGCTCTTGAGAGTGATTGACCGCGATCCGTTCTATATCTGCTTAAACCGGGCAGGGCGGTTCTGGACGAATAGTTCGATCTCCAGCACTTCGGCCGTGTCCGAGCCGCCGTAATAGGAAAGCTCTGTAACACACGGGCGGGCGCGCCCCGAAACCCGGATCGAAACGGCTCTTTCTCAATCCCGGCCTGCGGTTGCGGAGAGGCGCCGTGATAACGGCGGCCTGATGCGACCGCGCCTGCGCCGCTTCAAACGACCCGGCTCAAAACCTCGCTTCCGGCAAAATGGGCTTTGATATTGCGGTAGACGAGGTCGCCGATATCGCCTCTGGTTTCAGCCGTCTTGCTGGCGATATGCGGCGTCAGCAGAACATTGTCCAGCTTGAGGAAGGCCTCCGGGACATGAGGTTCGTCAGCGAACACATCGAGCGCGGCCGCCTTGATCGTATTGTCGCGCAGCGCGTCAAGCAGCGCCGCTTCATCGACGACGGAAGCGCGCGCGATGTTGACGAGCATGCCTTGCGCTCCCAGCGATTTCAGCACCGCCTGATCGACAAGTCCTTTTGTGTCTGGGCCGCCGGGGCAGGTCAGAATCAGGAAATCGACCATTTCCGCCAACGCCGTGACATCGGGAATATAGCCGTAGGGCCGGTCAGGCTTCTCGGTGGGCCCGGAATAGAATATTTCCATCCCGAACGCCTCGGCGCGGCGCGCCACCCCCGAGCCGATACGGCCAAGGCCGACGATGCCAAGCTTCTTGCCGTTGACCCGGACGGAATTGGGAAAGGCTTCCCCCGGCCAGCGCCCGGCGCGCACGAACCGGTCTCCCTCGGCAATCTTGCGGGCGAGGGCGAGCAGTAGCGCCATGCCGTAATCGGCGGTGTCCTCTGTGAGCACGCCGGGGGTGTTGGTCACGGTGATGCCGCGCTTTCGGGCCGCTTCCAGATCGACGGCATCCGTGCCGACGCCGAAAACCGATATGATCTCAAGTTTCGGCAGTGCATCCATCATCGCGGCATCCGCCCCCACCATCGACCGTGTGACGAGGCCGCGGGCGTGGCTGGCGTGTTCGCGCAGAAATGCATCGCGATCCTCCGCCTCCCACAGCCTGCGGATGGCGAACGTGTCCTCAAGCTGCCGCATCAGGGCGGGCTCGACCGGATCGGTGACAATGATTTCGACGCTCATGCGGCTGCTCCCAGTTGATTGACATCGCCCCGATACCGGCCTTCCGGCAGGCCTTTCACGCCGGGACGCACCACAAACAGCGATCCGGCGAGAGGCTGGGCCTTCAGTTCATCATCGCTCAGGCGCTGCCGTGCGGTGGTGATATAAAGCTCGTCGAGTTGCGCGCCGCCGAAGGCGCAGCAACTCGGCTGGCTGACCGGCAGCTCGACGACGCGGTCGATCTTGCCGTCCGGCGTGTAGCGAACCACGCGCCCGCCGGCATATTCGGCGTTCCAAAGGCAGCCATCGGCATCCATGGCCGAGCCGTCCGGTCGCCCCGGCGCCGAGGTCCGGTCCGAGAAAAGCTGCTTGTTCGATATCCGCCCGGTCTCGATGTCATAGTCGAAGCGATGAATGGCGTGCCGGTAGGTGTCGGCGAAATACATCACCGTGTCATCCGGCGAGAAAGCGAGTGAGTTGGGAACGATGACGTCGCCTTCCATGGCCGTCAGTCGGCCGTCCGTTCCAAGCGACCAGAGCACCCCGGTCGGGTCGCGCGCCTTGTCGTTCATCGTGCCCACGATGAAACGGCCCGCCCGGTCGCATCGGCCGTCGTTGAACCGGTTGTCGGGATGATTGGGGACAGCCTCGGCAATACGGGGGCCGATCGCGCCCTCCGGCGAGAGCGCGTAGATGCCGGTGACCATGGCCGCCAGCAGCCCGCCATCCTCGCGCAGGCAGATGCTTCCGACAACTTCGGGCAGGGGATATGAGGCATGTTTTCCGCTCGCGTGATCGAGGACATGAAGCGCGGGACCGCGGGAATCCACCCAATAAAGACGTCTCGTGCGCTCGCACCAGATCGGGCACTCCCCAAGGCGGCACAGTGATTCGGTTATTCGTTCCGGTTTCAATATTCACTCCTCGGGTGGGGTTTCGGCGCTGGGCTTGGCTGGCAATTGATGCCAGATGTCGCGCGATTGAAGTTCGCTCACCACATCACCGAGCAATTGCTTGACGGCGATCAGCGAGAGCTTGTTCGCCTGTTCGGCCCGGTTGGCGAGAACCAGGCCCCATGGCACTGCCGGCTCCTTGAGCACGGCCACGTCCAGCAGGCCCTGTTCGAGGTCAGTCACCACCGAACCGAACGTCACGATCGTGTAGCCAAGCCCCTCGCGGACCATCGCCTTGATCAGCCAGAAGCCCTGGCAGCGTATGGCCTCGTTGAAGGTGATTCCGCGTTCCTGCGCGATCTGGTCGAGGCGCATGCGGACCAGATTGGGGCTGGAAGGCAGGATCAGCGGAAACGCCGCGGCTTCCTTGAAGGCGTATGACTTTTTCTTCAGCGATCCGGGCGGCCCCACCAGGCACATGTAATTGAGAAGCAGTTCCTGCGTCTCGATATCGGGCTGGGCGACCGGCGCGTGCATCAGCGCGATGTTGATTTCCTGATCGTTCAGCATGCGCAGCAGATCCGCGGAATAGCCCTCGACGATCCGGCATTTGATGTCCGGATACTCAGCACGCACCTTGGCCATGAATTTCGGAATGATGTACTCGCCCGGTGTCGGCACTGTCCCGATGGTGACGACGCCGCGCAGCGCATTGCCGACCGCGGAGGTATTCTCGCGCAGATTCTCGATATGGCGGAAAAGCGCATATGCGTTCTGGAGCAGGGTCTCCCCGGCTTCCGTCAGATCCACGCCGCGCGGGTGCCGCACGAACAGTTTCACCCCGAGATGGTCTTCCAGCGCCATGATGCGCCGGCTGATCGCGGACTGCGCGATGAGCAGCCTCTCGGCCGCACGCGAAACGCTCATCTCCTCCGCTACGACCGAGAAGTAATACAACCCGGTCGTATCGAACTGCGAGTAACCCTTCAACCGAAACTCCTCCCACGGTATTGAGGCTTGAGAGACAGCTTAGCGCCAGGTCACCTCGGAAATCCAACCGAATTATTCGATCGGAACGATGCTCTCCCAGCATATTGCAGCCGCGAACGGCCCATGCTGAAGCATCGAAATGCCGAAAAAGCATGGATGCGATTGAAACTTTGCATTGGAAATTTACCAGGATCCAGCCCTACCATTCCCGTTGTCCGCCTCGGTAACAGACAGGCCGTAAGGCTTGCGAGCAGCCGGGACGGACGATTGGGAGGAGAAACGGATGAGCGATCAGGGACCCACACTGGGCAAGATTCCCCTATCCGCGTTTGGCTGTTCCGCGTTGCCGGATTGCGACAACGACATTGTCGAAGGTCTCAGGTCACTGCCTGATCTGACCGGCATGATTTCCGATGCCATGGACCTTCTGGGCCTTGAGGGCGCCGTCAGCAGCGCCGAGCTCAGGCCAGTTCTTTCAGGCGCCCGCGTGGTTGGTCCGGCCATTACTGTGAAGAATGTTCGGCGCAGCGATAGCGTGGCGCAGGCCGTGGCGGGGGGCCGTTCTATGCTCGCCGATATCGAGGCGCACAACCTTGCCCGTCCGGGCGATGTCGTCGTTGTTCAGGCCGTCGAAGGCATTTCCAGCCTCGGCGGCATCGCAACCAGCATTGCCGCTCGCCAAGGGGAAGCCGGCATCGTTGTCGACGGGTATGTCCGCGATACCGGAGCCATTATCGACAACGCGCTGCCCGTCTGGGCGCGGGGCACCACGCCGCTTACCGGCAAGTGGCGGCTTGAGACGGTCTCCATCAACACAGAAATCGAAATCTGCGGCCGCCGGGTTGCTCCCGGCGACATCGTCGCCGCGGATGACACGGGCCTATGCTTCATTCCGCTGGCGGCAGCGGGGCAGGTGCTCGCCGTCGCCAAGGCGATCGAGGCTGACGAAGCGCATCGGCTCAAGGCAATTTATGATGGCGTGCCGATCAAGGACCTGCCCAAGGCGAACCATATCCACAAACCTGCCGCGCCGGCGGCGACGCAACAGAGGGCACCATGATCATCGATCACCGCATCTACACGCTCCCGCATGGAAAAACCGAGGAATATCTCCAGCGCTATGGTCGCGACGGATTGCCGGTTCAGCAGAAGTATCTGGATGGCTGGCTCGGTTGCTATGTCAGTGAAATCGGTCCGCTGAACCAGGTTTTGCACCTGTGGGCCTACGAGAGCATGGCCGACCGCGAGCAACGGCGCAACGCTGTCGAGAATGATCCGCAGTGGATCGATTTCAAACGCGGGAATATCGGCACTTTCGCCGCGCAGGAAACGCGCATCCTGAAGGCGGCGCCCTTTACGCCGGCGACGCTCATCAAGGGTCTTGGAGGAGAATAATTGCCTAGACTGAACTAAATCAAAATCAACTGGAGGAGGAAAGACATGCAGATTGGAAAATTCGGAAAGCTGGCCCTTGCAGCCTGTGTCGCCGGGCTCTTGGGTTCGGCTTCGGTCAAGGCCGCCGAACAGGCGTTGATCGACGCCGCCAAGAAGGAAGGGGAGGTCGTCTGGTATTCGACGCTGATCGTCGACCAGCTGGTACGCCCCGTCGCGGCGGCCTTCGAGGAAAAATACGGCATTCCCGTGCAGTTTTCGCGCACGCCCGCCGGTGAACTGGCGCTGAAGGTTCAAAACGAAATCCGCGCCAACAGCGTTCAGGTCGACGTCTTCGACGCGAACGCGGCATTCTTCCAGGTGCTTCCGCTGGATGACCTGGAAAGCTACGTGCCGGAGGCAGCCGCTGCCTATCCTGCCGATCTGAAGGATCCCGACGGGCGGTATTACAGCGTCAACGTATTCACCATGACCACCGGCATCAATACCGAGCTGGTGGCTGAGGACGAGTACCCAAAGACCTATGAGGACCTGCTGGATCCGAAATGGAAGGGCAGGATGGCCTGGACGACGGACCTGACGCCCAACGGCCCGCCCGGCTTCATCGGCAATATTCTCATGACGATGGGCGAAGAGAAGGGAATGGAGTATCTGCGCGCGCTTGCCAAGCAGGATATCGCCAAGATTCCCGCAAGCCAGCGGGTCGTGCTCGACCAGGTCATCTCCGGCGAATACGCGATCGGGTTGATGATCTTCAATCACCACGCCGTCATCTCCGCCGACAAGGGCGCGCCGGTCACCTGGCTGAAGATCGAGCCGGTCGTTTCCACGTCCAACTATGCGGGCATCATCAAGGGCGCGCCGCATCCGAACGCGGCCAAGCTGTTCCTCGATTTCCTGCTTTCGGACGAGGGCCAGAACGTGTTCCGGGACGCCAATTATCTGCCTGCAAGCCCCAACGTCCAGGCCAAGGTCCCGGACCTGAAGCCGGCCGATGGCGGCTACACGGCGACCGTCATCACCAACCAGCTCGCCCTGGAAGACCTTCCGAAGTGGAGCGCCGTCTACAAAGAACTGTTCGACTGAGAAAAGATAGCAGGATCGGCGATATGACAGTTCATGAAACCACTTCCTCCCCGGCCGGCGCGCGGGGGAGGACTGCCAAACTGACGGCCCTGTGGCGTCGAGAACCGGTGAGCTTCCTATCGCTCGTCTGGATTGTCCTTCTGGCAGTTCTCGTCATTCCGCCGATCGTCATTCTCATTCAGATGAGCTTTTCCGATTTCGCCCCGAACGGCGCTCGGGAAGGCTTCACGCTCAGCCATTACATCGCGCTCGCCGACAAGGGCTTCTTCACGGCGCTTTTGAATTCCGTGATCTTTTCGGCGCTGGCCACGCTTCTCTCGCTGCTGATCGGTGGCGTTCTGGCCTGGCTGGTGGAGCGGACGAACTCGCCATTCAAGGGACTTGCCTATCTGACCGCGGTGGTCTCGCTTGGCACGCCCTACGTGCTTTATGTCATGTCCTGGCTCTATATCCTGGGCCGGGCCGGGCCACTCAATTCGCTCTATCGTGCCGTGACCGGCGAAACCGGCGTGCTTTTCAACGTCTATTCGCTTTCCGGCATGATCCTGATCGAAGGATTCCTGTGGTCGCCGCTCGTCTTCCTGCTGATGTCCGCCACTTTCCGCATGGCAAACGCGGAAATGGAGGAAGCGGCCAGGATGAACGGCGCCTCTGTCGTCGATACGATCTGGCACGTCACGCTCAAGCTCGCCTGGCCGGCGATCCTGGCCCTCGGCCTGTTCGTCTTCATCCGCAATATCGAAAGCTTCGAAGTGCCCGCCCTGGTTGGCATTCCAGGCGAGGTCAAGGTTCTGACCACCGATATCTATCTCTCGGTGAAGGACTTTCCGCCCGACCTCGGGCATGCCGCGTCCTTTTCGGTGATCATGCTCATTCTGGTGGCGGTGCTCCTTTACTTCTATGGCCGCATCTCGCGCCATGCCGACCGCTACGCCTCGATCACCGGCAAGGGCTTCAGGCCCCGTCCGTTCGATCTGGGGCCGGGAAGGTGGATTGCCGGCGCGATCATCATCGTCGACTTCGTTCTCGTGCTCGCCCTGCCGGTTCTGGCGCTGTTGTGGATGGCGCTGACCCCGTTCGTCACGCAGATGCGCCTGAGCATGGTGCCCAATCTGACGCTGGAGAATTTCAGTGCCGTGCTGCGTTCGCCGCATTACCTCGACCTGGCGTTCAACACTCTGGTGGTGTCGGTCGCCGCGGCCACCGGCGCGATCGTGATCACCATGGTATCGGGCT
Source organism: Martelella mediterranea DSM 17316 (assembly GCF_002043005.1). Taxonomy (NCBI): domain Bacteria; kingdom Pseudomonadati; phylum Pseudomonadota; class Alphaproteobacteria; order Hyphomicrobiales; family Aurantimonadaceae; genus Martelella; species Martelella mediterranea. The sequence goes on along the minus strand of NZ_CP020330.1, from coordinate 194,986 downwards.
GGCTGGCGGCCCGGCGCAAGCCGATGGGCGGGCTTGTCGACCAGCTCACGACCATGCCGCTGATCTTTCCCGGCATCGTGCTCGGTGTGGCGCTCCTGGAACTCTCGCTTGAATCGCCGTTTCCGCTTTACGGGACGATCTGGCTGATCGCGCTTGCCTATCTCATCCGCTACCTGCCCTACGGGATGCGCTATTCGTATTCGGGCGTGTTGCAGATCCACCGCGAGCTCGAGGAAGCCAGCAATGTCGCCGGCGCGTCGATTTTCCAGTCGCTACGGATGATCGTCGCTCCTCTGCTCTCCCCCGCGCTGATGGCCGGATGGCTTTTCATCTTTCTCATTGCATCGCGGGAACTGTCGATCGCGGTTTTGCTCGCCGGGCCGCGCTCTCAGGTGATCGCGGTATCCATGCTCGATCTCTGGCAGAACGGCCAGGCCGGCGAATTGAGCGCACTCGGCCTTCTGTGGACACTGCTGATGGTGCTGGTCGCAAGTGCATTCCGCTTTGTTGAAAAACGCCAGTCGGCGAGTGCCTTTGGAGGAAAACCATGAACAACCAGACTGGGGTGACCGTCGAGGGGCTTCGCAAGATCTACCCTTCATCCGCCGGCGTTGCCGGTGGCATCCATGAGGCTGATTTCCATCTGCCGCCCGGCACCTTCTTCACGCTGCTTGGCCCTTCCGGTTGCGGCAAGACCACGACCTTGCGCTGCATTGCCGGGCTCGAACATCCCGACAGTGGAAGGGTTCAGGTCGATGACCGGGTTTTCTTCGACCAGCGGAAAGGCATCTGGGTGCCGCTCAACCGGCGCAATATCGGCATGGTGTTCCAGTCCTATGCGATCTGGCCGCATATGAGTGTTTTCGAAAATGTCTCGTTTCCGCTCAGAGTCGCCAAGGATCGGTCCTACAGCCGCGAAGAGATTTCCAGCATGACCATGAAGGCGCTTTCCACGGTCGCTCTGGAAAGTTTCGCCGAACGCTCCGCCACCCAGCTTTCAGGCGGCCAGCAGCAGCGCGTCGCGCTTGCCAGGGCGATCGTGCGTGAGCCCAGCCTGCTTTTGCTGGACGAGCCCCTTTCAAACCTCGATGCGGCGCTGCGCGACAATATGCGCACCGAGCTCAAGCGGCTGCAGCGCCAGCTCGGCATCACGACGATCTACGTGACGCATGACCAGGCGGAGGCGCTCGACATGTCGGACAAGATCGCTGTCATCAATCAGGGCCGCGTTGTTCAGCTCGATACGCCGGAGGCGATCTACTTCAGGCCGGAGAATGCCTTCGTTGCCGACTTCGTCGGCACCACGAACCTGCTGTCGGGCAAGGTCGCGAAAGCCTGCCCCAAGGGCGGTTCGGCGAAGGTCCGGCTCGCGAACGGACAGATCATCGATTGCACGTCGCTGCGCGATGTGGCCGAGGGCGATGCGGCAACGATATCGGTGCGGCCGGAGTCGATCGTGGTTGTCGACGGAAGCGGCGGTGATCCGGGCAACAGGATCAATGCCCAGGTAAAACTGCGCGGTTTCGTCGGCAACCTTGCCCGCTACGAACTGACGGCCGACGACATGAAATTCTCGGTCAACACCAATCCCAAGGTGCAGCTCAGACCCGGCGACAATGTCGTGCTCGGCTTCTCGCCGGATGATGCGATCGTTCTTGCGGACAATTAGCGGGTTGCCCGGGCGGGCCCATGCCCCTCCATGGAAAGGAAAAATGATGAACTACGGCGACGAACGGCCGGAACTCCTCAAATATGATCCCTTCAAGGCGATCATTGCGCCGCGGCCGATCGGCTGGATCGGAACGCTGAACGCCGATGGCGTGCCCAATCTGGGCCCCTATTCCTTTTTCAACGGAATAGGGTCGAGGCCCAACCAATTGTTCTTCTCCAGCGAGGGCGAGAAACATTCCTACCTCAACGCCAAGGCGCGCGGCGAATTCACCGTTTCGCTGGCGACCGAGGCCTTGAAGGATGAGATGAACATCAGCTCCGCCCATGTCGAGGATGGCGTCAGCGAATTCGAGCTGGCCGGTCTGGAACTGGGAAAACCCGTTGAAATCGCAACGCCCTTTGTCGCGGCGAGCCCCGCGGCATTCGAATGCGTCGTCATCGACACGATGCAGATGAAGGACCGTTTCGGCAACCTTACAGATCGTTACCTCACCTTCGGCGAGGTGGTGCGCACCCATATCGCCGACGACTACATCAGCAACGGCCGCTTCGACAGCGCCCGCGCCAGGCCGATCGCGCGGCTGGGCTATCGCGACTACGCCACCGTGGAAAGCGTATGGCAACTCAAGCGTCCGCAGGAGAAATGATGAACTTGTTGTTGTCGCGCGCCGGCGGCCGCTCGCTGGCCGTCCGCAGTTTCGGGGAGCCGCCGGGCGATGTCTGAAGCCATTGTCATATGCGAGTGTTTTGCCCGCGACGGATTGCAGCACGAGAAGCGCGTTCCCGATACGGCCGGCAAGCTGCGTCTTCTGGCGCTTTTCGGCGAGGCGGGGTTTCGCCGGATCGAGGCGACGAGCTATTCCCATCCGCGCCACGTGCCCGCGTTTTCGGATGCATCCGAGCTGCTGGCCGGGCTCGGCAAGGCGCCGGGCGCTGCCTACAAGGCGACCTGCCCGAACCCCAGGGCCGTCGAAAGAGCCATTGCCGATCTCGAAGCGGGCCACGGCGCGGACGAACTCAGTTTCCTGATCTCGGCCACCGAATCCCACAACCAGCGCAACCTGCGCTCAAGCAGGGCCGAGCAATGGGAACGGATCGGCGAGATGGCGCGGCTCGCCGCCGGGAAATTCAGGATGGTCGGGGTTGTTTCGATGGCGCTCGGCTGCCCGTTCGAGGGCGAGGTCGACCCGGGCAGCGTGGTTGAGGATGTCGCCCGTTTTGCGGACCTCGGGATCGGGCTGGCAACCATAGGCGACACCATAGGCAGCGGCACGCCGCGGACCGTTCGCGGCCTCTTTCGCCGCCTGCTCGACGAGGTGCCGGTCGTCATTCCGGTCGCGCATTTTCACGACACGAGAGGAACCGGGATTGCCAATTGCATAGCCGCGCTGGAAGCCGGGGCGACGCATTTCGACAGCGCCATGGGCGGCGTCGGCGGGCATCCGACGCGCATCAGCTATGGCAGCGGAGACACGGGAAACGTCGCGACAGAGGATATCGTCACCCTCTTCGAAGCCGAAGGCCTGTCGCATGGCATCGATCTCGACGCGATGATGCGCGCCTCGCGCGCCTGCGAGGAAGCGCTCGGCCGAAACCTACTGTCACGCGTCGCCCGCACCGGATTGTGGCGACAGGAACAATCAAGAGAACACGGGGAGGCGTGAATGACTGAAGACAACGTGGTGCTGATCGAAGACCGGGACGCCGTGCGGATCATCACGATGAACCGCCCGGACAAGCTCAACGCGCTGAACACCGCGCTCACGCAAGGCGTTCTGGACGCATTGGAGGAAGCCGATGCCGCCGGGCATATTCGTGCGATCGTGCTTACCGGCGCCGGCCGCGGTTTCTGCGCCGGCGCTGACCTGTCCGAGTTCAAGGATCTGACGCCCGCCCAGGCGGACGCCGTGGAAATCCGCGCCGATCTGACCTGCCGACTGCAGATGGCGGCGCAGAAGATCGGTAAGCCCGTCGTGGCCGCCGTCAAGGGGCCGGCCGTCGGCGGCGGCGCGGGGCTCGCGCTCGGCTGCGACATGGTTGTCGCCGCCGCTTCGATGAAATTCGGCTATCCCGAGCTCAAGCACTCGATCGTTCCCGCATTGGTCATGACCGGCCTGGTTCGCGCGCTCGGCCGCAAGCAGGCTTTCGAGCTCGTCTCGCTCGGTCGCCTTCTTAATGGCGAGGAGGCGTTCAGCATGGGCCTTGTCAATCGCGTGGTCGACGGCGACCCGCTGCCGGCCGCAATCGAGATTGCCGAGCGTTGGGCTGCGGTCGAGCCGCGGGCGATGCGCGCCTCCAAGAGCCTGCTCTACCGCGTCGCCGAACTGCCGGGCGATGCCGCGATGCTCGCGGGCCGCGACGTCAACCAGTTGATGCGTTCATTCCGGGAACCGAAGGCATGAGGCCGCTTGAGGGGATCAGGGTCGTCGACTTCTCGCGCGTGCTGGCGGGGCCGTTCGCCACGCAGATTCTTGCGGAAATGGGGGCGAGCGTCACCAAGGTGGAGCGTCCGGGCGATGGCGACGAGAGCCGGACCTTCGAGCCGGTCTTCGACAACGGGATGAGCGCCTATTACGCCGCCTTCAACCGCTCCAAACGCTCGATCGCCGTCGACCTGAAGAGCGCGGCGGGGCGTCAACTGGCCTTCGATCTCGCCGCCAAGGCCGATGTGCTGGTCGAAAATTTCCTGCCCGGCGCGATGGACCGGATGGGGCTCGGCTACGAGGCGCTTTCCGGCGCCAATCCGAACCTCGTCTATGTTTCCAATACCGGCTTCGGGCAAACGGGTCCCTATCGCGATCGCAAGGGCTACGACACGATCTTTCAGGCGCTCTCCGGCGTGATCGACCTGACGGGCTTTCCGGATGGGCCGCCCGCAAAGGTCGGGGTGCCGTTCGCCGACCTGACCTCGGGACTGTGGATCGCCATTTCCGCCTTGACGGGATTGCTCGGCCGCACCACCACCGGCAAGGGCTGCCATGTCGATCTTGCGATGATGGATGTGCAGGTCAGCCTGCTGTCATTGCCCGCCGCCCGCTATTTCGCGCTGGGCGAAACGGCGCGGCGCACGGGAACGGAACATCTCGGCCGCGTGCCGTCTGCGGCCTTTCAGTGCCGCGGGGGCGAATGGCTGTTCGTGTCGGCGTCGGACCAGCACTGGCCGATGTTGTGCGCGACCCTCGGACTTGACGCCATGGCCGCCGACGAAAGCCTTGCGCGAAACCTCGATCGCGTCAATCGCCGCGACGAGGTCAACGCTGCGCTGAAGACGGCCATTGCCGGACGGGAGCGCGCCGAGCTTGCTGATGCGCTGCGCGCTGCCGGCGTGCCGGCCGGTGAGGTCAGTACCGTGCCCGAAATTCTTGACGACCCGCACACCAATGCGCGCGGCATGGTCGGCGGCTTCGATGCCGATGGTTATCGCTCGATGCGCGGCGTGAAGACGCCGGCCCGGTTCTCCGGCTACGAGCCGCATCGCTTCGAGGCGCCTCCGGGGCTCGGCGCCGATACGCGCCGCGTTCTGGCGGAGGACATCGGCCTGAGCGGTGAGCAGATCGAAAAACTCTTCGAAAAGGGAATAGTCGCATGACCAAGAACGGACTGGTGCGTCTCGAGATCGATGGGGCGCGCGCCGATGTCGTGTTGGCGCGGCCGGAGGCGCGCAACGCGCTCAATCTGCCCATGTGCGAGGATCTCATCGCGGTTTTCGAAGCGATTGCGGCGAATGACGACCTGCGCGTCGTCGTCCTCAGCGCCGAAGGACCCTCGTTCTGCGCGGGCGCGGACATGAAGGAGCGTAAGGGGCGGGACGAGGCCTGGGTCAAGATGCGTCGCCGCGCCTCCTTCCGCGCCTACGAGACGATCGGCCAATGCGCCTTGCCTGTGATCGCGCAGGTGCAGGGTCCGCTCGTCGGCTCCGGCGGCGAGATTGCGATGAGCTGCGATTTTATCGTCGCCTCCACCGCCGCGACTTTCCGCTTTCCCGAGCCCCAGTGGGGAACGGTCGGCGCGACGCAGCGCCTGCAACGGGTTATCGGCCTCGCGCGCGCGAAGGAACTGCTCTACACGGGCCGGGTGATGGATGCGCAAGAGGCGCATCGCATCGGCCTCGTGACGCAACTGACAGATCCAGAGGAGCTTTCTGGCCAGGTCGACGGGATCGCCGAGCAGATCGTTGCCGCGCCGTCGCTGGCGATGAAGCTGACCAAGCATTGTGTCGATGCCGGCGCGCGCACGGATCTTGCGGCGGGCATCGCCATCGAACTGGCGGCTATCGATCGCCTGCTTTCACAAAGCGACTGGCGCGCCGGCATCGAGCGCTTCGGCAACCAGGTGGGAGGCCGCCCGGATGGCGGGAAAAAATCATGACGTTCGATGTTGAAGGCCTGTGCCCGGTGACGGTGCAGGCGTCTCTCTGGCGCGCTGCAGCGCTTGCCCCCGACGTCGAGGCGCTGGTCGCCCCGGACGGCCGGCTGACCTTCGCCATGCTGCTAACCGAGGTCGGGAAGGTCCGCGCCGCGCTCGCGGCGGCCGGCGTCAAGAGGGGCGATCACGTCGGGCTCTGCCTTGGAAACAGCGTTGCCTTCGAGACGCTTTTCCTCGCGCTCGGATCGTTGGGAGCGGTTGCCGTTCCCGTCAATACGCGGCTGAAGGCCGACGAGATCGCCTATGTCCTGAGACAGTCACGGGTCACGACGTTGTTCACCGCTGATACGCTTCTCAATGCGGATTTCATCGCCATCCTGCGTCAGATCGCGCCGGGGATCGATAGCGTGCTTCCCGATCAGGCGCTTCCAGCGTTGGGCGAAATCATCGTCAACGGCAGCAACATACCTGCCGGATGCCGGTCATGGTTCGACTTCCTGAACGCGGCCGCCGATGATCCCGGCCCGGCGGCAGAGGCCGACGACACGCTGTTGATCCAGTTCACCTCGGGGACCACGGCCTTGCCGAAAGGCGTGATGCTCACCCATCGCAACATGCTCGGCAACGGGTTTGTTTCCGGGCAGCGCATCGGGCTGCGCACCGCCGATCGGTTCCATTCCTCACGCCCGTTCTTCCACGTTGCCGGGACGACGCTTTCGATCCTCGCCTGCCTGCAAAACCTGGCCACGCTCGTGACCATGACCCGTTTCGAGGCCGGCGAGGCGCTGCGGCTGCTCGAAGCCGAACGCTGCACGCATTTTTCGGGCAATGACACGATGGCGCTGATGCTTCTCAACCATCCCGACCGGAGCAAGAGAGAACTTTCCCTGCGCGGTGGCTGGGTGGCGGGCTCGCAAACCGTTCTCGGGCGGTTCGCGCGGGAGCTCGGCGCGCGGGAGGTCGTCTCCGGCTACGGCCTTTCGGAGGCCTCGCCGAATATCGCCCAATCCTGCTGGTGGGAGCCGGAAACCGTGCGCACCGGCGGCCTGATGCTGCCCCAGCCCGGCCTTGAAATCCGTATCGTCGACGCGGCAAGCGGTAAGGATTGCGGGCCCGGTGAGATCGGCGAGATACGGGTGCGCGGCTGGACGGTGATGAAGGGCTATTTCGACATGGCGGAGAAGACGGCGGAGACCATGTCGCCGGATGGCTGGCTTCTCACCGGAGATCTCGGACGCATGAACGAGGAGGGGCGCCTCGAATTTGTCGGGCGGCTGAAGAATATCGTGCGGGTGGGGGGGGAAAACGTCTCCCCCGAAGAGGTCGAGGACCGTCTCCACCAGCACCCCGCCATCAAGCAGGCGCAGGTCGTCGGGGTGCCCGACCAAAGGCTGACCGAGGTCTGCGCGGCCTTCGTCATCCTCAATGAAGGCTGCGCGCTCGATGCCGACAGCCTGATTGCATGGGCGCAACAGCACATGGCCGGCTTCAAGGTGCCGCGATATGTGTGGATCGTGGACGACTTCGAAATGATCGGCATGACGGCCTCTTCGAAAGTCCAAAAAAGCCACCTTGCCGCTCATGCGCGTAAACTGCTCGGCTCTGTGGCGGAAGCGTCAGGCGGATAGGGCGACGCGGCCCTCGCTTCCCTGAAGGCCGGAAACGGAGTGATGTTCACGATCGCGCCACGCCCAGGCTTTGTGCATTCTCAGCGCTGCTTCGCGCGTGACGGTCATAATTGGGGGTCGAAGGTTCATATCCCATCAAGACCTGATGCTGACCATCGATATACGGCTGTCAGCTGGGCGGCGCGATCCCTGTTGCGGTCGAGATCCTTGTCACCGGTCAGCGTGTTCAGCACGAAATACTGGCTCTTCTCCTTGAAGAGCGCGAGGCCGAACCCGGATTCCAGCCCTTCATTGTGGAGATAGTCGTAGTAATACTCGCTGTTTTCGAAGGCGGCGCGGCTGACGAGCTGCTCGCCGACGATGCCATGGCCGACAGGCATGATCTCCGCCCGCGTCATCCAGGGGTTGAGGCGACAGTAATAGCTTTCATATTGCTGGAGGGCGGCCTCCCGGCCGGCGGTGCCGGCAACGAAGCCGAGTGCGCTGCTGTCGTCGGCCCGGTCATGGACGAGCATGCTGGTCAATGCGCCCGATCTCGTGCCGTTCAGCCGTTCCACGAAATCCTGCCACCCGGTCGTAGCGCGCCTGGTCTACGCCTACGATACCAGCGACCCCGAGCACGAGAACAGCGTCAATGTCGAGATCGACGCCTTTAACGTTAAGTTGAACGAAGTGCCACTGACGCTAGGCGACGACCACGATGACCGGTACTTCTATGACGAACGGTTCGAATGGGGCGCTGGCAACGTCTCCTATCTGATGACGATCACGGACGAGGTCCAAGACACGACCTTTGCGTTCCTGCTCGGCGGCGATCCTCTTCCGGAGTTCGGGACTCTTGGTGATTTCGAGGATTGGTATGCTTCCGTCACGCATATCGGGCTTCCCGCACCCGGCAGCGGCTTCGCAGAAGGGGAGGCGATCGCGCTTGCCGACATTCCCGACGTGTTGATTGCCGAGACCGATATGGTCAAGGGCGGTGGGGCGCATATCGATCGATGTCGCGTCTGGGAGCGTCGTGCTGAAGGAGAGGCGATCCTATGGTCCCAATGTCCAGTTCCATTGCCAGTTCCGGCCCGGCAGCAGTGCCGTTCTCCAAATTTCAGACCGGCGAGGGCTGAACCGGCGATGCATTGCCGGGCGTTTCAGCCGTCCAGCGGCGCAAGCAAAGCGTCGATATCGTCCTTCGTGACATTGGCCAACTCCGGTGGATTCCACCTTGGCGCGCCGTCCTTGTCGATCAGGATGGCGCGAACGCCCTCGGCAAAATCGTGTCCGCCGACAACCCTGACCGCGGAATGGAAGTCATCGGCCAGCACCTGCTCGATGGATTGGTCGCGTCCGTTCGTCATCCGATGCCAGGTCAGGCGCAAGCTGGTTGGCGAAGCACGCCGCAAAGCGGACTGCGCCTGCGCGATCCATTCCGCGTCTCCGGCTGACGAGGCAATTCGGTCCATGACCAGGTCAAGATCCTCGCCTGCAAACAGGTGGTCTATGGCGGCCAGCCGTTCGGCCAGTTGTCCGGCTGCGGGAACTGCGGCATGCGCCTTGATGATTTCGTCTATCAGATGCCGGTCCAGCGGGCCGGCGGCCTCCAGTGCCGAGACGAGGCCATCAAAGCCGGCTTTGGGGACATGATGCGTGGCCAGTCGGGCGGTCAAGGCGTCGGCTGTGCCTATTTCAAGCCCGGTCATGGCAAGATAGCGCCCCAGCATGCCGGGACAGCGATTGAGGAACCAGGTTCCGCCGACGTCCGGGAACAGGCCAAGCATCGTTTCCGGCATCGCCAAGCGTAAATCCTCGCTCACCACGCGATGCGAGCCGTGCACCGAGAGGCCGAGACCGCCGCCCATGGCGATGCCGTTGATGAGTGCGATGAAGGGTTTGGGGAACGTGTGAATGCGCAGATTGAGTTTATACTCTCTGCCGAAGAATTTCCGGCCCAATGCCCTCCGCTCAGAGGGATCTGGCAGCATGCCGATCGACCGCACATCTCCGCCAGCGCAAAATGCACGGGGGCTGGCGCTGCGGATCAGTACCGCATCCACAGCCGGGTTTGTGGCCCAACCGGCGAGAACTTCCTCCAGTTTCTCGACCATGTCGAGGTTGAGCGCGTTGAGCGCCTTGGGTCGGTCAAGGGTTATGATCCCCAGATGCCCCCGGATTTCCGCTTGAACGGCATCTGGCCTGGACTTCTCACTCATGGATGCGCATCTCATTTTGGTCTGGAAGGATAGGTCATGGGCTATTGTTTACCTGGGAGTACGCCAGAGCAAGGGCTTGGATCGGTCCCAAGCCTCTCGATACAGCAATGGTATGGTCTCTGCATCGGCAACGCGTGGTTATTTCCGGACGATCCGGATGCAAGAGCCCGTTCAGACATCGACGGCAGAAGCCGGTCCATTTCGCCTCGTCGATGCCATAGGTTTTCGGCGTCGGAACGTCCAGAACCCGATTAAGAGCTTGACCCTGATCGTCATGGGTGGCTACGGCCATAGCCGTCTGCGCGCGTGGGTGCTTGGCGGCGCGACACGGGAAGTCATGAGGAAATCCGAAGTCCCTGTTCTCATGGGACACTTGATCGACGAAGGTCGGCCTATTGCCAGGAATCGCTGTCGGACATCATCGACCAGACCGTAACGAAAAGCGCCGCGATCAGCGGACCGACGACGAAACCGTTGATACCCATGAGCGCGATACCGCCGAGCGTCGATACCAGGATCAGATAGTCCGGCATGCGGGCGCCCTTGCCGACGAGAGGCGGCCTCAGCAGATTGTCGACGAGGCTGATGACCAGTATTCCCGTCGCGAGCAGGATGAGCCCTTTGATGACGTCCCCTGAAAGCAGGAGGTAGAAGGCGGCGGGCACCCAGACCGCGGCAGCGCCGATCACCGGAAGCAGCGACAGAAACGCCATCACGACGCCCCAAAGAAGCGCGCCGTCCATCCCCAGCAGCCAGAAAACGATACCGCCGATCGCGCCCTGGACCAGGGCGATGACGACACTGCCCCTGACCGTCGCTGTGATCACCCGGGAGAATTTGTCGAGAAACTGTTCCGTCTGACGCGGGGTCAGCGGGCTGGACTTCCGCACTGTCGCCGACAAGGCTGTGCCGTCGCGCAGAAGAAAGAACAGGATATAGAGCAGCACCCCGACATTGGCGATTATCCGGACCGCGCCCTGGCCGAGCCCGAGGGCCTGCGGCGCCGCCCATTGCGTGACCTCCACCAGCGCAGCGTCGAGGCGCCCCTGCAGCTCCTCCAGTGAACCGATGCGGATGAAGTCGAATGCCTGCAGCACGAAGGGCGGCGCCCTTGCGCGCAGGCTCTCGAAGGCCGAGGGCAGATCGATCTCATGCATGGACATGAAGCGATAAAACCGCGCGGCTTCCCGGACAACGGCAATGAAGATCAAGGCTGACGGGATGAGGATGACGCAGACGCAGATAAACAGACCAATGCCCGCGGCGATATTCCTGCGTGGCTGCAGGCGGGCCGTGATCACTTTCTGGAAAGGGTGAAACAGGATTGCAATCACCACGGCCCACAGGATCGCGCCGTAGAAGGGGCGGATCAGCCAGACGAATCCGACCGACGCGATCACGGTCAGGATCACGAAACTCGCCTGCTGGACCTGCCTTTGCTGCATCGCACCGCCCCGGTCGTGGGTTGTCACGGAAACTTGTCAGTAAGTCGTAACCTTAGCTGAACTCAGCGGGAAGCCAAGCAGGGGATGAAGGCGACGATCCCGGACTTGTATTCGCCGCAACACTATAGCGCCGGTCGGCGCGAGCAAAGCCGATAAAGTCAATTGGACCAAGATTCCGGAGCGCCTGGCCGAATGCCCAAACATAGGCCTTTTACCGTTCAATTGCGCCATGTCACTGTTGACCGCCGTATCTTTTCCGGCCGGGGAACCCAACTTTGAAGCCGTGGAGGAAACCTCGCGCGCAAGGTCCGATTTGCTCGACGGTCGTCTCGGCTTCTGCGCCGCGCTGCTGGACGCATCAGCATCTGTCGCATAACCTGAACGAAAACGATCTTCGGTAAACCCGGGGCGGATCAATCCCGCGCTTTTCGGCGCTTCATTTTATGACCAGCTTTCGCGAGAAGGAATTGTCGTGCGTTCATCAGGCTCGCCGGAAGGCGGACAGAAGGTCAAACGGTCTCTCGAGGCTCGAATCTACGCGATCTATTCGACGCTGACGCCCGCCGAAAAGCGGCTTGCAGATATTCTGTTGCAATACCAGATGGATCTGCCGAGCTACACGGCCGGGGAACTGGCTGACAGGGCGCATGTCTCCAAGGCGACGGCGGCCCGCCTGATCCGTACGCTCGGTTACAAGACCTATCCCGAGGCCAAGCGTCAGATACGGGAAGATCAGCACTGGGGCTCGCCGCGCGCTGGTCTTCAGGGCGAAAGCGAGGCATTCGCGAAAAAGCCGTCCATCGCCACAACGGTTCAGATGGATCTCGACAATATCCGCGCCACCGCCGAGGGGTTGCCGCCGGAAACGCTCGAGGCGGTCAGCAATGCCATCGTTTCGGCGCGCCGCGTCTGGATCATGGGGCTTCGGAGCGGCTATGGACTCGCCCATCAGGCCGCCCACTATTTCACGCTCATGAAGAATGATGTTCAGGTGATCCCGGTCGGCGGCGGCAGCTATTCCCATGAGATCGCCTCGATCGACAAGGGCGATGTCCTGCTCGTCATCGCCTTCCGGCGCCGGCCGAGGCTGCTGCCGACAATCCTCAAGGAAGCGCGGGCGGCCGGCGCGACCACCGTCCTGATCACCGATCTCAGCGCTTCGGCCAGCGCCAAGGCGGCCGAACACGTGCTGCGCTGCCGGTGCCAGTCGCCATCGCCGTTCAATTCCTTTTCGGCCGCCCTCACGATCATCAACTATCTCGCCTGGAGTGTGGCGACCGCGATGGGCGATGCCAGCCTGAAGCGCTATGAGCGGATCGACTGGCTGGTCAAGAGGCTGGATGATGTCTCGACCCCGCAGACCCCGGGCGGCCCCGTATAGAGGCTGCCGGTCGCCTTATTCGGCCGCGAGCAGATGCGTTCGGGACGGCGAAGCCCATATACCGCCGCGCGATGTGGAGAGGCCGCAGCGTACCAGCATTTCGGCGAGGCCGACCGCCGCGGTGACGCCGTCGACGACGGGAATGCCATGGCGCGCCTGAAGTTCTTTTGCAAAGCCCGTCATGCCGGCGCAGCCGAGCGCAACACCTTCCGCGCCGGCGGCGATGCCTTTTTCAACAAAGGCCGAAATGGTGTCGAAGGCGCCGCTTTCCGCGTCTTCCAGAGCAAGAACCGGGATATCCGATGCGAAAACCCGACGGCAACGCCCGGCAAAGCCATAGCGCAGGATATTGTCCTCTATGATCGGCGCGGAGCGGGTGAGCGTCGTCACCACGCAGAAGCTGTGAGCGAGAAGCGTCACGGCATGGAACGAGGCTTCGCCGATGCCGATCACCGGCCGTGTGGCGATGGCGCGCGCGGCGTCGAGACCGGTATCGTCAAAGCAGGCGATCACATGCGCTTCGGCGCCTTCGGCCTCGGCGGCGGTGATCGCCTTCAAGAGGCCCGGCACGGCGAGCGCCCCGTCGAAGGGTCCCTCGATGGCATCCGGGCCTTCGAGGGACTGGCGTTCCAGGATGTCCGTTCCGGGGCTGGCCACGGCGCGCGCGGCGTCGGCAATGCGCACGGTCATGGCGGTCGTGGTATTGGGATTGATGATGGCGATGCGCATTGTTTTCTGCTCTCTCGAACCTGTTCAGGCCGCTGTCGGCCGCTGGTCGATCAGCGCCCCGTAGGGGATCGGGGCGTCGGTGAGATGGCCGTCGGATATGCCGACCTGCCAGCGCTGATAGGCGTCGTTGTCAATTCGGGGCGTGGTCCACATGCCGTTGGCGCGATAGATATTGGTGAGTTTCACCAGCAGGTCTGGCGCGAAACGCGGGAAGGTTGCCGCCAGGAAGGCGCGATAGTCCTCCGCATCGTGGGCGAGGATCCAGTCCATGCCGCGAGCGAGCGCGCGGGCAAAACGGGTATGGGTCTCGCGCCGTTCATCGTCCGGCTCGCCCTCGCTATAGTAGACGCTCCACGGGATATTGCCGCCGGTGACGGGAAGCGGCTGGACCACATGGCCGCCTCCGGCCGCCTCGATCGTCACGGCGGAGGGGAAATCGATCACCAGATAATCGCCCATGCCGCCGGTGAAGAGATCGGTCAGCATCCTGCCGTCCAGGTCCTGCACGAAGTTGACCGCGCTCGGATCGACGCCGTTTTCACGCAGCAGCATCTTGACGAACAGGCCGACGCTGGCGCCGTTGCTGCCTTTCATGGACACGGTGCGGCCGGCAAGGGCGGCCCATTCGAAATCCTCCGGCCGCTCCCGCCCGACGATCGCCAGCGGCGCACGGGCCGCGACCTGGGCGAAGGGGACATAGCGTTTGCCGCGCCCGTGGAACATGGAGGGAACCCAGATGCCGCCGAGCGCTGCCTGCGCCTTGCCCGTGCCGATATCGTCAAGCACACGGTCCCAGGGGGAGGGGACCTCAGCGGTAACCTTGAGGCCTTCCTCCTCGAAGAAGCCCTGATCGACCGCGACATATTCGGGCAGGTAATTGAGGCTGTGGCCGGTCGCGGAGATGTGAAATGTCTGCATGTTCTTCTCTTTATCGGATGCCGTCAGACGAGGCGTCGGCCGTCTTCGATATCGAAGAGCAGCACGTCGTCACTGCGATAGTTGAGCGAGCAGGTTTCCCCGATCGCCATTTTGAGATGGTCGGAAACACGCACGAAAACGAGATCGGTTTCCAGCAACCGGTCGTGATCTTCCTCGCCGGTCATCAGCCGGCAGCCGATCACGGTCTCGGCGCCGAGGCGCTCGACCACCGAGACGCGGGCGGGGAGCTGTCCCTCGCCGGCGGCATGGATCGACAGCTTCTCCGGCCGGATGCCGAAGGTCACTTCGCGCCGTTTCGGCAGGGGGCCGGGATGTTCGACGGCGAGGCGGCCGGAAAGCCGCATCTCGCTGTCCCTGATCGTCGCGGGGATGAGGTTCATCGGCGGCGAGCCGACGAACTGGGCGACGAAGGTATTGGCCGGCTCATCATAGATCTCGTCGGGCGTGCCGACCTGCTGGGCGATGCCCTTGTTCATGATGATGATCCGCGTCGCCATGGTCATGGCTTCGACCTGGTCATGCGTCACATAGACGAAGGTCTTGCCGACCTTGTGGTGCAGCGCCGAGATTTCAGAGCGCATCTGGGTGCGCAGCTTGGCGTCGAGGTTCGAAAGCGGCTCGTCGAGCAGGTAGAGCGAGGGGTTGCGCACCAGCGCGCGGGCAAGCGCCACGCGTTGCCGCTGGCCGCCGGAGAGGCTTGCCGGCCGGCGGTCGAGCAGCGGCTCAAGTTCGAGCTGGCGGGCGATGCGGAGCGTGCGCTCGGCAATGTCGGCGCGCTTCATCAGCCGTGCGCGGGCGATCATGTTGACGACCGGCAGGTGATACCACGGGCGGAAGGCATCCATGATCAGCGGAAAGGCGATGTTCTCGCGCACCGTGGCATGCGGATAGAGCGCGTAGGTCTGGAACACGAAGGCGACGCCGCGCCGGCGCGGCTGCCAGTCATTGGCGATTTCGCCATCGAACAGCAGTTCGCCGGAGGTGATGTCGCTGAGGCCGGCGATCATGCGCAAAAGCGTGGACTTGCCGCATCCGGAAGGGCCGAGAAGGACGAGAAACTCGCCATCATGGATGTCGGCGTCGAAGGTCTTGATAACGGTGTTGTCGCCGAACGACTTGGAGATGTTCCTGAAGCTCAAGGCGGGCATGGCACTATCCTTTGACCGCGCCGGCCGTGAGGCCGGCAACGATCTTGCGCTGGATGAGGAGGAAGAAGACGATGGCCGGAATGCTGAACACGAGCGCCGATCCCATTACCGCCGACATCGGCGTTTCATACTGGCCGACGAAGGACGCAAGCCCGACGCTCGCCGTCCATTTGTCGCGGTCCATCAGGAAGGTGGAAGCGAACAGGAACTCGTTCCATCCGGCGAAGAAGGCGACGACGGCGGCGGCAGCGATGCTCGGCATGATCAGCGGCAGGATGATCATCGTCAGGATTGAAAAACGCGGGCAGTTGTCGATGATCGCCGACTCCTCGATCTCGTAGGGAACCGCGTCCATCGCGCCCTTCAGCACGAAGCAGGCGACCGGCAGCGAAAAGCCGACATTGGCGAGCACCAGGCCCGCGAGGCTGTTGAGCAGGCCGAAGGTGATGAACATCGCATAAAGCGGCACCAGGATCAGCGCTTCCGGCACCACCTGGGTGACGAACAGGAAGAAGCCCACCAGACCCTTGCCGTGAAAGCGGAAGCGGCTGAGGGCATAACCCGCCAGCGATCCGAGCACGAGGCTCAGGACCGTGCCGCCGGCGGCAACCAGCAGCGTGTTGAAGAGCCAGAGCCCGATCGGCACCTCGCCAAGGTCGCGCAGCAATGCGGGAAAATGCTTCAACTGCGGAAAGAACGACTGTCCGGAGCCGTAAAGCTCGGAATTGGCGGAAAGCGCAGTGGCCGCCATCCAGTAGACCGGAAAACCGGCGCAGACGAGGAGCACGCCGATCAGGAGATAGCGAAGCGGTTTGAGGGTGAGGCGTTTCTTCGTCATCAGCGCGACATCCACTTCATGCGGCGTTGTTCGAACAGGAAATGAAGACCGGCGATGGCGAGGGCCAGAACCAGCCCGACCGCGCCATAGGCGCTGGCAAGCCCGAGCTCGTGGTTCTCGAAGGCGACCTGTCGGATCTTCACCACAAGCGTGCTGGTGGAACCGACCGGCCCGCCGCCGGTGAGCAGGTAAATGATATCGAAGCGGCGGATCGACCAGACGCAGACCAGAAGCGCGGCGAGCTGGATGGCCGGCCGGATATGCGGCAATGTCACCATGCGGAAGGTGCTGAGGCCGTCGGCGCCGTCTATGGTGGCTGCCTCGCGCACTTCGCCCGGCACGGACTGGAGGGCAGCGAGCACGACCAGCATCACGAAGGGCGCGACCTGCCAGACGGTGACCACCACCACGGCCGCAAGAGCCAGGTCGGTGCTCGTCAGCCAGGCATAGCGGCCAAGCCCGAGCGCCTCGGTGATCCGGTTCAGCACCCCGGAGCGGTCATTATACATCCACAGCCAGATCAGCGAGGCGGCGACATTCGGGACGGCCCAGCCGAACAGAAGAATGCTGCGGACGATTGCCCGACCCCGGAACGGGCGGTCGATCGCCAGCGCCGAGATGACGCCGAGCGATACGCCGAAGATGACCGCGAGCACGGCATAAACGAGCGTGACGCGGACGGACTGGAAGAAGGACGGGTCCGAAAACAGCCGCTCGTAATTGCCAAGGCCGATGAACCGGCCGTGGTTGGGGTTGATGATCCGCGTATTGGTGAGGCTCATATACATCTGCCGCCCCAGCGGCCAGAACATGAACACCACCAGATAGAGCATGGGCGGAAGAATGAAGCCATAAGCGGCGAGCCGCGGCAGGCTTATGCTGCGTTTATGACCCTTCATCATCACTCTTCCGCCCTTTCGCTCAGAACTGCCGGTCGATCTGCGTCTGGGCCTCGGCCAGCGCATCTTCCGCGGAGGTATCCGTCAGAATGGCCTTTTCCACGGCCTGCATGACGAAGCGCATGATCTGCGGCGTTTCGACCTCATAACCCGGGATCAGCGTGCTACGCGAGGTTTCGGCAAGCTTGGCGAAGGTCGGCGCCCACGGGTTGGCGGCGGCGAACGCCTCCGTCACCGGCACATCGGTCGCCAGTGTATCTGGACCGGAAGCGCCGCGCAGTGACTGCTGGCCCTCTGGGCTGACGAGCCATGTCAGGAAGGCGATGGCTTCGTCCTGATGATCGCTGTGCGAACTGACGCCCAGGAAGATCTGCTGATGGGCGCCGGGATGGGCAAATGGCAAGGCGGCGGCGCCGATATCGGCGCTTGGCAGTGCGCCGCCGGAGGCAATGTTGAGCGTGCCGCCGGAATTGTCGATCGAGAAGGCGACCTGCTTTTCCTTGAAGCGGGTGCGTTGCGTCGGCATGCTGTCCCCGATCGGGATGATGCCGGAGTCGTATGTCTCCTTGAAGGCCTCGACCGCAGCCACCGCTTCCGGCGTGTTGATCGTGAGGTTACCGTCCCCGTCGACCCAGTTGACGCCGTAACCATAGGCCCAGTTCTGGAAATCCATGAACCAGCCGGTGAAATCGTTGATCTGGTGACGGGCGGTGAAGCCGATCACGCCCGGGTTCTTGTCCATGGATTCCCTGGCGGAGGCGATCAGCTCCTGCACGGTGGCCGGGATCGCGACGCCGTCGTCCTCGGTGACCTCCGTGTTGAAAATGAGGGCATAGACGGCGCGCTGCCAGGCGATGCCGTAGCGCACGTCATCGATCATGCCGTTCTCGTTGGTGCTGTTGAGATCGACGCCGTCGACCGCACTGCCGACATCGACGAGAAAGCCGGCATCGGCCATGGTGTAGAACAGACCTTCCTGCATGATCGCGATATCGGGGCCCTGGCCGGCACCCATCTCCGTGGTCAGCTTGTCGGCAAATTCGGCCGAGGGGATGGCCTCCTGCTCCAGCGTCACATCCGGGTTGACCTCTTCGTATTTCTTGATCGCGGCCCAGAGATTCTGGCCGCGGAGCGCATCGAGCCACTGCGAATTGGCGATCACCAGCGTGGTCTTGTCGCCCGATTGGGCAAGGCTCGTTGCGGGATTGCCGAGCGTGGCGGCAAGGCCAATGAAAAGGGCGGAGGCGAGCAGGCCTCGTCTGCGAATTCTGTCAATCATGTTTGTTCTCCTGCTGAAGTTTGCTTTTTGTTTTGGGTCTTGAGAAGGGGGTCAGTCCGCTTTCACGCGGTGGGGCGCAAGCGGTGTGTGGCAGCTGAGGTTCTCGGCCCCGTCCGCCGTCACAAGGTAGCAGTCGCCGACATTGCAGCCGGCGACTTCCGGCTCCAGCCATTGGGCATGGAGCACGAAGGTCATGCCTTGTTCCAGAAGGTCGTGATTGTTGGACTGGATGTTGTAATTCTGGAATTTCTGCATCGAAACCGAATGGCCGACATTGGGGTTATGCGGCCCGAGCGTCGCCGGATAGACATGCATCAGTTTCCGGCCCTGGCGCTCCCAGTCTTCATCGGGCACGTGCTTGCGGGGGACGAGCCGGGGCTTGCCGTCGTCTTCGGAGACCCAGTTATAGGGCATGGTCCGGCTGTCGGCGGAGGCGAGATAGCCGCGTTCGATATAGGGCTCGAAAGAGGCATTGGCGACATCTGATACGAGCGCGCCCGGACGGACCACGGCGGCGGCCTTTTCCACGCCCTCGACGCACATCTGAAGCACTTCTTCCTGCTTGTCGGTGATATCGCCGACGGCGATCATCCGGGCGATCTGCGCGGTATATCCCTGATAGATCACGGCGGAGATATAGAGGTTGATCAGGTCGCCGTTGCGCACGACATGGCCGTAGGGCTTGCCGCAATGGGTGCCGTAGCGGTTGATGCCGATCTGGTACCCGTCGCCGGTCTCGCCGCCGCGCGCCATCTGGGCATAGGTGAAGGCGGCATAGATCTCGTGGTCGGTCACGCCGGGCCGGATTACATGATAGGCGGCCTGGATGCCGATATCGGCGAGCTGGGCGGCGGCGCGCACCACGGCCTGTTCGCGCGGCGAGCGCACCTTCTGCATCCGGTCGATGATCGCGGAGCCGTCGGCAAAGGCGCTTTTGGGCAGATGCGCCTTCAGCCCGTCCCAATAGGGCTTCGAGGTGGCATCACCGACGAGGCCGATCTGGGCAATGGAAAACCCCTCGCGCTCAAGAAAATCGCCGACCGCCTGCACCACCTTGTCGACGGTTCTGCCGGGGCGGTTGTAGGTCTCGCGGCCCCAGGTGCCGACCTGCCAGATATCCTCGACGAGAACCGGCTCGCCCGCCGGCGGCAGCAGGACCGAGCTGCTGAAGATGGAGAACATCGTCAGCGGTTTGTCGTCGTCCGTCGGAACAACCAGAACGCCCTCCCGCGCCCAGTCGCAGACATAGCGCAGATAGGAGTTCGACACCTTGTAGGAGCCGATCGAATCCGCGTGGATGAGGATCACGTCATACCCGGCAACCGTCGCTTCCCGCCGGATGCGGCGCAGCCGGTCGACAAATTCGCTTTCCGGCAGCGGGCCGACTGGCTCGAACTCGAAAGACGGCTCAAAACCATCCAGAAGACGCTCGAACCGAAGATCGGCTCGGAAGGCGGAAGGGGCAGGACTGAGGGCGGTCATGATATGTCTCATCAATGCTATGGATGAGAACAGAGTACATGTGAAACTTTTTTTGCAAATAGCGCGACTGCACTAAGTTTCGGCACTTTGAGCGTTGAGTGTGCAGAGTCTAATTTTTTCGCGATTTTTATTTCCAAACGACGCAGATCCTTAAATTAAAGCTATCGTCAGGCTGTTGGAAAGGCGAACTATTTCCGGATTCGGTGACGTGGAGCTTGAAAAAAATATTTTATGAAAACGCGAAAAATCATCATTTCCGCATTCGCATCTGCCTGTTTCGCAGTCAGCAACCCGGCGATAACGCACCGGAAATGACGTCTTCTCGCCATTTGCGGGCCTTGCGAAGGAGGCAGTCCGTCACGCTTGTCTCATCTCGCCAGGATGTCACTCATCCAAAGTCGGGCAGGCGGCTGTTTCGATCTTCCGTTATCGTCTTCCGTATCCGCAAGTCAGCGGAGGAGGGGCCGATGGCGAGGGTGAATGGCGTTGGTTCACGGGCCCACCGGCCCTTGTCCGGGTCCCAGCCGCAGAGCCTGCGTTCCGGAATTGCGAGTCTGATGCTCCGCTTTTCCATGGGTGCGAGAACCGTCTTGGCGAAGGCGACAAGGCGTAGCGGCGCCCCGGTTTCGCTGATGAGGTAGATCTGGGCGACCTCGCTGCCCTTCCGCTCCGACCGGTTGAGAAGATCGACCTCCACGGTCAATTGCTCTTCCCCGAAAACCAGCCGCGCATCGACATATTCGATCCTTGCGTAACCAAGCCCGTGACCGAACGGGAATTGCGGCCGCGTGCCGCGCGCGGCAAAGCCGCGGTAGCCGATGGCCGTTCCTTCGGCGTAGACAACCTTGCCGTGGGCCTCGGGTCGCCGGGTGAGCGCGCCGTAGTCCTCGTCCTCGGCGGGAAAACTCTGGGGCAGGCGTCCGCCCGGCTCGGCTTTGCCCGTAAGAATGTCGGCGAGCGCGTTGCCGCATTCCTGGCCCGGATACCATAATTGCAGGATCGCCGGCACTTTTGCCGCCCAGGGCATTGTAACCGGCGCCCCGGACTGCATGACGACAATCGTCGAGCGGTTTGCGGCCGCCACCGCCTCGATCAGCGCGTTCTGCGCGGGCGGCAGGTTCAGGCTTTCGCGGTCCTCCGCCTCGGTTTCCCAGTCGTCGTTGAGGCCGGCGACCACGACGGCCGCATCGGCCTTGCGCGCGAGCGCCACGGCGTCCTCGATCGATCCGAGCGACGAGGGCGCCCTGAGGCCGAAGCGCACGGCCTTCAGCGTGGTGGTGATGCCGTCGCCGCAGGCGTAATCGACGCTGATTTCATAGCGTTTTCCGGCTTCGAGATGGACCCGGCCGCGCCGCTCGGCGCAGCCATGTCCGAAATAGCTGAAGCCGCGTGTCCAGCTTTCCCATGCTTCGAGAATAGGTTCACCATCGATGGCAAGGCGGCTGGTGCCCGCGCTCATCAGGCCGATCTCATGCCATCCCGTTTCCTGCGCCTCGTAGCGTGCCGAAAGCCGTGCTGAAAACGCGCGGTGATCCACTTCGGGCGCCACCGGCCCGAACCAGCGGAACTCGCTCCTGGCGCCGGTCTTGGTCAGCACCGGCGGGCCGCCAAAATCGGTTCCGGCGAAGAAGGCGATGTCGACGGGCGCGTCGATCAGCGGCAGGTAACGGTCGCCGGGACAGCCGAGCGCATAATCGACCGTCGCGTCGGGAAAGGCGGCGCGGATGCCTTCGAGCGGAGAGATCGCATAATGGGCATTGATCTGGGCCGAGCCACCGCCGAACATCACCGCCCTTGCCGCATTGGGGCCGATGACGGCGATGCGGCGGGGCGTCGGGCCGGCGAGCGGCAGCAGATTGTTGTCGTTCTTCAGCAGGACGGCGGCCTCCGCGCCGGCGCGACGGATCAGGGCCCGCGTTTCGGGCCGGTCCTCGGCGCGCTCGGTCTCCAGATCGCCAGTCGTTTTCGCACCAACGCGCTCGATCAGCCTCAGCACCCTTCGGGCGGCGCGGCGGACGGCTTCGCGCGGCACATCTCCGTTTTCGACGGCCTCGACCAGCATGTCGCCGCGGAATTTCCCCGGTCCCGGCATTTCGAGATCGAGACCGGCGAGAAGGGCCGCAGCGGTTGAATGGGTCGCCGTCCAGTCCGACATCACCACGCCCTCAAACCCCCATTCCCGGCGCAGGACGGTATCGAGCAGCCAGGGATTTTCGGAGGTATGGATGCCGTTGAGCGCGTTATAAGCGGTCATGACGCAGGCAACGCCGGCCTCTTTCACCGCCGCCTCGAAAGGCGGGAAGTAGATTTCGCGCAGCGTCTTCTCGTTGATCTCGGAACTGGTCGTGCGGCGCTCATGCTCGCATTCATTGCCGATGAAATGCTTGATCGTGGCGGCGACGCCCTGCGACTGGACGCCCCTGACATAGGCGCGCGCCATGGCCGAAGCGAGGACGGGATCCTCGGAAAAACACTCGAAATTGCGCCCGTTGAGCGGATTGCGATGCATGTTCACGGTCGGGCCAAGCAGGATTCGCGCGCCCTTGGAGCGCGCCTCGCGGGCCAGATCCGCGCCGATCTCATGGACGAGGTCGGGATCGAACGTCGCCGCGAGCGCGATTGCGACCGGATAGGCGGCGGATCGCACCCCGCCGGAAAAATCCTCTCCGCGCGCGCCATTTGGGCCATCGGTCATCTTCACGGCTGGAATCCCGAGGCGATCGATCGCCGCCGTGCGCCAGAAGGACGCGCCGGAGAGCAGGCTGACCTGCTCGGCAAGCGTCATCGCGTCGAGCTTTTCGTCGAGGGTCATGTCGGTCATGTCCAAATATCTGTTTCAGCCGGCGCGGCGCTTGAGGGACCGGGAGAGTCCGTAGCTCACAGCCATTGTGAGAATGAGGGTCGTGGCCAGGAGGACGAAGGCGAGCGCCGCGCCGAAGGGCCAGTTTCCGGCGGTCATGAACTGGTCGTAGACGGCAGGGGCCAGCATGGTGAAGCCGGGACCGCCCAGCAGGACCGGGGTCGCATAGGCGTTCATCGAGAGGATGAACACCAGCATGCTACCCGCGAGAACCCCGGGGGCTGCCTGCGGCAACAGGATCCGGAAGAACACCTTCAGCGGTGTCGCGCCGAGATTGGCGGCGGCCTCCTCGGTGTCGCGCGGCACGGTTTCCACGACGGAGGAAAGCGTGAGGATCATGTAGGGCAGCACCACCGCCGTCGTGCCCACCACCACGGCGAGCGGGGTGTACATCAGCGTGAGCGGGCCGATGCCGAACATGCCGAGGAAGGCGTTGATCGCGCCATGGGTGCTGAGCAGCGCCATCCATCCCGCCGCCCGGACCACATTGCCGACCAGCAGCGGAAACAGCGTCAGGATGATCAGCATCGATTTCCACCGGCTCTGCATGCGCGCCAGCCAATAGGCCGGCGCGAGCGAGAGCAGGAGGCAGAGCGCCATGCACAGGAATGCCACGCCGACCGTCGTCAGGATGATCTCCTGGTAATAGGGATCGGTCAGCGCGGCGATGTAGTTTTTCCCGCTGAACGCCGCGGTCATCATCTCCATCGGGCTGTAGAGGTTGAGCGACATTCTGAAGAGACCCGCCATCGGCAGGACCAGCAGAACGAAAACCAGCAGCGCGGCGGGAAAAACCAGGAGTGCCATTTCAGCCCTTGAACTCGCGGTTCCAGAAATCGAGGATCTCCGTCTGATGCTGCATCAGATAGTCGTCATCGAGCCGGATCAGGCGATCCTGGTCCGCCGCGGGCAGGCCGATTGCCGCCTCGAGCTCCGCCGGCAGTTCGGCGTCGGTCACGGTCGGCAGGTAGCCCATCTTGGCGGCGAAGCCAATCTGAGCTTTGGGGTCGAGCGCCGCATCGAGGTAGGCGAAGCCGCCGTCCTTGTTCGGCGCGTTCTTCGGCATGGCCATCTCGAATGCGATCGGGATCGCGCCCTCCGATGGTACGGCGCGTTCGATGTTGAGGCCGCTCCGACGCCAGGAATAGCCCCTCGAGACGTAGTTGAGCGTGATCCAGATATCGCCGCTTTCGAAGGCCCCGGCGATCGCTTCGTTCGAGGGCAGGATCTGGACGTCCTGCTTGTCCTTGAGCTCGAGCAGCTTGGCCTGGCCGGGGGCGAAGTCGCTCATCGAGCCGCCGCCGACCAGCGCTGCCACGGCCGAGGTCGCCACATGCAGCTTGTCGGAAACGCCGATCTTGCCCTTGTATTCCGGCTTCCACAGATCGGCATAGGAGGTCGGCGGCGTGGTGACCTTCTCCGGATTGTAGAGGATAGCGATGTAGGAATAGATCTGGGGCACCGAATAGGTCTTGCGCAGCGCCGGGATGACCGCGGCAAGCCGCGGAACATTCTCCTCGGTGACTTCCGACAGCACGCCGAGCTTTGCCATCGGATACATGTCGAGGTCGGCGAGCACGGCGACGTCGAAGCTCGACCTGGCGCGCATCTTCTCGGTTCTGAGCTTCGTCTGGCGGGCCTCGGTCGAGGAGATGTCCTGAATGACCTCGTAGCCTTCCGGCGCCATGATCGCCTCATCGACGGTTGCGCGCAGGATGTCGCCATAATCTCCACCGAAGACAGAGGCAATCACGGTGCCCTTGTCGGCGGAAAAGGCCGGTCCGGCGGCGCCGAGCGCGATAAGCGATGTCGCGGCGGTGCCCAGGAGGAAAGTGCGGCGGGTTGTTTTCAAACTGTCTGACATAGGCTGTTCACTCTTCCTTTTTGATCGTCTTCTCGTCCGGATCGTTCAGACCCGGCTTGTCTGGTCCGGGGCCGTTCAGGGCCGCTCGGCAAGCAGGCGCGCGTCCTGCGCCTGCCATGTTGCGAAAACCTCCGCTCCGGGTCTGAGAGCGGAAAGAGGGGTATTGCGGGAGGGCGTAGGCATGACCGCGACAAGCGCAGTGCCGGCGAGATCGAGCTCGAATTCCGTCTGGGCGCCGAGATAGGCCATGCCGGTGATCCGCGCGCGCTGGCGCGTCGCATCGTCTCCGGGGCCGGGCGCGGAGGCGACGGGGACAAGCGTGATCTTTTCCGGGCGCAGGGCGAAGGTTACCTCCCGCGCTCCCGCATCACTTGCGGGGTCGCAGGGCAATTCCGATCCGCCCTCGCTGACAAACAGCCCCGGCGCCTTTTGCCGGCCCGCGATCAGGTTGCAGCGGCCGATGAAGCCGGCGACATAGACATCATCCGGCGTGTCGTAGATTTCCTGCGGCGTGCCGATCTGGCGGACAACGCCGCCCTCCATCATCGCCAGACGGTCGGCCATGGTCAGCGCCTCGTCCTGGTCGTGGGTCACCATCAGCGTCGTCAGCCCCAGCCGCTGCTGAAGGTTGCGGATCTCATGCTGCACCTCGCCGCGCAGCTTGGCATCCAGATTGGAAAGCGGCTCGTCGAGCAGCAGCATTTTCGGGTTGATCGCGAGCGCCCGGGCAAGCGCCACGCGCTGCTGCTGGCCTCCGGAAAGTTGGCGCGGCATGCGCTCGGCCAGATGGTCGAGCCGGACCATCGAAAGCGCCTGTCTGATCCGCTCGTCGCGCTCGGCCCGGCCGATCTTGCGCATTTCAAGGCCGAAGCCGACATTGGCGGCGACGCTCATATGCGGAAACAGCGCGTAGGACTGGAACACCATGCCGGTGTCGCGACGGTAGGGCGGCAGTCGGGAGATGTCCTCGCCGCCAAGCAGGATCCGCCCCTCGGTCGGCTTCACGAAGCCGGCGATCATCCGCAATGTCGTGGATTTTCCGCATCCCGATGGCCCGAGCAGTGCTACCAGTTCGCCTTCCTCGACGTGAAGGTTGATATCCTTCACGACGCGGGTGTCGCCATAGGCCTTGGCAAGATGTTCAATGATCAGTTCGCTCAAAACACTCTCCGAGCCTTGGGGGTCATAGGACGCGCGACAGCTTGACGTAGCGGTCGGTCACCAGCATCAGCACGCCGATCAGAAGGATCTGGATCGTGCCGACGGCGGCAAGCGTCGGGTCGATCTTGAATTCGAGATAGTTCAGCATCGCGACCGGCAGCGTGATCTTGCCGGGGCCGATCAGCAGCAGCGAAAGCTCCAGGTTCTCGAAACTCTGGATGAAGGAGAACATGCTGGCCGCGACAATGCCGGAGCGCAGCATGGGCAGGGTGATCCGCCAGGCGACGACAACCGGCGGCGCGCCGAGATTGGCGGCGGCTTCCTCGACGCGCAGATCGACACCTTCCATGCTGGCGGCGACCAGGCGCACCGTCCACGGGATCGTCAGCAGCACGTGGGCGGCCACCAGTCCCGCCGTCGTGCCGACGATCGTCTGGTCGATGATCGCCTCGGCGCGGATGTAGAAGATATAAAGCGCGGTTCCCATGATGATGGCGGGCACCGCGAGTGGGCCGAGCAGCAGCGTGGAAATCACGCCCTTGCCGCGAAACCGGCCGCGATTGAGCCCGTAGGCGGCCAACGTTCCGAGCGGCACGCCGATGGCGGTCGCAATCAGCGCCAGCTCCAGGCTCATGATCAGCCCTTGCGTGAATTCACGCCGTGCCCAGGCGTTGACGAACCACCGAAGGGTAAGCCCGTCGGGCGGAAAGCTGATAATGCCCTGGTCGAAAAAGCTGATCGCCACCACCGTCACCACGGGCGCGAGAATGACTGCGTAGGCAATCACGATCAGCGCCGACAAAACGGACTTTGAAAGAAGGTGGCTGGAAATCATGAGATCTAATTTACCTACAACTATCTCGAAAACAGTGGAAATTTCCGCTCGAAATCCTATGATGACGTCACCATTTGCAAATGATGACGTCATCATCAATAGAAAAAAAGAGGCCGACGTGGAAAAAAAACGACACTTGTCAACCATGGGGGATGTGGCGCGGCATGCGGGCGTGTCGCCGGCCACCGTGGCGCGTGTGCTCTACGAGCCGGACAAGGTTGGGCCGGAGAAACAGCGGCGCGTGCGCGAGGCGCTCAAGGCGACCGGATACCGGCCGAACGCGGTGGCGCGCGGGCTCAGAACCAAGCGCAGCTGGACGATCGGCCTGATCGTCGTCGACGGTTCGCTCAATCCGTTCTTCAGCCAGTTGAGCCAGGCCATCCGCAGCGAGGCGCTTGCCCGCGGATACAATGTGCTGATGTTCCAGCACGGCATGAAGCCGGAGATCGAGGCAAGCGCCGTGGTCCAGCTTCTGCAGCAGCGCGCTGATGCGGTGATCTTCTCCTACGGGATCAATGCCAGCGGCCTGGCGCCGTTGTTGCAGGCGGGCGTGCCGGTCATCCAGATCGAGCAGGAGGTCTGCGGGGGCACCGATGCGGTCCTGATCGATCCGACAAGCGGCATCGACCAGGCGATCGATCATCTTCAGGCGCTGGGACATCGGCGCATCGCCTTTATCGGCGGCGCGCCGGACCGCTATAACCGCGCCCGCGTGCACGGCACCTCGATGGAGGAGGATCGCCTCGCCGCCTTCAGCGCCGCCATCGCCCGCCACGGCCTTGACGATGATCCGGCCCTGATCAGGCTGGGGCTCTATTTCCCGTTGACGGGCGATGACCCGGCAAGCGAAGGCCGGAAGATGATGCGCGACCTGCTCGGCATCGAGCGCCGCCCGACGGCTGTCCTCGCCTCCAGCGACATTCTCGCGGCCGGGGCATTGCAGGCCCTCGGCGAGGCCGGGCTCAGTGTACCGGACGACATGTCCCTCATTGGCTTCGACAATTCGATCGCCAACCTGCTGACGCCGCCGCTGTCCTCAGTAGGTCGGCCGCTTCAGGCCATGGGCCTCGCCGCGATCGACCTGGTCGTGGAAGCGATCGAGAACCCCGACCGAAAGGTCCGCACGCTCGTTTATCAAACGGAACTCGTCGTCCGCAAATCCACCGCCACGGCCTGACCGCGGAGGAGCGGAACAGAGCGCGCCCATGCACTTCGAGGGTCTGATACCAAGGATCAGAACGCCGGTGCTTCGCGGCTGAGAGTTGCGTTTTATGCTCCTGTCCAAGACCAAAAATATGCCGCGCGCCCGACGCTTTAGATTGCGGCGATCATCTCGTCCTGATGCACCACGATGCGGGCGTGATAGGGAACGCGCTCGTAAAGATCGACGATATCATGGTTGATCAGCCGCACGCAGCCGGAAGACACGCTCTTGCCGATTGACTGCCATTCGGGGCTGCCGTGCAGGCGGTAGAGCGTATCCTTGCCGTCCTTGAAGATATAGAGCGCTCTGGCGCCCAGCGGATTGTCGATGCCGGGCGCCATGCCGCCATTGGCGACGGAATAGATTTCAAGCTCTGGCTGGCGCGCGATCATCTCAGCCGGCGGCTTCCAGCGCGGCCAGTGTTGCCGCCAATGGATCGTGCCTTGGCCCTGCCAGGCAAAGCCCTCCCTCCCGATACCGACGCCGTAGCGCATGGCCGTGCCACCCTCTTCAACGAGATAAAGGAACCGGTTGGGGGTATCGACCACGATCGTGCCGGGCGCCTCTCCCGTCGGGTCGGGGACGCGCTGCCGCAGATATTTCGGGTCCATCTGCCGGTACGGAACGGCCGGCACGATGTGTCCGTCATCCTCGAAGGCAGCGTAGCGCGCTTCGAGCACAGGATCGGCGGCAGGGGTGATCGGCAAACGCTGCGGTTCAGGCGATACCGGTTGTTGGATGTTGGAGGCGCAGGCACAAAGCGCTGCGAGCGATGACAGGGAACCGGCCAGGAATGCGCGGCGGCGAAGGGGCGGAGAGGGGGGCTGCATGGGTGGTACTCGATGATCATCTGGCGCCGCCGGGACGGCGGGTTTCGGGTGACCGAAGGAACACGCGGGCGCATTCCATGTCCATCATTTATGAGGAATAGGATCGATAACCATCTGTTATACCGGTTCATCGGCGTTCTGGCTGACGCCCTTCAACGCCTTCAGGCGGGGAATGACGAAGTCGGTGAAACCGCGGACCGCCGGGCGCATGAATTTGTTCGAAGGGTAGGCCAGAAATGCTTCCGTCGCCTTGACGGTGTATTCCGGAAGAACGCGCACCAGCCTGCCTTCGGCAAGCATGTCGGCGACGAGGCAGAGCTGCACCTGCGCCACGCCGCGGCCTGCCAGCAGAGTGTTGAGAATGACATTTGCATCATTTGACTTGAAGGCCGGCCTGACGGGGATTTCGATCGGCCCATGGCCTGCGTGGATCAGCGGCAACATGTTTTTCGTTGTTTCGATCGCGAAGGTCGAAACGATGCAGTGGTCCGACAATTGCCCGGGCGATGTGATCGCGCCGGCTGCTTCGATATAGCCGGGCGAAGCGACGAGCACGCGCTGCATGAAGCCGAAGCGGCGGGCAATCACGTCCTGCGCTTCGATCCGGCCGTGCCGGATATCCAGGTCGAAATTCTCGTAGACGAGATCCACCGTGCGACCGTCTAGAATGAGGTCGACGGTGATCGCCGGGTGAAGTTCCTGAAACTCCAGCACCATGCCATGCAGGTGCCTCGAACCGATGCAGGACGGCGCATGGATGCGCATATTGCCTTCGATCTCGCCGTTGTTCAGTCGAACGCCTTCGATCGCGGCGTCGATTGCGGCGATGGCGCCGCGACTGGCGTGATAGAGTTCCATGCCCTGGGCCGTGGGCCGGACACGTTTCGATGAACGCTCGAGAAGGCGGGCTCTCAAATGCTGCTCCAGATTGAGAAGCTGCTTCGTTACCGCCGGCTGGGAGATGCCAAGGTCACGGGCGGCCCCCGTAATCGACCCTTTTTCGACAGTCCTGATAAAGGTCTTCAGTGCCGTATTCAGGTCCATGCATGCCTTTCGCTTATTGCTTGCGAACAAGCATAGCGAATATTGATGAGCTTGTCTTCGCAGCCGTCGAACATCACCGGTCCCAATCGCTCCAAGGCCGCGAAGCTGTCCGTCAACATGGACTATGTCACTCGAGTCCAGCCGATCTATCAAAGGCAGCTTTTCCACCCCAATTCTGAGATTCAGTCTCCTGCACGTTGACCGGGAGTCGACGGCTGCTGTTCCCCGGTCGGATGTCCAGCATTGGGGCTGTTTCCCGGAATCCTGTTTTGGGATGACGCGGCGTAAAATCTCAGGTGGTCAAGCCGTCAGTTCTTGGTTCGCGATCGCGCCATAAATTCCCGTCCGTCGAGATAATGGATATTGGCATCGTCATGGGCGCGTTGTGCGACGACAGGCTGAAGCTGACGAACGATGTGCAGGGTGAGCTTTCCCGCGCCTTCCTCTGCCTGCGACCCGACGCCCATGAACTTGGTCGCGCCCTTCCCGAGGGCATCAATATCGAACACGCCAGGCCCAGGCGATGTTCATGTATCGGGCAATATATCGGAGAAATCGCCGGAAGCGGTGTGTCGGGAGACCATTCCGGATGGTATCCAGAAAACCATGCACTGCCGGCCGAACGCGTGAGGACGCATCAGGTCCGCATTGACAAGGATGACGACGGAGAGTGGGGCGGGCTTTGTCAGCAAACTGGTAGGCCCTCCGCTTTCCTACGCCGTCGGCATCTCGAACCGGTTGCGCAGACGGAAAAGTTCGGCCGTGAAGCCGCGGACGAGGGCGGACTTCTGGATGTCGGCGGGAAAGAGAAGGTAGACGCGGAACATCACCTCGGGCGCGAAGGGGCGCAAAGCGACGGTTCTGCTTTCTGCTTCGCCGATGACCAGCGGATTCACCAGACCCACCGCATCCCCTTCCTGCGCCAGTGCGCAGATGGTGGCGGCGTTCGGGGTCTCGATCACATATTTTGGCTCGTGCCCGGCTTTCTTCATGGCCTCGTCGAAACGTTGCCGCGCGCGGTCCTCGGGGCTGAGGCCGATCAGCGGCCATTTTGCGATCAGATCGGGGGTGATCGACTTGTGAAGGGTCAGCGGATGGGATTTCGGCATGGCGACAAGGCCGGGGAAGCTGCCGAATAACTGGCTGTCGATGCCCGAGCGGTCGATCTCGTCAGCCGCCAGCCCCAGATCGTATTGCCCGTCGGTGATGCCGTTGCGGATCGCCGACGACCAGGTGATGTGGAAGGTGATCCTCACGCCCGGATTCTGTTGCCGGAAGGCGCGGATGGCCGCAGGCGCCAGAATGGCCCCGGCCGCCGCCAACGAGGCGATCTTCAGCGTGCCCGCGCCATAATCGCGAATACTGGCCGCCGTGGCCTGCAGCCGGTCCAGCCCCTTGAAGCTGACCTCGACCTCGCGGAAGAACAGCGTTCCTTCGGGCGTCGCGATCAGCCGCCCGCGCACCCGGTCGAAGAGCGGAAACCGCACCGCCGCTTCCAGCTCGGCGATCAGCCGCGAGACGGCCGGCTGGGTGACGCCCATCAGCTCGGCGGCCCGGACGGTCGAGCCCGAGATCATGACGGCGTTGAAGGCTTCGAGCTGGCGAAAATTCATACCTATAAGGTTTCCGCATAGAACTATGTGCCCTGATCAGTATTCCTGCTGCCAACAAAAGGCAATGATGGCGTCGTTATTTCAGGAGTTCACATGCGCGACGCAACCAAGAGCGTTCACCACCCGAAGATCAGCGAAGAGGGCTATGCCGCTCTCGGCGTTCCGACACACCGGGCCTCGACCATCGTCTTTCCGGACGCCGAAGCCTATGCCACTCGTTCGCAACGGGATCTCGACGGCTATTCCTACGGCCTGCACGGCACGCCGACGCAGCGGGTGCTGGAGGCGCAGCTTACAGCACTCGAAAACGGGTTGAAGACGGTCATTCTGCCCTCCGGCCAAGCTGCGATTGCCGTTGTGCTGCTCTCCTGCCTGAAGCCCGGCGACCATGTTCTGGTGGCCGACAACGCTTATCCGCCCGTCATCGGTCTCTGCCGCAATTTCCTCGAGCCGCGCGGTATCGCATGGTCCGTGTTCGAGCCGGGTATCGGTGCTGGCATCGAGGACGTTGTGCGGGACAACACAAGGCTGATCTGGATGGAGTCGCCCGGTTCCACGACCATGGAAATCGAGGACGTGCCGGCCATCACCGCGATCGCGAAACGGCGCGGCATCCTGACCGGCATCGATAATACCTGGGCGACGCCGCTTCTGTTCAAGCCGCTCGACCATGGCGTTGATTTTTCCATGCAGGCCATGACCAAATATCCGGGCGGCCACTCCGACCTGCTGATGGGTTCGGTCAGCGTCAACGATCTGGAACTGCGCAAGGCCTTGCGCGACACGATGCGCATGCTCGGCTTCGGCGTTTCGCCGGATGCGGTGCAACTGGTGCTGCGCGGGATGGAGACCATGGCGGTGCGCCTTGCGCATGTCGGTCGTGTGGCCGGCGAAATCGCGGCGGAGCTGGAAAGCCGCGGTGTGGGGCCGGTGCTGTTCCCCGCGCTCGCCTCCAGTCCCGGACATGCCATCTGGAAGCGCGATTTTACCGGCGCCAGCGGCCTGTTTTCGGTCGTTCTGCCGGCCGCGCATGAAGCGCGCCTCGATGCCGCGCTCAATGGGCTTCGCTATTTCGCGATCGGTGCCTCGTGGGGCGGCACCCGCAGCCTGATTGCGCCGATGAGCGTCAAGACATCGCGGCAGATGCCGCATCCCCACAAGGACCGCATCATTCTGCGCGTCAATATCGGCGTGGAAGACCCTTCCGATCTCAGGGAAGACCTCGACGGCTTCTTCACTGCGCTCGCAGGCTGACAAGACAAATGCAGCATATAAAATCCAACAAGGAGACGGGAACATGACCTGCAAGACCACATTGACCGCAATGGCGATGATCGCCGCGTTCGCCGCGCCGGCATTGGCGCAATCGACCTCGACGCTTGACACCGTGAAGGAGCGGGGGCGGCTGATCTGCGGCTCCAGCCAGGGCACGCCCGGTTTCGGCGCGCCGGATGACAATGGCTACTGGCGCGGCCTCGACGTAGAGACCTGCCGGGCCGTCGCGGTTGCCGTGCTGGACGACAAGGATGCGGTCGATTTCGTGCCGCTGTCCGGTCAGCAGCGCATTCCGGCCCTTCAGACCGGCGAGATCGACATGCTGCCGCGCACACTTACCTGGACGCTGCAGCGCGACGCCAACGGCATCAATTTTACGACGCCGAACTATTACGAATTCACAGGCTTCATGATGCCGAAATCACTCGGCATCACCAGCGTCGAGGACATGGCGGGCGCGTCCGTCTGCGTGCAGACCGGTTCGACCACCGAGGTTGTCGTCAACGACGTCTCGACCAAGAACGATCTCGATCTTCAGCCCGTCGTCTTCGACAACACCACTGCCGGCCGCCAGGCCTTCTTCTCCGGCCGCTGCGATGCGCTGATCACCGATGCCGGGGCGCTCGCTTCCGTGCGCGCGACGATGGCCGACAATCCGGACGACTACGTCATCTTCCCGGCAACGCCCTATATGGATGCGCTGACGCCCGCCGTCCGTCACGGCGACGACCAGTGGCTCGATATCGTGACATGGTCGATCCAGGCGATGATCGCCGCCGAGGCATTCGGGCTTACCAGCGAGAATATCGACGACTATCTCGACAGCGACGATCCGCGCATCCGCCGCTTCCTCGGCACGGATCCGGGCAATGGCGCGGCCCTCGGTCTCAGCGACGATTTCGCCTACCGGATCGTGAAATCCGTCGGTAATTATGCCGAGGTCTATGATCGCAATGTCGGCATGGACAGCCCGCTGAAGCTGGAGCGCGGCTATAACGCGCTGTTCAACGACGGCGGGCTGATGTTTCCGCTGGCCTTTCAGTAAAGCCGGTCATGCTGTCGCTCTGGTATTCACAACGGGCCCGATCCTGGGCCATGCAGATCGCCCTTCTGGGCGGTCTGGTCCTGTTCGTCTGGTGGCTTGCGGGCAATACGCATGAGAACCTGACCGAACGCGGCATCCGCACCGGCTTCGACTATCTCTGGCGGCCGGCGCGCTTTCCGATTTCCGAAAGCATCGTCCGCTACGATGCATCCGACAGCTTCTTCTGGGCCTATGTCGTCGGTCTCGCCAATACGCTGTGGCTGTCGTTCCTGTCGATCCTGTTTGCAACGCTGCTCGGGCTGGTGGTCGGCCTCTCGCGCCGCTCCGCCCATCCGCTGCTGTCGCGCTTCGCCGGCACCTATGTCACCGTGCTGCGCAACGTTCCGCTGATCGTCCAGCTTCTCTTCTGGTATGCGATCGCCACCTCTCTGTTTCCGGTTCCGCGCGAGGCGCTCAATCCGCTGCCCGGCGTGTTTCTGTCCATTCGCGGCGTCTATGCCCCGGCCCTGACGCTCGGACCGGGCGCCAGTATGCTGCTGATCGTCGCGGCGTTTCTGATGGTCATTGCAATAGTCGCCGGCTTCAAGGTTTCCGCCGGAAAGCCCTTGCCGGCAAAGGCCGCATCTGTCGGCCTGTTCCTCTGCGTCTGGGTGGTGGCCATCGTCTGGCTTTCGGGCATGCTCGGTCATCCGGTCGGTCTTGAGGCGCCGGCCCTGAAGGGGCTCAATTTCAGGGGCGGTATGGTGCTTTCGCCCGAATTCGCCGCGATCATCACCGGCCTGACGATCTACACCTCCGCCTTCATCGGCGAAATCATCCGCGGCGGCATTGATGCCGTCGAAAAGGGCCAGTGGGAAGGCGCGCGCGCCCTGGGGCTCAGTGAACGTCACATCATGTTCCGGATCATCCTGCCGCAGGCACTGAGGATCATCGTGCCGCCGATGACCTCGCAATATCTCTCCACCGTGAAGAACACCACGCTTGCCGTGGCGGTCGGCTATCCCGAACTCGGCCTCGTGGTCAACACGGTGATCAACCAGACCGGTCAGGCGATCGAAAGCATCCTGATCATGCTTGCGGTCTTCCTCAGTATTTCACTCTCCGTTTCCGCGTTCATGAACTGGTACAATGCGCGCGTCGCATTGGTGGTGCGCTGATGACCGATATTACCTTCAACACCGCCGCCGACGCGCCGCAGAAACCGCCGAAGGCCAAGCGCAAGCCACTGCTGAAGCTGCTGTTCGGCGATCTGCTGTCGGCATTCCTCACGGTTCTGGCCGTCCTCATCATTCTCGGCCTCATCCCGGCCTTCAACTGGGCCGTTCTCGATGCCCACTGGGTTGGCGGGCCGGCGGCATGTCAGGGCGGCGGGGCGTGCTGGACCTTTATCGGCGCCAAGGCGCGGCTGATCCTGTTCGGCCTCTATCCGCCGCAGGAGCAATGGCGGGCCACCATCGTGATTGTGCTGATCGTCGCCATGGTGCTCGTTTCGTTGTCGCCGAAATTATGGAATGCCCGGCTGCTGCTGGTCTGGGCCGTCGCGATTGCCGCCATGCTGGTGCTGATGGGCGGCGGCGTGCTGGGCCTCGACTACGTGCCGACGTCGAAATGGGGCGGCCTGCCGGTGACGCTGCTTCTGGCGGTGCTGTCGCTCGGCCTGGCGTTGCCGCTGGCCGTGCTGCTTGCGCTGGGGCGGCGGGGAAAATTGCCCGTGGCGCGCGCGATCAGCATTTTCGTGATCGAGCTCGTACGCGGTCTTCCGCTGGTCGGCCTGTTGTTCGTGGCGGCGATCCTGCTGCCGCTGCTGCTGCCGCCGGAATGGACGGTGGACAAGCTGGGGCGGACGCTTGCCGCGCTGACGATCTTCGCGGCCGCCTATCTGGCGGAGGTCATTCGCGGCGGCCTTCAGGGGCTTGACGACGGCCAGATCGAGGCGGCCGAGGCGCTCGGCATTCCCTACTGGAAAATGATCTGGCACATCGTCCTGCCGCAGGCGATCCAGAACGTGATCCCGCCGCTGACCAACACCGCCATCGTGATGATCAAGAACACCTCGCTGGTGCTGATCGTCGGGGTGTTCGACATGCTGAGCGCGGCGCGCAGCGCCAGCACCGACCCGGCATGGCCGGCGCCTTCCACCGAGGCCTATCTGTTCGTCGCGGCGATCTACTTCATCATCTGCTTTTCCATCTCAATCTATTCGCGCCATCTCGAACGGGGCGTAGCCGCAAGGACACACGGATGAAACCTGCGATCGAAATCGATAACATCGACAAATTCTACGGCGATTTTCATGTGCTCAAGGGCGTGTCGCTGACGGTGGCCGCTGGCGAGAAAGTGGTGGTGTGCGGCCCATCGGGGTCGGGCAAGTCGACGCTGATCCGCTGCATCAACCGCCTCGAGGAACACCAAGCGGGCCGGATTGTCGTAAATGGCATCGAGCTCGGCGACGATCTGCGCAACCTCGATGCGGTCCGGCGCGACGCGGGCATGGTGTTCCAGCATTTCAACCTGTTTCCGCATCTGACGGTGCTCGAAAACTGCGCTCTGCCGCAGATCCTGTCGCGGCGCACGCCGCGCGCCGAAGCGGAGGCGGCGGCGGAAACCTTCCTGAAACGCGTCCGCATTCTCGACCAGGCGCCCAAATTTCCCGGGCAGCTTTCCGGCGGGCAAAAGCAACGCGTCGCGATCGCGCGGGCGCTCTGCATGCGGCCGCGGATCATGCTCTTTGACGAACCGACATCGGCGCTCGATCCGGAGATGATCCGGGAAGTGCTCGACGTGATGGTGGAGCTCGCCGATGACGGCATGACCATGGTGGTCGTCACCCACGAAATGGGCTTCGCCCGCCAGGTCGCCGATCGCGTCGTCTATATGGAAGCCGGCGGCATCGTCGAAACCGCCGCCCCCGATCAGTTCTTCGATGCGCCGGAAGACGAGAGAACCCGACGTTTCCTGTCAAGCATCCGGACGATGATCCACTGACGGTTCGGACCCGCAGGCCGAAGATGGGACACCAGCCTCCGGCGCAACTCAGCCATCGTCGGTATCGATCAGCCGCTTCAGCTTCTCGATCGCCATATCGTGCTCTTCCTGATAGGCGATGGTGCTCTGCAGCACGCCGCCATCGTTCAACAGGAACACCGATGCGGAATGGTTCATCGTGTAGTCGCCGTCGGGATCGTTGGGATCGAGCGGCACCTTTTCGTAGTAGATGCCGAAGCCGTCCGCCATGGCGCGGACCTTGTCCGGGTCGCCGGCAATGCCGGTAACGCGGTCGGTGACGTTGGAGAGATAGTTCCGCATCATCTCCGGCGTGTCCTGTTCCGGGTCGATCGTGATCCAGTAGGCGTCGACCTTGTTGCCATCGGGATCGACCTCGTGCAGCCAGCCATTGAGCTCGTAAAGAGTGGTCGGACAGACCTCCGGGCAATGGGTGAAACCGAAGAACAGCGCGGTCGGCTTCTCGCGGAAGGCGGCCTGGGTGATCTCGGAACCGTCATCGGCGGTCAGCGTGAAGTCCGGTCCCATCGGGATATGCATCATCTCTTCATTGGTCTCGCCGATCTGATAGACCAGCCAGACGATCACGACGCAGATGGCGGCAATGGACCCCCAGAGGGCCCTTCTGAAGTTCTTCATGTCCTGAATTCCTGACTGCGCACACGGGTCCGCGGGGCCGTCGCCGGCCCGGCAGACGCTCTTGTGCGATTTGGGAACGCCCCGCATCGCCGGTCAGGCTGTGCGGGGTCGGTGCGGTGTCCGAAACTCAGTTCGCCTTCATGTCGCCATGGTCGGCGTGGTCATGATCCATGCCATGCATGTCGTGGCCGGCTTCCTTCGCGGCGATGCTTTTGACGGTGAAGGGCACGGTCACCTTTCCCGCCTTCTCGAAGGTCAGCTCGACATCGACGACCGTATCTTCGACAAGCGGACCATTCAGCTTCATGAACATGATGTGCAGGCCGCCAGGCGAAAGCTCCACGGTCTCGTGGGCGGGAACCGGAATACCATCGGTCATCTGGTACATCTTCATCACCTCGCCATCCATGCGCATGTTGTGAAGCTGCAGGTCGCCCGCGGCATCGGATGAGGCGGCGATGAGGCGATCGTCGGTATCGCCATTATTGGTGATCGACAGGAACCCGCCGCCGACGGGCGCGCCGGGGAGGGTGGCGCGGGCGAAGGCGCCGGTGATGTCGAGATCACCAACCTTGATGTCCTCGCTCATGGCGTGGTCCATATCATGGCTCATGTCATGAGACATCGCGGCGTGGTCGTCGTGGCCACCATGTCCGTGACCGGCGACGGCCGCCGTCACCGTCAGCTTGGGCGCGGGTTCGGCGTCACTTGTCTCGCCCGTACCGGTCCAGTGGTTGGCGCTGCCATCGGCGCAGAGCTGAACGGCCGGGAAATAGAGCACCGTGCCGGGGGCGATATCGGCCGACAGCGAGCCGTGCATCACGAACTCGTCGTAATAGGCGTCGGGCAGTTCGCCGCCCTTCCAGATCACCTCGGTCACGCCTTCGCTGACCGGCGTGCCATGGTTCATATAGGTTTCGGCGTAAGCGCCGGTGACGGTTTCGAGCTCCCAGCCGGCATGCGGCATCGGCTTCACGCTGTAAAAGCCTTCCGGCACCTGAACACGTATTTCGGTGGTCGCCGCGCCATCGCAGCCGTGCGGCACGCGGATAACGGCCTTGTAGCTGCCACCGGCCGGGGCTTCGCCGGTTTCGAGCGTCATGTGGGCATTGGCGGCGGAAAGGCTGGCAAGGCTGATTGCGCCGGCCCATGCGAGACGGGTCATGAACGTGGTCATGGAAAATACTCCGTTTGGAATTGTCGTGATTTTGCGGACCCTGACAGGTCCGCTTTGCGGAATCAGACAACAAACGGCGGTGCGCGCGGATTGTAATGGCTTGTGTAGGCGACGCGGGACGGGGTCTCATCTTCAAATGCGAGATCATGCGCCAAGAGGCAGGTATAGGCCGGGACGGCCTCGTCCGGCGGCGGCGGCAGGATGGCGGCATCCTGGCGGCAGGCATGGCAGGGGCCGTGGCTCATGGCCCCGTCATCGCCGGGCCCGCTGCCGCAGAGAACGGTCTGGGACGATGCCAGAAGCGAACTGGCGTCGTGGTGGGTCAGAGCCGGCATGAAGGGCTGATAGATAAAGGCGAGCGCAAAGACGGCGATCACGGCCAGTGCCGCCGCCAGCTCCCGCATCGCTGCCTTCAATCCCCGCAAACCCAAAACCTCCCCATCATTCCGCTGTTCCGCCGAAGCATGCAGCATGTCGGCCAGACAAGAATGGATGCCGCACGTTATTGCAACTTGTCAATTTGACGCAAGCGAAATGCGATCTCGCGCACCGGTTTCATCCATGGTCCTGAACATCCGTCGCCATAAGGCTGACGTCCTCGAACGTGACGTCCGCTATCGTCTTGTGAATGGAAAACTGAGTTGTGTCGTTTGGGCCCGCCATCACCAGAATGACCGT
Organism: Martelella mediterranea DSM 17316; assembly: GCF_002043005.1. Classification (NCBI taxonomy): domain Bacteria; kingdom Pseudomonadati; phylum Pseudomonadota; class Alphaproteobacteria; order Hyphomicrobiales; family Aurantimonadaceae; genus Martelella; species Martelella mediterranea. The sequence continues at coordinate 155,750 of NZ_CP020330.1, read as the reverse complement.
TTCCTTCGGCGGACAGCCGGGGAGGTGGCAGGCGAGCTCGTTGACCGAGATGATGGTTGCATCGTCGATCTTCAAACACGCGCGCGTCCAGTTCTTGATCCTGCGCGCGGACTCGATGACGCCCGATTTTTTCGGGGCAAGCGGGTTCACGAAAGCACTGCTCAAGCGGTTTTCCTCCTGCTTTTCTTTGAGCGGGCGACAAGGGCGGCGAACAGGGCGCGGATCTGCCTTTGCGGCAGATCCATGCCGATAAGGACAATCCGCGTGCCGCGCTCCTCACTTGGCCATCGCGGCAGGCGCACGGTTGGGTCCATCCTGTGCTGCACGGCGTGGATCACCATTGGTCTTTCGGGATCGTCGCTGAGCGCGACCAGCCCCTTCATGCGGATGAGGCCGCGGTTTTGCGGGCTGACGAGAACGCCCAGCAGAATGCCGATCGCATCCGGGTCCAGCGGCGTCTCGCTCGTCAGGTAAAACGCCTCGATCTCGTCGCCATGGCGATTGGGGTCGTGGTCGTGTTCCGGGTGCGCTGCGAGCCGTTCCATCGCCAGCCAGCCATTGACGTCTTCCGCCTTGCGCGACACCGAATAGGGCGTTTCGCCGAGAAGAGAGACAAGGTCGAAGCCCGGCGCATGCCGATCGTGAAAGCGCGCGGCCGGGTTGAGCACAGCAAGCTCCAGCGCCCAGTTCCGTTTTTCCTCGGCGATATCGGTTTTCGTCAGGATCACCGCATCGGCAAAGGCCAGCTGTTTCCAGCCTTCGATGAAGCTTGCGAGCGTCGAGCGTCCATCGATCGTATCGAAGGTGGTGATGACGCCCTGCAGATAGAAGTGGCGCGCAACGGCGTGGTCCCGCAGCGCGGTTGCCGGCGCTCCACCCGGGATCAGGCTGTTGATGATCGGAGCGGGGTCGGCAAGCCCTGTGGTTTCGATGACCACGCGGCTGATCGGGCCGATTGCGCCCTCCATCCGGGCCTCGTGCAATTCGTGAAGCGAGGTGCGGATATCGCTGGTCGCCGAGCAGCAGAGACAGCCGGTCGTGGTGCGCATGTAGCGCTCCGAACCAGTGCGGACGAGATCGTGATCGATGGCGATGGAGCCGAACTCGTTGATAATCACGGCGGTCTCATGCATGCGCGGATCGCTGACCAGTTCATTGATCAGCGTCGTCTTGCCGGAGCCGAGAAAGCCGGTCAGCAGCGTTACCGCAGCGGGGTCGTAGAACTGCTTCAATCCATTCCTCTCTGACGCGGGGACGGGTTTGTCGACCAACCGGTGCGTCCGGCCCTGGAAGGCCGGACGCTTCTTCGTTGGTTACGGCACTGACCTCAGTGGGCCAGCATCTCGTCGACGATCTGGTCGGCGTTGAGCGATGACGGGTAGTAGGTCGGCCAGTTGGTGAGTTCCTCCAGTACGGCGGCGCGGTCGTCACCCCAGTAGAGGTGATAGTGATCGGCGTCCGCCGGTGCGATCCGGTGGTCGGAGAACTGGATGAACTGCGGCGCGGCTTCGTCGCCGCCGGTCTTTTCGAAGATGAAGCGGACGCCCCTGTTCCCCTTGGCATAGGTCAGGATTTCATAGCCGTCGCTTGCGTAGTGGCCTTCAACCGCTTCGCCATCCCGATAGAAGGTGACCATGTCGCCATCGATGGTGATGCGCTCGACATCGGTCTTGTAGCCGGCGTCGTAATAGGCCTTGTATTCCGCGGCGGTCATGCTGCCGGTCTCGGCCTTGTGCTCCATTACCGGATCGAGCGTGCCGTCCTGAAGATAGGGATAGACCGACTGCCAGTCACCTTCCCAGTCGGAAAGGGTGCGATCCGCGATCTGGCTGTCCTCGAAATAGCCCTTGGCGATCTGCGGGTCGCCATGATCGTGGGCATGCGCTTCGTCGCCATGAGCGTGATCGTGGTCATGGCCTTCGTGGTCATGTTCACCTTCGTGGACCATGCCGCTGCCGCCGGCGACGGCGATGTTGTAGGGCATGCCGCCAACGTCGATGGTGCCGACTTCCGAAAGGCCATCCTTGGCGATGCGGCGGACGAGGCCGGCATTCGGGTCGCTCATCACGATTTCATCGCCGGCCATGGCGATGCGCGGACGCGGGTCGTTCCAGTGGCCGTCCATCGAATAGGGTTCGGTGACCCTGGCGCTTTCCGTGAGGCTGGCGTCCAGGATATCGATCTGGTGCAGGCTGCCATCCTCGGTCAGGACATAGCCGAAACGGGCATTGGCCGGATCGAGCGCGAAGTCGACGCGGCGGAACGGCAGTTCGATATAGCGGAAATGCGGCTCATCGGCCGGGTCGATGACGACGAGGCCATTGGATCCGTAATTGCCGAGGAAGACCTGCATGCTTTTTGCGCCCAGCAGGGTACCCGTCGTCTGGTCGTCCGGCAGATCATCCGGATAGGTCAGCATCTCGAAGACGGGGCCGTCTTCACCGGCGGTCACGGTCAGCACGCCTTCCTGGCAACCGGCGGCGAGATAGGCGCCGGAGAAGGCTTCGCCATGGATGCCGGTGCAGGTCGCGACATCGCCGGTCGGCTCGCCGTCTTCGGTCACGGCGCGCAGGCCGATGCGGGTTCCGTCGACCGGCGTGTCAGTGGCAACGGTCGTGACCCAGTATTGGCCGACGGGAGCTGCAAAGCCGTGATGGGCGCGTTCCTGCTTCAGTTCGCTGGTTTCAATCTCGCCGTGGGAAAGCTCGGGAGCATCGACGATTTCGGCATAGCCGCCCTTGTCGAAATTGATGACCACTTTGCCGTCATGATCGATGATGTGGAACGGGCGCGGACCGGTGAGGCTGCCCTCGACGGCCGCCGGCTCCTCGATATCGATATCGGAATGGTCGCCATGGGAATGCAGCGAGATGCCGCTGTCGATGAAATTCACCGCGTCGCTGTCCGACTGCACGGCGACGATGGCGGCGCCACCATTGACCGCGTAAAGCTTGTTCTGGCCGGTGGTGTCGAAGGACCAGCGATGGTCGGGTTCGCTGAGATCGAAGGCCGTGATTTTCGCATCGGCATGATCGCCGACGAAAACGCGGTAGAGGGTGACGCTGTCCTCGTGGTCCTCGGCAAACGCCGCCGGAGCGCCAAGTGAAATCGCGAGTGCGGATGCACCCAGGATCCATCGTTTCATATCAGTCTCTCCTTGATGGTATAACGTAACGTTGAACGGCGAGGTTCGGCCTCGCCCTTTTGTTGGTGTCAGCTGTTGTTGATGGCGGCGGCGAGCGTTTCGACGTTGTAGTGCATCATGTCGATATAGCGCGGCGCAGGGCCATCCGCTGAAGACAACGCATCCGAATAGAGCGTTCCCCCAAGTTCCAGTCCGGCTTCGGACGCGATCTGTTCGACGAGGCGGGCGTCGGAAATGTTTTCGGCAAAAGCGGCGCTGAGCGACAGCATCAGCGCGCCGGACACGGCCCTCTGCATGAAAGCGAACTCGATAAAGGGAAGCACGAGAGCGTCGTAGATCATCACAGCAGCCCGACAATGCCCTTCATCAGCGTCGATTTGCCCGACCCGTTGCCGCCGACCACCGCCGTCAGGCTGCCCTTGCCGATAACGCCGTTCAGGTGATGCACGGCCGGATGCCGGTGATATCCAAGCGTCAGATCGCGAAAGGTCAGGCAGGCCTCGGCCATCGAAAGAGTCTCGTCCATAGACAGGAGATTCAGTAATGTAATACCATTACGTTTATCGAACGCGTGATTTGAAGGCAACCGCTTTTTCCGGCTTCGGCGAAAATTTCGTCCCGGGTTTGAAAAGGCTTCGACAATGCGCACTGGCGGCGTTTCGAGAAAACGATGCGCATCTCGTCTTCGGCCCGCGCTCCGGCTCCAAGCTTGGCAATTTCGAAATCCCGGAAACCCTGCCGCCGGGGCCGCTGCAGGCGTTTCTGCCGCTGAAGGTTGCAGAAGTCTCCTCGCTCAGGCCGGGTCTCACCGTAGCCGTGGAAGGTGAGGGGCTTTCCGGCGCCGCTTCCCGCCGGCTGGAGCGACTGGAGACCGCGCTTCCTTCAAAGCTTGCGACCGAAGTCGGCCAGCCGGTCATAGTGGCAGGTGAAGAGGCGAGCTATCTTGGCGCTTGGCTCGATTCCGCGCTTCTCCACGCGCTCTTTGGCCGCCTTTTGGATGCGGCCGGTATTGCCCGTGTCGCAATGCCGGAACCGGTGCGCCTGGTGCGGCGCGGAAAGGTGGCGGCGATCTTCAACGATGGTCCTGAACCTTACACGATACCCTTCCCCACCGGCCGCTTTCTGCTCGGCGAGCGAACCGTGCCCCACAGGATCTCGCGATCTTCGAGACGACGCCTTGAGAGGCCTTCTGGACGCGCCATTGATGCGATAGATTCAATAGGTTGGAGCCGTGCATCCGAATGGATGCGCGGCTCCAGCCAGTTCCGGCGCGAATCTCCCTTGCAAGCAAAGATCTCGAGGGCAGCAGGTCACAGAAAGTCGAGCACCATCCGGTTGAACTTGTCGGCATGTTCCCACTGAACCCAGTGGCCGCATCGGTTGAAGACGTGCAGTTCGGAATTCTGGATGCCCGCGACGAGCCTGATGCCGGTGTCCATCGGCACGAAGCGGTCGTTGCGACCCCAGACGATCAGCGTCTCGGCGGTAATCTCGTGCAGCCGGTGATCGACATTCGGGAACTGGCGCGGATTGATCGCCAGGCTCTTGACGAAATTTTCCAGATGGTCGCGGCGCGCCAGAATGTTCTTCAATCGCGTCTCGAACAGCTCTTCGGTGAGATCGCTCGGATCGAAGACGAAAACCTCCATCATTTTCTTCAGGTTCTCAATGGTGGGATTGCGGTAAAGCGCGCCGATCAGCTTGATGCCTTCGGCGGGCTGCGGCGTGAACAGGCTGGTGCCGCCGGTGCCGCCCCCCATCAGGATCAGCTTGCCGACCTTTTCGGGATGCGCGAGCGCAAAGGCGACAGCGCTGTGGCCGCCCATCGAGTTTCCGATGATGTGTATCTTCTCAAGCGCCAGTGCCTCGACAAGGCCGTTCAGCATCCGCGCGTTCAGGTCGGAGCGTGAACCGGCGGATATCACCGTGTCGCTCTCGCCCCAGCCGGGGCAATCCATCAGCACGACGCGATAGCCTGCGTCGGTCAGGGGTTGGATATTGCGATTGAAGTTTGCCCAGCCCGTCGCCCCGGGACCGGAACCGTGCAGCATGACCACGGTCTCGCCGCCGTTCCTGGGGTCGCAGTCGTTGTAATGAATTTTCAACGTGCCGTCGCCATCGGCGATCTGCGCAAAACGGCTGGTCTCTTCCGCCGTAAATATATGAGCCATGAAAACTCCTCCGAATTCCGTGATGGCGGTTTCTTCGCGGCGAACTTAGCGACCTCGTCGCGGCGCACGCAAACGGCCCGCCGATGCTGTGCACATTGTGCACGTCGCCGATTTGAAGATTGTCCCGCCTGTTTCGTCTCTGTTAGCCAATGAAAAGCGGACGGCGCGGTCCCAATGCCGCGAGGAGCGGCGCTCGCCAGACGTATTCATATCAAAGGCCAGTGCCACGCATGTCGCGGCCGGGACGAAATGTCCAGGAAGCCGCAGGCGGTTTCCCGGCTAGAGAAGTGTTGCCATTTTCAGGGAGGCTTTCCATGGCATTTTCAGACCAGTTTGACCCCGGGCCGCAGATTGCCCAATGCGGTACCGTCAATCTCGGCACCAGGGATATCGAAAAGTCGCTGTTCTTCTTCCGCGATACGCTGGGCATGGAAGAGGTCGAGCGCAAGGACAATGTGTCCTATTTGCGCTGCTATCAGGAACTCGGTCATCATTCCCTGGTTCTGACCGAACAGGAAGAGGCCGTCGTCAATGCGTTCTCATTCCGCGTCAAGCGCCCGCAGGATGTGGCGCTGTTCCATGAGGAACTGAGCCGGCAGGGAATCGAGGTCCTTGAAGTGCCCGCCGGCGCCGAAGCCGGGCGTGGTGAAGCGATCCGCTTCCTTCTGCCCGGCGGCGGCCATCCGTTCGAACTCTACTACGATATGGAAAAGCCGCTGGCGCCGGAAAGCATGCGCTCGCGCCTGCCGTCCAACAGCTCGAAACGCCGTGGCCTCGGTGTGCGCCGGATCGATCATTTCAACATCCAGACCTCGCCGGACACCATCAATCAGGCTGAAAGCTGGGTGCGCGATACGCTCGGCTTCAAGCGCCGCGAATTCGCCCATTTGCCGAACCGGCCGGGAACCGTGCTCGCCTCCTGGATGTCGGTGACGCCGCAGGTGCACGACCTGGCGATTGTCGCCAATGGTCTCAACAAGACGGCCCAGCTTCATCACATCGCCTTCAACCTGCAGGATTTTTCCGACGTCTTGACCGCGGCCGACACGCTGCGCGATCTCGACGTTTCCTATGGCGTCGGGCCGGGCAAGCACGGCATCGGGCAGGCGATGTATCTTTACATTCATGATCCGGGGTCCGACCACCGCGTCGAGCTTTACGCCGGCGGCTATCTGATTTTCGATCCCGACTGGAAGGCGATCGAATGGGAACAGGAAGCGTTTCCGGACGGCATGACCTGGTATGGCGATCCCATCGACACATCGACAGGCAGCCGCGGCCGCGACACCACCGGCTGCGCCGGGCTTTATCGCAATGAGCTCGTCCCCGCCCCGGCCAAATAATCTTCGACCTTGCGCGCCGCTTCCCGAAGCGGCGCGAGATATTTCTCGCATGCCTGCGACAGGCTCATGGCCGATCGCAGCATCACGACATTGATGCAGCCGGCCACCTTGTCGCCATGCATGACCGGAACCGCGAGCGCCATGATCTTCTGCTCGCGAGTCCAGTCGCCATTGGCAAATGCGTAGCCGTTTTTCCGGTGGTCATCGAGCTGCGCCTCGAAGGCGCTCCGCGCCGATGGCTCCGCCAGAAGCGATCCAGGCTGCTGCGCAAGGCCCGCAAGCAGCTTTTGGCGTTCCTCATCCGGACAGAAGGCAAGATAGGCGCGGCCCAGCGCCGTTGTGGTCAGCGGCAGGCGGCGCCGCACCGTGACCTTGTGAAATGACAGCGGGCTGAAGCGGTGCGTGGTCTCGCGCACCCGCATGGAAAGCCCGTCCAGCGTTGCCAGATCCGAGGGCCAGACGACCTTCACGAGCAGTTCGCCGAGAACGACGGAAGCTGCTTCCGAAATCCACTCGTCTTCATTGTAGCCGTCGCTCAGGCCGTAGACGCCTGGTGTCAGCCTGTAGCTGTCGTCGGATGCCGAACGGCGCACCAGCCCCTCGTTCTGGAGGGTTTCCAGAAGCCGGCGCACAGTCGTTCGGTGCAGCCCCGTCGCCGTGCTCAGCTCCCCCACGGTAGCCCACCCGCCCTCGGCCTGATTGAGAGATCGCAACAAAGCGAGGCCGCGCGAAAGCCCTTGGACAGGCTTGTATGGCGTGTGGCTTGCGTCTCCCATTTGAGCTCCCGTCATGTGCACTATGTGCACGAATCTTTCATGATCGTTGTTAACTTTGCAAGCCTGCTGATAGCTGATCCCGGTTGCCGGGGCGCGGAGGAGAACGTCTCCCGGACGACAATGCCGAGGAGCCAGATCATGACATTTTCCGCCAGTTCACATCAAGATGCAGCCGCGGCGGCCGAGACCGGGCGCGCGACCCCGATGAAGGCGCGGGTTCTAATTGCGGGCGCGGGCCCCGTTGGCCTGACGCTCGCCAATTATCTTGGCGGCTATGGTGTCGAGACGATCGTGATTGAGGCGCTGCCGGAGCTGATCGACTATCCGCGCGCCATCGGCATTGACGATGAGGCAATGCGCACCATGCAGGGCATCGGGCTCGCCGACAGGATCGAGCCGCACACCACGCCCTTGCACTGGATGCGGTTCCTGACCGCGAAGGGGCGCTGCTGGGCTTCTCTCGAGCCGAAAACCGACGAGTTCGGCTGGTCGCGCCGCAACGCCTTCATCCAGCCGCAGGCCGACCGGATTCTCTATGAGGGCCTTTCCCGCTACAGCCATGTGAAGGTCTTGTTTGCGACCGAATTCAAGAGCCTAAAGCAGGACGCGGACGGCGTGGTCGCGACGGTGGAAGGTTCGGACGGTCCCTTCACCATCAGCGCGGACTATATGGTCGGCGCCGATGGCGGCCGCAGTCCGGTCCGCGAGGCATTGGGCCTTGCCTTCGAAGGCAAGACGGCCGCCAATCAATGGATGGTCGTCGATGTCGAGAACGATCCCGTCGGTACGCCCAATCTCTACCTGGTTTGCGATCCGAAGCGGCCTTACGTCTCCGCCGCATTGCCGCACGGCGTGCGCCGTTTCGAATTCATGGTGATGAAGGATGAGGACGAAGCCCATTTCGAGCGTACTGACGTCATGCGCGCCCTGCTGGCCAAGGTTCTGGAAAAGCCCGAAGAGGCGAAGCTGATCCGCCGCCGCGTCTATAATCACAATGCGCGGCTTGCCAATCGCTTCCGCGTGGGGCGGGTCATGCTTGCCGGCGACGCTGCCCATATCATGCCGGTCTGGCAGGGGCAGGGATATAACAGCGGTATTCGCGACGCCGCCAATCTCGGCTGGAAGCTGGCCATGGTGGTGAATGGTCGTCTGGGGCCGGACATTCTCGATACCTATGAGAGCGAACGGCGCAGCCATGCCCGGGCGATGATCGACCTTTCGGTCATGGTCGGCAAGGTGTTCAATCCGCCTTATGCGTTTCTCGGCACGGTGCGCGATGGCGTCACCCGGTTCCTGAACCTGTTTCCCGCCGTCAAGCGCTACATCGTCGAGATGCGCTTCAAGCCGATGCCGCGTTTTACCGAGGGCGCGCTGGTTCCAAGTCGCGTCAAAAGCAAGGAAAGCCCGGTCGGTCGCCTGTTCATCCAGCCGCGGGTGCGCACCGTCAGGGGCGAGGTCAGGCGCATGGACGACCTGATCGGTCCCAATTTCGCAATCCTCTCCTGGGGCAACAATCCGCTGCAATATATGGATGCCGACCAGATTGCGATGTGGCAGGCGCTCGGCGCGGTCTTCATCTGCGTCAAGCCCGACGTGCAGCTCGGGGTCAGGCCCGATGAGGCGCTCGGCTTCGGAACCGATGCGATGAACGGCGTCGTCGAGATCGGCGATCAGCAGGGGCGGCTGAAGGAGTGGTTCGGCAATTGGCCGGAGTCGGTCGTTTTCCTGCGACCGGACCGGGTGGTGGCAGCAACGGCGACGCCGCTGACCGTGACTGAAGTGTCACGCTCGCTGGCGCGCGCCATGTCCTATCCCGGCAAGCCGCAGCCGATGACCCTGGCGAGGGAGGCGTGATCATGGTCGATCCCGCATTGGTCCGGCAACTCGCGGGCGCGCTTCTTGCCGCCGAGGAAACGGCAAAGCCCATCGTCCCGATCCGTGATGCCATGCCCAACGATGACGGCGAGACCGCCTATGCGGTCCAGCGCGCCAATGTCGAGCATTGGGTGTCGTCCGGTCGCCGGATCGTCGGTCGCAAGATCGGGTTGACGGCCAAGGCAGTGCAGGCGCAACTCGGCGTCGATCAGCCGGATTTCGGCACGCTTTTCGCCGATATGATTTACGGCGATGATGAGGAGATACCGTTTGCGCGGGTGATGCAGCCGAAAGCGGAGGCGGAGATCGCGCTGGTGTTGAAGGCCGACCTCAAGGCGGCCGATGTGACGCTGGTCGAATTGATCCGCGCCGTCGATTTTGCCCTTCCCGCCATCGAGGTCGTCGGCAGCCGGATTGCCGACTGGAACATCCGCTTTAACGATACGGTTGCCGACAATGCATCGTCCGGGCTCGTGGTTCTGGGCGGGGTTCCGGTGCCGCTTGCCGGCCTCGATCTCAAAACCCTGTCAATGGCCATGACCCGAAACGGTGAAACGGTTTCGACCGGGTCCGGCGCGGCTTGCCTCGGTCATCCGCTCAACGCGGCGCTGTGGCTGGCGCGCAGGATGGCCGCCTTCGGCACGCCGCTTCTGGCCGGCGATCTCATCATGACCGGCGCGCTAGGCCCCATGGCCCCAGTTTCCCCCGGAGACCAGTTTGAGGCCGACATTGAAGGCCTTGGGTCGGTTCGCGCCGCTTTCGGCAACAATCTGGACTGAACAGCAAGCCGGACCGGGTTTTCATGGAGGAGACCCGGCTGCCGTCGTCATATTTTTGAGGAGGAAGACTAAAATGATCAAACGCAGATATTTTCTTGGTGCGGCACTGGCCGCAACCGCATTGACGGCAGGGCTTCCCGCCTTTGCCGCGGGCGACACCGTCAAGGTTGGCGTGGTTCTGTCGCTTTCAGGGCCGTTCAGCATTTACGGCACCCAGATGCAGAACGGCATTGACCTGTTCATGAAGCAGCATGGCGATGAGGTTGCGGGCAAGAAGATCGAACTGATCGTCAAGGATGACGGCGGCATTGCCCCCGATCGCGCCCGCCGCGCCGTTCAGGATCTTCTCGTGCGCGATCATGTCGATGTCCTGGCCGGTTTCACCTTCACCGCTTCGGCGATGGCGTCTGCGCCGCTGGCCGAGAAAACCAAAACGGCGATGATCGTGATGAACGCATCATCGTCGCATATCACCGAGGCCAACCCCTATATGATCCGCGTCGGCCAGACCCTGCCGCAGATCACCGAGCCTGCCGGCCGGTACGCTGCCGAACAGGGCTACAAGAATGTCTATACGCTGGTTGCCGACATCACGGCCGGTCACGATGCGGAAACGGCTTTCATTCGCGGCATGACGACGAATGGCGGCACGGTTTCAGGCAGCCTGCGGGTTCCCGCGCAAAACCCGGATTTCGCACCGTTCATCCAGCGCATCAAGGATGCCAAGCCGGATGCGGTGTTCGTCTGGCTGCCGCCGGGCGAGGCGACCATCAACTTCATCAAGGAATTTGACCAGCGCGGCCTCAAGGAAGCGGGCATCACCATGCTCGGCACGGGCGATCTTACCGACGAGTTGACCATTCGCCAGACCGGCGACGCCGGGCTTGGCGTGGTGACCACCGGTCACTATTCGATGGCGCATGATTCCGACCTCAATCGGGAATTCGTGGAAGCCTATCTCGCCGACTATCCGGATGACCCGTGGCCGAACTTCCTCTCGGTTTCGGCCTATGACGGCATGGCAGCGCTTTACTACGCGCTGGAAAAGACCGGCGGCGATGCCTCGGGCCCGGCCATTGTCGAGGCGCTGAAGGGCGCGACCATAGAAAGTCCGCGTGGACCGATCACCATCGACCCGGAAAACCGCGACATCGTGCAGACCATCTATGTCCGCAAGGTCGAGGCGGTCGACGGGCAGCTTTCGAATGTCGAGTTTTTCGAGTTTCCCGAAAGCCGGGACATGACGCCTTGAGGCCAGGGGCGGGGCGGCTTTGCCGCCCGCCTTCCTTTTTCGGAGCTTTGAATGGCAGGTAATATTGTCGGCATTCTCTTCGACGGACTGGCCTATGGCAGCTTGCTGTTTCTGGTCGGCGTCGGGCTTTCCATCACCATGGGACTGATGAATTTCATCAATCTGGCGCATGGGTCGTTCGCCATGATCGGCGGTTACGCAAGCGTCTATCTGGCCAACAGGGCGGGTATTCCCTTTCTCGCCACCCTGCCGCTCGCCTTTGTGGCGGCGGGGCTCTGCGGTATCATCGCCGAGCGTCTTTTTTTTCAAAGGCTCTACAAGGCGCCGCATCTCGACCAGATGCTGTTTACCGTCGGTTTCGTGTTCTCCTCGATTGCAGCCGCGCACTATTTCTTCGGCGCGTCACAGCAGTTCGTAGCGATGCCGGACATGCTGCAAGGGCAGGTCCGGTTCATGGGCGTCGACTTCGGTAAATACCGGCTGCTTCTGATCGCCTTTGTCGCCGCCGTCACGCTGGCGCTCCACCTGATGCTGTCGAAAACCCGCTTCGGCGCGGAAATCCGCGCCGCCGTCGACAATCAGGATGCGGCGGCGGGCCTTGGCATCAATGTCAATCTGGTGTTCGCGCTTTGCTTCGCGCTGGGCACCGGCCTTGCCGGTCTCGGCGGCGCGCTGGGCGTGGAAGTGCTCGGGCTCGATCCGACCTTCCCGTTGAAATACATGGTCTATTTCCTGCTGGTCGTGGTCGTCGGCGGCGCCGGATCGATCAAGGGACCGCTGATCGCGGCATTGCTGCTTGGCGTCTTCGATGTCGCGGGCAAGTATTTCGTGCCGGAAATCGGCGCCTTCATCATCTATGTCATGATGATCGTGCTGTTGATCGCATTTCCCTCGGGTCTTGGGGGTAAGCGCGCATGACCATCCGTTTTCAGGCCGTCCAAAGGCTCGCGTCGCCGCGTCCGCGTCTTGCCGAAATCATTTTCTGGCTGTTGCCGGCGGCGATCTATTTCCTGCTGCCCTACGACCGGATGCTTGTTCTGTCGCTGATGGCCTATGCGATCGCGGTCCTGGGCCTTGATCTGGTGCTCGGCTATGCCGGCATCGTGTCGCTCGGCCATGCCGCTTTCTTCGGCATCGGGGCCTATACGGCTGGGCTCCTGTCCGTTCATGGCTGGCGCGAGCCCTTGAGCGGGCTTCTGATCGCAGGCGCGCTGACGCTGGCAGTCGGTTATCTGACCAGCTTTCTTGTGGTGCGCGGCAAGGATCTGACCCGGTTGATGGTGACGCTCGGCATCTGCCTCGTGACCTATGAACTTGCCAATCGCATGAGCGGCGTGACCGGCGGCATGGATGGGCTTTCCGGCATCGAGATGGCGCCGCTTTTCGGCACCTTCGAATTCGATTTCTTCGGCAACACCGCCTATTGGTATGCCTATGCCGTTCTCGTCATTGTTTTCGTGGCGCTGAAGTTCTTTGCCTCTTCGCCGCTCGGGCTGTCGCTGCGCGCCATCCGCGAGGGCGTTGATCGCATGCCGGCCCTTGGCGCTTCGGTCAACAACCGGCTGCGGGTCGCCTTCACCCTTTCAGCCGGGATCGCCGGCATTGCCGGTGGTCTGATGGCCCAGACGACGCAGTTCGTCGGCGTCGATTCCCTCTCGGTGACCCGTTCGGCCGAATTCCTGGTGATGCTGGTCCTTGGCGGCACGGGCAGGCTTTACGGCGCTGTGATCGGCACGGCCGTGTTCGTGGTCGCCCATGAGTTTCTCAATGATGTCGATCCCGTCTACTGGGAGTTCTGGATGGGCGTTCTGCTGATGGCGGTGGTGTTTTTTCTGCGCGGCGGGCTGACCGGCGGTGCCAGCGATCTGCTGCGCTTCATTGCCTCCAAGGGCCTTCCGGCCCTGCGCAAGAGGGAGCCGGCGGAATGAAACACGATACCAGTTTCCTTTCCAAAAGCGCGGGCTTTGCGCTGGCAACCGAGGGGTTGTCGAAAAGCTGGGGCGGTTTCCAGGCCAACAGCGATATCAGCTTCGCCCTGCCCATCGGCGCGCGCCATGCACTGATCGGGCCGAATGGCGCGGGAAAGACCACCTTCATCAACATGCTGACCGGCGTGTTGGAGCCAACCGCCGGCAAGGTGTTCATCGGCGGCGAGGATGTGACGCATAGCTCGCAGGAGGAGCGCGTGCGCAAGGGCATGGCCCGCACCTTCCAGATCAACACGCTGTTTCCCAAGCTCACGGTTCTCGAAAGCGTGCTGCTGGCTATCCTTGAGCGCAAGGGGCTTGCGCGGCAGTGGTTCCGCCCGCTGCAAAGCCATACGGTCGAAATCGAGGAGGCGCTCGACCTGATCCAGGATCTAGGGCTTGAAAACCAGGCCGGCAGCGCGGTCGAGACGCTTGCCTATGGCAAGCAGCGTCTGGTCGAGATTGCGCTGGCGCTGGCGTCGCGTCCGCACATTCTTCTGCTCGATGAGCCGGCGGCCGGCATTCCGGCGGGCGAAAGCACCGAGGTTTTCAACGTCATTGCCAGACTGCCTGCCGATGTCAGCATTCTTTTCATCGAGCATGACATGGAACTGGTGCGCCGGTTTGCCGAGCGCATCACCGTTCTGGTGTCGGGCAAGGTGCTGACCGAGGGAACGCCGGACGAGATCATGAGCGATCGCCGCGTCCGCGAAGTCTATCTCGGGGAGGGTGGCCATGACTGATCTTCTGACCCTTGAGGGTGTTTGCGCCGGCTATGGCGAGGCCAGCGTGCTCGACAATGTCTCGTTTTCCATGGCAGGCGGCGACAGTATCGCGCTTTTAGGGCGCAACGGCGTCGGCAAGTCGACGCTGATGCGCACACTGATGGGGCTGACGCGCCATCGGGCGGGCGTGATCCGTTTCAACGGCGCCGATATCACCGCGCTTGCCACGCACAAACGCGCCCATGCCGGCCTCGGCTGGGTGCCGCAGGAGCGGGCGATGTTTCCCTCGCTCACCGTCGAGGAACACCTGACGACGGTGGCGCGACCGGGGCCGTGGGATCTCGGCGCGGTCTACGAGGTCTTTCCGCGCCTCAAGGAACGCCGCGTCAACATGGGCAACCAGCTTTCCGGCGGCGAACAGCAGATGCTGGCGATTGCCCGCGCGCTGATGACCAATCCCCGCCTGCTGCTGCTCGATGAGCCGATGGAAGGCCTTGCGCCGATCATCATTCAGGAATTGGCCCAGGTCGTGCGGGACCTGATCCGCGACAGAGGGCTTTCGGTGATCGTTGTCGAACAACATGCGCGTCTGGCGCTGTCGATGACGGCGCACGCCATCGTGCTCGATCGCGGACGGATTGTCCACCAATCGGCGAGCGCGGAACTTCTTGAAGATCACGAGAAATTGAGCCGCCTCGTGGCGGTCGCCGCCTGACCGGGCGGACAAAGAATTGACGGAAAAGGACAGGTCATGACGACAAAGATCAAATGCGCGATCATCGGCTCCGGGAATATCGGCTCGGATCTGATGATCAAGGTGATGCGAACCTCGGACGTGATTGAAATGGGCGCCATGGTCGGCATCGATCCGCAGTCCGACGGTCTGGCGCGGGCAAAGCGGCTTGGCGTGGCGACCACCCATGAAGGCATTGAAGGTCTTCTGAAAATGCCGGAATACAGGGATATCCAGGTCGTTTTCGACGCGACCTCGGCACGCGCCCACGTCTCCAACAACGCGATCCTGCAAAGGGACGGCAAGAAGGTCATCGATCTGACGCCGGCCGCGATCGGCCCGTTCACCATTCCCGCGATCAATGGCGACGCCAACATCGACGAGCCCAATGTCAACATGGTCACCTGCGGCGGTCAGGCGACGATCCCGATGGTTCATGCCGTGTCGCGGGTTTCGAGCCGCACCGTCTATGGCGAGATCGTTGCCTCGATTTCCTCGAAATCCGCCGGTCCGGGAACCCGCGCGAATATCGATGAATTCACCGAAACTACATCGAAGGCGATCGAGCTTCTGGGCGGGGCCGAACGCGGCAAGGCGATCATCATTCTCAATCCCGCCGAACCGCCGCTGATCATGCGCGACACGGTTTTCGTGCTGTCGCAGGGGGCGTCGCGGGACGATATCGAGCGTTCGGTTGCCGATATGGCCGAGACGGTCCGTGGCTATGTGCCGGGATACCGGCTGAAGCAGCGCGTCCAGTTTGAGGAGATCGGCGACAACCAGCCGGTGCGGATACCGGGCATTGGCCTCGCCACGGGACTAAAGACAACGATCTTTCTGGAGGTGGAAGGGGCGGCCCATTATCTGCCCGCCTATGCCGGAAACCTTGACATCATGACGTCCGCGGCGCTCAGAACCGCCAATCACTGGGCCGCGAAAAACATCAGGGAAAGGGCTGCGTGATGAGCCGAGCCAACAAGGATAAACTCTATATTCAGGATGTAACGCTGCGTGACGGCATGCATGCGATGCGCCATCAATACAGCCTCGACGATGTCCGCGACATCGCCCGCGCGCTGGACCGGGCCGGTGTCGACGCCATCGAAATCACCCATGGCGACGGCCTGGCGGGCTCGACCTTCAATTACGGCTTTGGCCGTCATGATGATGTCGAATGGATCGCGGCGGTGGCCGAGGTGTGCCAGAATGCCGCCGTCACCGTGCTGCTCCTGCCCGGCATCGGAACCGTGCATGAGCTCGAACAGGCCCATCAGGCCGGCGCGCGTTCGGTGCGGATCGCGACCCATTGCACGGAGGCGGATGTCTCGCGCCAGCATATCGAGGCGGCGCGCGCGCTCGGCATGGATACCGTCGGTTTCCTGATGATGGCGCATATGGCGGAGCCTGCAAAGCTTGCCGAGCAGGCAAGGCTGATGGAAAGCTATGGCGCGGAATGCGTCTACGTGACCGATTCCGCCGGTGCGCTGCTGCCGGACCAGTATCGCGACCGCGTTACGGCGCTGCGTGACGCGCTGAAGCCTGAAACCGAGGTCGGCGTCCACACCCACCACAATCTGGCGCTGGGCATTGCCAATGCCGTCGCCGGTATCGAGGCGGGCGCCGTGCGCGTCGATGCCTCGCTTGCGGGCATAGGGGCCGGCGCCGGCAATGCGCCGCTTGAAGTGCTGATCGCCGTCCTCAACCGCATGGGGATCGATACGGGCTGCGATCTGTTCGCCCTGATGGATGCCGCCGACGATCTGGTGCGTCCGTTGCAGGAACGGCCGGTGCGCGTCGACCGCGAAAGCCTGTCGCTTGGCTATGCCGGCGTCTATTCCAGCTTCCTGCGGCATGCCGAAAACGCCTCGAAGACCTACGGCGTCGATGCGCGCGACATTCTGATCGAGCTCGGTGAGCGCCGGATGATCGGCGGCCAGGAAGACATGATCGTCGATGTCGCTCTGGACATGCTTGAAACGCGCCGGAAGCGTTCGGCCTGACGACGGTTTGGTCGACGCGCCTGGCTGAATGCCCTCTCCCGCGACAATGGCGAGCGTGGCATGAAATCCAGCCGATCACGGATATCCGCAGCGATCCTCCTGTTGGTCGGCCATGGCCGGCCACCCCCTCCCGGAATCTGCCTTTTCAGACTTTCACACGCTTCATGCTGTCGACGAGGTCAAACGTTGACAGATGCAAAATTGTAATACAAGTTGATAATATGAATATCTTATGATCCTCGGAAAGCCTTCCGCAACCATATAAGAGTCGTGAACGCGGCGACCCCTTCTCGTGCAACATCAAAGGTTGAAGACCGAAGGAGTTTTGTTTTGAGCCAGGCCGCTCCCAATACGACTTTCTCCCGGATCGGGTGGGGATCTCATGGCTGATGTCGGCGTATCCGGCTCCCGCCGGGGGTGGCAGATCGGCAAGGCGGGCAAGGGGCTGGTCGGCGCGCTTTTCCTGGTGGCCTTCTGGGAAATGCTCTGGTTGAGCGGGGTGGTCGATCCGCGCGATCTGCCGTCGGTCTTTGCCATTCTCCGTTCTTTCGTCATGCAGATCACCAATGGCGCTCTCGTTCTCGCGGCGCTTCAGACCCTGTTTTCGTGGGCGATCGGCATGGCGGTCGCCATGGTGTTAGGAACCGCGCTCGGCATTCTCCTGGCGCTGGTTCCCTGGCTGGAACGGGCGAGCCGTCCGACGCTGGAATTCCTGCGCCCGATCCCTTCGGTGGCCCTCATTCCGGTGGCCCTGATGGCGCTCGGGATCGGCGTCGCGATGCAGGTCTCGCTGATCACCTTTGCCAGCATCTGGCCGATCCTGTTTGCCGCGCGCCAGGGCGTGGAGGCCATCGATCCGCGCTATTTCGATGTCGGCCGGGTCTGGGGCCTCGGGCAGGCGGGGCGGATTCTGCGCATCGTGCTTCCCGCCGCGTTGCCGTCGATTGCGACCGGCACCCGGATTGCCGCCTCCGTGGCGCTGGCGCTGTCGATCACGGTGGAACTGCTGACCGGGCGGCCGGGTCTGGGCGCGGTGCTGCAGGCCGCGCGCCTGTCGGGACAGACCGCGGACATGTGGGCGGTGGTGTTTTGCGCCGGGATCATGGGGCAGGGGATCAACATGGTCTTCCTGCGCATCGAACGCGCTCTGTTTCCATGGAGTGGAGAGCATCTTGCCTGATCGCCAAAAACTGACGATCCTGTTCGTCCAGGGGCTGTTCATCGCGCTCCTCGTGGCTGTTTGGCAATGGGCCGCGATCGCCCATCCCGCACCCTATCTGCCGCGCATCGGCCCGATCATCGAGGCATGGCTTTCCTATTTCCAGGCGCCGCTTTTACACCAGGCGATCTGGCCCAGCCTGTATCGCCTGCTTGCCGGTTTCGGGATCGGCGCCGGGCTTGGCGTGGTGTTCGGGTTGGCGCTGGGACAGGCGCGCGGTCTCATCGACTGGACGCGGCCGACGCTTGAGTTCCTGCGCTTCATTCCCGCGGTCGCCATTCTTCCGGGCGCGCTCGTGATCCTGGGGCCGACCGATGGCATGCGGATTTTCATCATCGCCTTCGGGTCGTTCTTCCCCGTGCTGCTTGCCACGCTTGATGGCACAAGGCGGATCGAGCCGCTTCTGCTCGATGTCGCGAAGATCGAGGGGCTGAAGCCGGTGACGGTTTCGTGCCGCGTGATCCTGCCCGCGACCCTGCCGGCGATCTTCGCCGGCCTGCGCATCGCGCTCGGCATGGCGCTGATCATGATGATCATTTCCGAACTCATGGCCGCGACCAACGGGATCGGGGTCGCGATGCTGCGCGCGCAGCGCCTGTTCCAGAGCGCGAAAGTCTATGGCGGCGTTCTGGCCATCGGCACGATCAGCATTGTCCTCACACTTGCGCTTCTGGCCGTGGAGCGCCGGGTGCTGCGCTGGCACATCGGATGGAGAGAGGGCGCGAAATGACAGCTTTGACAGGGACGGAAACGATGATGGGCACCGAACTTCTGAAGGCCGAGAATTTGACCAAGGCTTATGCCGGCAACGCAACCCCGGTGCTGGGCGGCGTCGATTTCGCCCAGACCGAAGGCGAGTTTCTGTCGGTGGTCGGCCCCTCCGGCTGCGGAAAGACCACGCTTCTGCGCTGTCTGTCGGGTCTGATGCGGCCGGATGCGGGCGGCGTCTCGCACCGGGGCGAAAGCTTCACTCGGCCGCCGGAATGGCTGTCGATCGTGTTCCAGGACTATAATCGCAGCCTTTTCCCCTGGCTCACCGTGCGCGGAAATGTCGGTTTCGGCTTGCGCGAACGCGACCGGGCAAAGAAGGCGGCGATGGTGGATGACGCGATCGATGCCGTCGGTCTTTCCCATGCCGCCGACCTCCATCCCTGGCAGATTTCGGGCGGGATGCAGCAACGCTGCGCGCTGGCGCGTTCGCTGGTGTCCTCGCCAGGCCTGCTGCTCCTCGACGAGCCCTTCGCATCGGTGGATGCCCAGACCCGGATCGACCTTCAGGACCTGCTGATGAAACTGGTCGCCGAGCGCGGCATCTCCGCGCTCCTGGTCACCCATGACATCGATGAAGCGGTGTTCATGGGCGACCGGGTGGTGGTGCTGTCGACCCGGCCCGCCCGCGTGGTGGAGGAGGTGATCGTCGATCTTCCCAAACCGCGCGATCAGCTCGCCACCAAGGAGAGCCCGCGTTTCCTCGAACTGCGTCACCATGTCTACACTTCGGTGCGTCGGCAAGCCGGGGCGGCCGTCTGAGCCGCCCCCAATAACAAAAAAGAAGATCAGAAAAACCTCACCAGAGAGAGAACAAATCCATGTACAAAACCCTGAAAGCGCTGATCGTTTCCGCCGCGATGGCCGTGACCACGCTGTCGGCCCTGCCACAGCCTGCCGTAGCGCAGGACCTGACCAAGGTCCGCGTCGGCTACATTCCTGTCGGCGTCTATGCCTATCTGTGGCGGGCCCGCGATGCCGGCTATTTCGCCGATGCCGGTCTCGAGGTCGAACTCGTGACCATGGCAGGCGGCGGCGAGATCATTCCGGCGCTGCAATCCGGCAGCCTGCAATTCGGCATTTCGGATGCGCTCGGCGTGCTCAACGCCCGCAATGCCGGCATCCCGGCGACCTATGTGTCGTTCAATTTCGCCCAGACCGAAGAAAGCCCGGTCCACGCGGCGCTGACCTTCGATCCCGAGATCAAGGGACCCGCCGATCTTGCGGGCAAGTCTGTGGCGACCAATCTCAGCTACAATACCGACTGGACCATGATGCGGGCGTGGCTGCGCGATGCGGGCGTCGATCTCGACACCGTCCAGTTCCAGGAAATTCCCTTTCCTGAAATGATCGCCTCCGCCCGCTCCGGTTCGGTGACGGTGGTGGGGGCGGTCGAACCCTTCGTGACGCTTGCAGAAGCGGACGGCGCCACGGTTCTCGGGCATTTCTTCACCGAGGTGAAGTCGCCTGCGGTGCTGTCGGGCGTGGTGGCGATGACGCCGTGGATCGAGGAAAACGAAGAACTGACCGTGGCCTTCGTCGAGGCGATCGACAAGGCGATCGACGATTTCAACAGCGATCCGCAGATCGCGCGTGACACGATTGCCGCCAATACCAAGATCCCGGCGGCGGTCGTGCAGGCCATGCAGCTTGGCGTCTGGGATACCAATGTCGATCCGAACGAGATGCAGTTCTGGGTCGACGCCGCCTCCGCCGAGGGCATGCTGGGCGCGGAAACGGATCTCGAGGACCTGGTCTGGACGCCGGCCAATTGAGGAACGCTTCGGGGCAGTCACTCGGTCTGCCTCTCAAAAACGGAAAAGGCACAATCATCTGTGTCGCAATGGTCGGGGTGAGAAACCCCGGCCATTTCTATATCAACCCGTCCCGCCAGGACCGCCAATGGCCGGGCTGTGGAAAGTGACGCCTGATCGTACAAACCCGAAACAAAAAACCCCGAGCATGGCTTGCATGCTCGGGGCGCGGAAACGGCGGTTACTTGAGGCAGGCGTTTTACTGGGCCTTGGATGCCTCGACCAGGGCGTGGAGCCGCTCATATTCGGCCTTCACTTCCGGCTGGCCTTCCAGCAGTTCGGCTGCAAGCGTGGCGAAGCCTTCTTCCATCTCGGCCTGTTCTTCCGGCGGAAGCTGGGTGATCACGCCGCCATTTTCGGTCCAGGTGGCATAGGAGCGGTCGACATTCTCGACGCCCCAGGGATAGACCGCTTCTTCGGCGGCGCGGCCGGCCGCGATGATGGCGGCCTTGGTGTCTTCGCTCTGCATCTGGAACCAGTCCTCGTTGACGACGGTGACTGAGACCACTTCGGCGAAGTGCAGGTCGAGGATATATTTGCCGACGTCGTAATATTTGAACGCGGTGAGGATCGGCACGCCGACCAGCATGCCGTCAAGGCCGCC
The DNA here is from genome assembly GCF_002043005.1 of Martelella mediterranea DSM 17316. Lineage (NCBI taxonomy): Bacteria > Pseudomonadati > Pseudomonadota > Alphaproteobacteria > Hyphomicrobiales > Aurantimonadaceae > Martelella > Martelella mediterranea. Next base: position 134,579 of record NZ_CP020330.1, on the reverse strand, counting down.
GGACTGGAGCTGCGGGATCACCTCGGACAGCGCCAGCGGTAGCGGGATCGCGCCGAGCTGTTCCATCGGCTTGATCTGCAGCGGTGAGGCGAAGGTGCGGATCTTGAGGCCCTTGACGTCCTCAAGCGTCTTCGCGTCTTCCATGGTGAAGAGCACGGTCGGCGAATTGTAGATCGCGCCGATCACGCGCAGGCCCTTGTCGAGGAACATGGTTTCGAGGTGATCGCGATATTCCGGGTCGTGAAGCGCCGCATGCACATCTTCCGGCGAGGTGAACAGGCCCGGCACGTCGAAGGCCTGAAAGCGCGGATCGACGTTGGACATGAAGGATGTCGGCGTGGTGAAGGCTTCGATCGTGCCGAGAAGCACGCCTTCCGACATGCGCGGGATCGCGCCGAGCTGCGAGGCCGGGTAGATCTCGGTCGTCACCGCGCCGGGCGCGCGCTCGGCGAGCTCGTCGGCGAAGACCTTGATCCATTCATGCTGCACGTCGTTGATGGTCGCGGTCGCGAGCTTCATCGTGGTTTGCGCCTGGGCGGTGAGGAAGGTGCTCACCGTCAGAGCGGTGGCGAAGGCAGCCGTTTTCAAAAGATTGGAGATCATGGAAAGCGTCCTTTTCAGTGGGCGAGGGTCAGGGATAGAGCGGGAACATAGGTGATCACGATGAGCGCGATGATGAGCACCACCACGAAGGGGGCGACGCCCCGGTAGAGCGTGTGCGCGGGCAGGCCGGTCACCTGCTGCGCCACGAAGATGTTCAACCCGAAGGGCGGCGTGAACATGCCGATCGCAAGATTGACGGTCATGATGATGCCGAAATGGATCGGGTCGATGCCGAGCGACATCGCGATCGGCGCCAGAAGCGGCGCGAAGACGAGGATCGCCGACGTCGGATCGAGGAAGGCGCCGATGGCCAGGAGCAGCAGGTTGATCGCCAAGAGGAAGGCGAAGGCGGAAAGCTCCATCGCGTTGATCCAGGCGATGATGGCCTGCGGGACGCCCTGTGTCGTCACGATCCAGGTGATGACGCTTGCCGCGGCGACAAGGATCAGGATCTGGCCCGAGAGCATGGCCGCGCTGCCTGCGGCATGGACGATGTCGCGCAGCGTCATGCTGCGGTAGACGAAGAGCCCGATCACGATTGCATAGAAACAGGCAAAGCCGCCCGCCTCGGAAGGGGAAAATACGCCGAGATAGATGCCCCCGAGCACGAAAACCGGCATCAGGATCGCCCAGAAGGCGTCCTTGGTGGCCTTGGCGGCGGCCTTGAAGGAGAAGGCGTGATCTGAAGGAATGCCGCGGCGCATCGAATCCACGACCACGAACAGCGAAAGAAGCACCGCCATGAGGATCGCCGGCAGGATCCCGGCGATGAACAGCCGGGGAATCGATTGCTCGGCGGCCATGCCGTAGAGGATCATGGCAATGCTGGGCGGGATCACGATGTCGATTGCCCCGGACGAGGCCAGCAGGCCGCCCGCGCGGCGTTGGCCGTAGCCCGCCGCAATCAGCTTCGGATAGAGCGTCTGGCCGAGCGCGGCGACGGCGGCGACCGAGGACCCGGAGATCGCGCCGAGCGCCGTGGAGGCCGCGACGGTGGAGACCCCGAGACTGCCCGGAACCCGTCCCACCATCGCCATCGCCCAGGCAATCAACCTGTTGGCGATGCCGCTGGAGCTCATGAGCTGGCCGGCGAAGACGAAGAACGGGATTGCCAGGAGGGCGAAATTGTCCAGCCCGCCGAACATCACCTGCTGCAGCGCCACGGGCGGTATCTTCAGGAAGAACAGCATGGCGACGGCGACCACCGTCAGGAAGACGAGGAAGATCGGCGTGCCGATGGCGACCAGCAGAATGGGCAGGACGATATAGGCGAAGATCATGGGCGGATCTCCGAAGCCTTGGTCTTTCGCAGCAAAGCCATGATGTCGAAGACGAGCTTGACGGCGCCCGCCACGGTCAGCCCCGCGAAACCGAAGAGCAGGGCTGCATGCGGTATCGTCATCGGGATGCCAAGCCCCATGCTGCTCACGCCGATCCGGTTGATCTTGACGATGAAAAGCCAGGACGCATGGGTTGCGAAGGCGCAGGCGAAGATGGCGATGAGATCGTGAAGGATATACCAGAAATAGCGGGCGCGCCTGGGGGTATAGAGCGGCACCAGATCCACGCTGATATGACTGCGGGCGAAGAATGACAGGACCGCCGCGATCATCGTGATCCAGATGATCAGATAGATCATCAGCTCGTCGGCGCCGACGGGGGAAATGCCGAAAAGGTACCGGCTGCCGGCGTTGAGCACATTGATGGCGACCACGACGAGCAGCACAATGCCGAGGCCGGTGTGGAGCGCGCGGGTGACGATGTTGCCCGCGCCTTTCGGTTTTTCGGCGGCGTTGCCTTCCTCGCTCATGAGCGCTCCTCCAGGATGCGGCGGATCGCGACCAATTTCTGGGCCCGGCTCTTCTGCAGTTCGGCGATCTGTTCGGGGGTATAATCATAGATGCCGCTGCCGGATTTCAGGCCCAGCGTGCCGGCCTCGATCTTCTCCTTGACCAGTTCCGGCACGTCCTTGCGGTCGGCGAGGTCGGCATTGAGGAAGCTCGACACGGAGTTGTAGATGTCGAGCCCGGCCATATCCAGAAGCGCCATCGGGCCGATCACGGCGAGCTTGTAGCCGATCCCCCAGGATACGCAGGTGTCGATATCCTCCGGGTCGACCACGCCCTGCTCGACCAGATCGATCACTTCGCGCAGAAGCGCGTAGAGCACGCGGTTTTCGACGAAGCCCGGCACATCCTTCTTGACGGTGACGGGCAGGAGGCCCAGCGAGCGGATCAGCGTCTTGATCGCTTCGCTTGTCTCCGGCGCGGTCTGGGCGCCGGCGATCACCTCGATCATCGGAATGATGTGCGGCGGGTTCGACCAGTGCATGCCGACCATGCGGGCGGGATTGGAGATGTGCTCCTGAAGGCTGGTGATCGGAATGCCCGACGTGTCGGAAGCGACGATCACGTCAGGGCCGATCAGGGCATCAATCTGGCGATAGACGCCGGCCTTGATGTCAGCCTTTTCCGGAACGTTCTCGATCACCAGATCGGCTCCGGCGACCGCCTCGGCGAGGTCGCTCGTCAGCTTGACCGGATTGTCGCCCTTGGCTGCAATGCCCAGCGTATCGAGCACGGCATTGGCCGTCGCGATCATGGCCGAGGCGCGCTCCAGTGCCGCCGGTGCGATGTCGTATGCGGTGACGTCAAGGCCGCCGCGCGCCAGCCGCGCCGCCATGCCCGGCCCCATGGTTCCCAACCCGATGATTGCAATTTTCTTCATGGTTTTCTCTTTCCTGGTTGAGTGGTCAGGGCCGGATCGACCGGTCCTGTTGTCTGGAAGCGGTCCCGCGCGCGGGAGACGTCGCAAGCAGGGCGATCAGCAGAACGGCTGCGATGATGTTGACAATGGCGACGGCGTGGCCGAGCGCCGGTGGCAGCATCAGGCACAGGCCGGCGATGATGTAGACGGCCCGCATCGGCGGCGAAAGTTCGCTGCGGGCATAGCCGGCAGCGCCCATCGACACGGCGGCGATGCCGCCGAAAGCGGTAATCGCCGCAAGCGTTGCGCCATGCCATGTGCCGCCGAGGAGAAGTTCCGGGGAGAAGGCGAACAGGAACGGCACGAGATAGGCGACCCAGGCAAGCTTCAGCGCTTCGAAACTGGTGCGCCACATATTGGCCCCGCCGATCCTGGCGGCGGTGATCGAGGCCAGCGCCACCGGCGGCGTCAGCATCGACATCATGCCGAAATAGAGGATGAAAAGATGGGCCTGCATCGGTTCGAGGCCGGTATCCTGAAGGGCCGGCGCCAGGATTGTAGCGAGCACGACATAGACGGCGACCGTGGGCATGCCCATGCCGAACAGGATGGCGATCAGCGCGACGAGGATGAGAAGCACGATCTTGTGCCCGCCGCTCAGCGCAATCGCCTGGCCGGCGATGGAAAAGCCGAGGCCGGTGAGGCTGATCAGGCCGATGATCAGACCGGCAGCCGCGGTGATGAGCAGGAGCGGGGCGACCGACATCCCGGTATCGACCACCACGCGCAGCAGTATGCGAGGAGTGAGGCGCACGCCGCGATAAGGGCGGACAACGCTCACCAGAACCAGCACGATGATGGCGGCAATGGCTGCCATCTGTGGGCGTGTCTGAAGATTGAAGAGAACGAGGAACATGACGAGGAAGGGCAGCGCGAAATGCCCACCTTCGCGGAAGGCGTGCCGGAACGTCATGCGTTCGCCCTTGTCGATCTCGCGCACATCCTTACGGGCGGCCAGTCGATCGACCTGGAGGAAGATCGCGCCGAAATAAAGCGCTGCGGGCAGGGCGGCGGCGATGATGACATCGTGGTAGGGCACCTGGATATAGTCGGCCATGACGAAGGCCGCAGCCCCCATGACCGGCGGCAGGAGCTGACCGCCGGTGGAGGCCGCAGCCTCGACGGCGGAGGCGGTCGAGGCGCTGAGACCGGCGCGTTTCATCAGCGGGATCGTCATGATGCCGGTGGAGACGACATTGGACACGGCATTGCCGGTGATCGTGCCGAAAAGGGCCGAGGTGCCGACGGCGGCCTTGGCGCTGCCGCCACGATAGCGGCCGAAGATCGCGAAGCTGATGCGGGTCAGGAAGTCGCTGCCGCCGGAATGGCGCAGAAGCTCGCCGAAGAGAACGAAGGGAATGACGATTTCGACGGCGACGCGCACCGGCGTTCCCAGAAGCGCGTTGGGATCGGTGAGCATGTAGATCGCCCAGCGACCGACCGGCGTTTCGGGAATGCCGAACGGGCCGCCGAACAGGGCGAGCAGGGAAAACAGGGCAACAATCAGGACGACGGGCAGGCCGACATAGCGCCAGACGAGGAAACCAAGCCCGGCAATGACGGCATAGGCGCTCAGCGTCAGCCACAACGGTCGCATCACCGCGAGGATCGTCAGTTGCGGGTAGCGCCAGGCGATGGTGAGCATGATTGCCAGCAGCACGCAGCCGGCCAGATAGGCCGCAAGGCGGAGCGCGCCGCGCGCCCGGTCGCTCAGCAGGAAGGCTGTCACGGCGAGCGACAGCCCCACGGCGCAGGCCAGAGGCTGCTCGTTATAGAGCGGGACCTTGACCAGCATGGGAAGGTTGAGGATCCACGCCAGCGAGATCGCGACCAGCAGGAAGCCGGCCGCCTTCGCCCCGACATTTGTCGTCGGGGCGCTGGAGACAGGCTCTGAGGATGTATCGTGTCGGGTGGTCATGATGTCAGCCCTGCGACTGGAGCCCGATCATTCCGTGTCCGATAGCTGGGCGCCCTCGTGATAGGGCAATTTCGTATAGACCCGCGACACGCTCTCCTGCGACATGGCGCCAAGGATCGGATTGGAGGCGGCGAGTGCGGCGGGATCAGTGTTGATCATCTCCGCGATCTCGGAGACCACAGCCGGATCGAGGTCCTTGCGGGCGACGAGGACATAGTCATAGGCCATCGTCTTGAACGCGTCCGGCGCGCCGACGACGCCGGCATCGGCCGCGACATCGTAGATGTAGGCTTCCGGTGCGACGGCATTCATGCGTTCGACCGCTTCGGGACTGTCGTCGAAGGGCAGCCAGGCTATGCCGCCGAGCGCCGAATCCGCCTCGACCACCGCGCCCGCGCGGAGCGCGAACAGCGTGGCGTCGACATCGCCGTTGACCAGAGCCTCGACGCCCGTGCGCACGCTCGATACCGGAACGGTGGTGACATCGTCGGGCGTCAGGCCGCCATTGGCGAGCGCGCCTTCGAAATAGGGCAGAAGGCTCGCCTGCGCGGGAACGCCCCAGGCCATGCGCTTGCCCTTGAGATCGGCAATGGTTTCGATCCCGGAATCGGCGCGGACCATCAGTCCGACCGGGCTTGGAAGCAGTGCGGCGACCAGCGCGATATTATCCTGCGCCATACCCTTGAAGGGGCCATTTCCGCGAATGGCATCGCCTGCGTCAGGCGTGACAAGCGCCGCGATATCGAGCTCCCCGGCATTGATGAGGGGAACGAAAGCGGTCGCGCCGCCAAAGGACTGGACGGTCACGTCCATATCGGTATTCGTACCGATCGCCTGGGCGAGCGCGGCGTTCACGCCATAGTTCTGGGAACCCTGTTGGCCGGAGCCGAAGCGCAGGTCCTGGGCGAGGGCGGCGGAGCCGAAAGAGCATGCCGCAAGCAGCACGCCGGCTGCGAAAGTTCTGAATTTCATTTTTGTTCACCTCTGTGTTTTGCGACCGGACCGGCGTTTTCGCTTCTTGTCCCTTGGTCGATGGTTCTAGTGGATCATGTCTGGCTGGCCTTGATGAGGTCTGCCGCTTTCTCGGCGATCATGATGACGGCGGCGTTGATGTTGCCGCAGGGAAGGTCCGGCATCACCGATGCGTCGACGACGCGCAGTCCGGTGACGCCGCGAACCTTGAGTTCGGGGTCGACGACGGAGGCCTCGTCCGCGCCCATGCGGCAGGTGCCGGCGGGGTGGTGCACGGTGATCGAGGTCTTGCGGATATGCTCGTCGATCTCCTCGTCGCTCTGGCATTTGGCGCCGGGGAAAAACTCGGTTTCGATATAGTCGGCCATCGCCGGCTGGGCGGCGAGCGTGCGCCCCACGCGGAAGCCCGCGCGCAGCGATTTCCAGTCGTTCTCGGCGGCCAGGAAGTTCTGGTGGATGAGCGGCGCGGCGAGGGGATCTGCGGATGCGAGCTTGACCGAGCCCCGGCTTTCGGGCTGCACCGCGACGATGCGGGTGGCGAAACCGTCGCGAAAGGGTTGCTTGAACGGCTTGAACCATGGCCAAGCCGCGAGCGGGGCCGCGGTGAAGAGAAGCTGGATGTCGGGCAGCGGCCGGCTTTCATCGCTCTTGAGAAAGGCCACGACCCCGCCGGGTACGTCGCCGGAAAATCCCTTGCCCGTCAGGTAGGTTCTGGCGAAGTCAATCGCGATCCGGTCGGCGCGCATCTTGTGCAGGAACGGGCCGGGCGTCTTGCGGTGATGCATGATCAGCACCGAAACGTGATCCTGCAGGTTCTTGCCAACGGCGGGAAGATTGACCCGGGTCTCGATCCCCTGCGCCTGCAGCTCGTCGTCCGCCCCGAGGCCCGAGAGCATCATCAGTTGCGGGGTGTTGATGACGCCACCCGAAAGCAGCACCTCGCGCGTCGCTGCCACGCGGCGCTCGCTGCCCTTGTGGTCGAAGACAAGGCCGGTGGCGCGGCTGCCCTCGAAGGTGATGTGTTTCGCCATGGCCTGGGTCAGAACGGTGAGGTTCTTCCGTTTCATGGCGGGCCGCAGATAGGCGTTGGCGGTGGAGGCGCGGCGACCCTTGTCGATGGTCATCTGCAGACGGCTGAAACCTTCCTGGGTTTCGCCATTGTAATCCTCGGTCTGTGCGTAGCCGGCCTGTCGGCTGGCTTCGGCCACGGCATCCGTCAGCGGATCCTGGTAGCGGCAGCGCTGGGTCGAGAGCGGGCCGGAACCGCCGCGGAAGGCCGTTTCCCCGCCTTCCCAGCTTTCCGTCTTCTTGAAATAGGGCAGGGTCTTTTCGTACGACCATTCAGAAAGTCCCGAAGCCGCCCAGCGATCGTAATCGCCGCGATTGCCGCGGACATAGGCCATGGCATTGGTGGAGGAGGAGCCGCCGATCACCTTGCCGCGGGCGCATTCCACCGCCCGGCCGCCAACATTGTCCTCCGGCTCGCAGAAATACATCCAGTCATGGCGTCGCTCGGTGAGGATCTTGCCCCAGCCGAGCGGGATGTGGATCATCGGATCGCGATCCCAGCCGCCGGCTTCCAGCAGCAGGACGGTAACGGAGGGGTCTTCGGTCAGTCGATTGGCCAGCACGCAGCCCGCGGAGCCGGCTCCGACGATGACGTAGTCATAGGTTTCAGCGTGCGACATGGCGTTCTTCCTTGCGATCGGCGCGACTGGCCCGATCCGTCTTAAGAATGTTGGGTGGCGAAAGGCGCGGGGGCTGCAGGCCCGCGCCTTTCGCCGGTGTTTCTCAGTCGAGGTCTTCGGCAAGGCCCTTGTGGCGGACGGCAGCGGACCAGTGGTCCCAGCCGCGATTGATCTGCGCGCCGACGAGATTGCCGGCGGCCTCGAGCTCGCCGTCCGTCATGAACTTGATCTTTCCGATCTGCAGGCCGAGCGTATAGGCCTTGGCTTCCTGTTCCATATAGAAGGCGCGGAAGGTCGTTTGCCGTATCGAGTTGCCGACGTTCACGACGCCGTGGCGGGCCATGATCACGGCAGCCGACTGGCCGAGGCTTTCGGCGATTTCGGCGCAGACTTCGGGGCTGCCGCCGAACAGGTCGGTGTTTTCGCCCTGCTTGTCGCGGATTTCATAGACCGGCACGGATTCGCCGAGGAAGGCGCCCATATGGGTGACCGGGCGCAGCGGCGTGTCGATAAAGCAGAAGGGCAGGACGGCGGGCGAATGCGTGTGAAGAACGCACATGACGTCCGGCCGGGCCTTGTAGATCTCGCTGTGGATATAGCGCTCCAGATAGGAGGGACGGTTGTCCGTCGTCTCGCCATCGAGCGTCAGGGTCTGGATATCGGAGGGCGTGATCGTGTTGGGCGCGAGCTTCTGCGGCAGCAGGAACTGGTCCGGGTTTTCCGGGTCGCGGGCGCTGATATGGCCGAAGACATCCATGATGCCCTCGTTCACCAGAATGCGGGTGGCCATCACCAGCTCCTGGATCGCGGTCTCGCGCGCTGTTGCAGTATCAGACATTGTTCAGGTCTCCTCTGGATGAGCGGTCCCGGCGCGACCCCGCAAGGAATCACGCCGGGAGAAACATCGGTTAGTTGGAGTAGAGACCGACGATCCGGTTCTGCTCAATGATATTGTCCGCGTAGGTGTCGAGAAACTCTTCGCGCGTGGGCGTGCCCTCGACATTCGTGTCCAGCGCGTAGACCCAGAAGTAATAGTGATGGTCGCCATGGCCGGCGGGCGGCTGCGGTCCATAATACTGCATGTCTCCGGCGCCGTTGGGACCAACGCGGTACTTCTCCTGAGCATCCGAAAGATCGGTGGCCTTGGGGTCGATGGCGTAGACCGTCCAGTGGGTGAAGCCATGCGCGAGCGGTGCGTCCGGATCATGGCAGATCACGGCCAGTTCCTTGGTGCCTTCCGGCACGCCGCTGACCGTCAGCTTCGGCAGGACATTGCCCTTGTCGCCGGCATGCTTGTCGGCGAGGCGCGAAAGCGGGGCGAAATCAGAGGAGGTGATTTTCAGGTCTTTGATGTTCAGAGGCATGTCGTCTCCTTGGTGTTCGTTTGTTTCAGGCCGTTGCCTTGAGGTCGGCAACGCTCATTCCGCCCACGCGCTGATGCACGCGACCGCCGGTGGCCACCGCAACACATATCAGGATTTCGTCAGGACGCGGGCCGTCCGGCACGACGAAGGTGAAGGCGTCGTAATGGGAGCGGATATAGAGCTCGTCCTTGTGGGCGAGCGGTATATCGATGGCGGTGCCGGCCGAGGCGACCTTGCTGGCGGAAGAGATCCATGCGGCCCCGCCGCCGATGGCTTCGCGCAGCGGATCGCCGAAGGTTGTGGTGACACAGGCAACGACATGCTCCTGCTCGCCGGCGACCCCGGCGATGCCGCCCTTGCCGTAGCTCTCGACCGGGCGGCCGCCGATGAGGGCAACCGCGCGTTCGCCCAGCGCATAGCCGATGGCGGCCGAGGGAGCGGTCAGCGCCGAAAGGTCTGCCACGAACTTGCCGGCGAAGGGGTTTTTGATGATGACGCCCGCCGCCGCCTTGATCAGAGGGGCCGTGGCGCTGCCGCCATCATGCAGCACTTCCTGGGTCGCACCGTACCAGCCGCGGACCTCATAGTCCTTTTCGACCTGGCTAGAGTAATTCATGAATGTCTCCTGTAGAGATGGAAGGGATAGTGCTTACTGCGGCCACGAATAGACGCGGTTGATCGGGTCGAAGCGGGCGGCGGTCAGCGCTTCCGGGGTGAAGCCGTTGCCATAGGACATGGTGCGGTTGGCGGCGTGATCGGCGGACAGCTTCTGGGTCAGGTCGGTGATCGGGCGCACCGATTTTTCCCAGTCGGCGAGTGCTTCTTCGAGCGATGCGCCCTTCTCTACGTCCTGCGCGAGCGTGAAGGCGTTCACCATGCCGCAGCCGGCACCCTGCGCCAGCGCCGGGCACATGGCGTGGCCGGCATCGCCGACAAGGGCGACCTTGCCGCGCGACCAGGTGTTGAGCTTGGTGGTCTGATAGGTGTCGTAGCGCGCGTCCTCGATCTTGGCGGCATCGACCAGGCAGGGTTCGAGGAAGGGGAACATCTCCATCCAGACCTCAAGGTCGAGCGGCACCTTGGAGCCGCGCGGATCGGCGGAGGGCGCCATCAGGCCGAGATAGAGTTCCCTGTCATTGCAGGGCGAATAGAGGATGCGCTGCACGCGTGGCCAGTGGTTCCACATGTCGATGGTGTTGTCCCATTCGCCATGGCCGAGCTTGTCCTTGTGGCGCGGGACAATCAGGCGAATGATGCCGTCGGTCGCGCCCCAGCGCTCCTGCTCGAAGCCGAGCGAATCGCGGACCTTGGAGCCGACGCCGTCAGCGCCGACGATCAGATCGCCTTCAACAACCTCGCCGGAGGCCAGCTTCAGCTTGCCGGAAGCCTCCGCGCCGACCGCCTCGGAATTCGTGCGGATTTCGACGCCGACTTCACGGGCGCGGTTGGCGAGCGCATCGTGCAGATGAGCCCGGGTCATGATGCGCCATGGTAGACCGTTGAACGTCTCCTTCGACACGGTCTTGTTGTGCATCCAGGTCTCATAGGCCGGCGGCGTGAAGGAATCCTCGAGCACTTCATTCAGGCAGCCGATGCCTTCGAGCACCCTCAGGCCGTTGTGCCAGAGATAGATGCCCGCGCCGAAGGCGCGCAGTTCGGGGCTCTTTTCGTGCAGGACAACGTCCCAGCCGTTCTGGCGCAGCGCGATGGCGGCCGTGAGGCCGGAAAACCCGCCGCCCGCAACCTGCGCAACCCGTGTCTTGTCCGAGGTTTTGTTGATGCTGACCATTTCTCTGTTCCTGTTGATTTTTATCTGGGACGCCGGCCGCTCAGCCGTCGATGAAATTGCGGATCGCGTTGATCGTGACGTCGGGATTGGTCTCGTTCACGTAGTGGTCGGCGCCAGGCACGACGACAATGGGCAGATCCGGCCGCAACTCGTGGGTCTTTTCAAGCGCCGCCGCTGAGACCAGCTTGCTGTCGGCGCCGCGCATGATCAGAACCGGGCGCGTGACATCGCGGTAAGCGGGGACCAGATCGGCGCGCAGGCCCTCGGCCGTCTGTGCCATGGCGGAGGCGGAGGCCAGCGGGCGCAGGCCATCGGCAGCCGGGGCGTAGCCGCTTTCCGCGCGAATGCGGATCGCGGGCGCAGGGATGTTCGGATAGCGATTGGCGAGATAGGCGACAACGGCCTCGGTATCGGCAAAGGCCTGATCGCCGGCATTCACTCTGGCGGAAAGCGAGGCGAAGACCTCGTCCTCGATATAGGGCGTGAAGTCGATGGCGACGACCGAGCGGACCAGTTCGGGATGGCGCTGGGCGGCGGTGACCGAATTGCGCGAACCCAGCGAATGTCCGACGAGAATTGCAGGGCCCATATCGAGCGTCTTGATGAGCGCGGCAATATCGTCGGCATAATCGATGGCTTCATAGCCTGTTTCGGGCTTGTCCGAGCGCCCGTGGCCGCGCTGGTCCACGGCCACCGTGGTAAACCGGTCGGAAAAGGCATCCATCAGCGGGCCGAAAACGGCGGAGTTCGCGGTGATCCCGTGGAAGAACAGCATGAGCGGGCCGCTGCCCCCGATGCGCACGTTCAAAGTGATGCGGCCGGTGTCGATTCGTCGTTCTTCATACCGGCTTTGGCTGTCCGCCATATCGAAGTTCCCTTGTCGTTTCTAATTGTTCTATGTCGTCAGGGAACCACGACCGCTATTAGCTGTCAATAAGATTGTAAGACATTCTTGCGTTAATTATTGCAGACAGCATGCGGCCGCATGCTATCCTCCGCGCGCCCGTTCGTGTAGAAAAGCCATGAATATATAGTTGGAAGAGCCTTAAGGAAACGCCATGAACCCTGGTCTGGACCTCCGGATCACGCCGAGAACTGTGCAGCAGCAGACAATTGAAAAGCTGAGACTGGCGATCATCGCGGGGGTGTTCCCGCCGGGCAGCCGTCTGGTCGAGAGCCAGCTTTGCGCCCAGCTTGGGGTCAGTCGCCCGTCGCTCCGCGAGGCGCTGCGCAGCTTGCAGGCGGAACGGCTGATCGAGATCATACCGAACAGAGGTCCCTTCGTTCCCAAGCTTTCCTGGGAAGAGGCGACCGAAATCTACGATGTGCGTGAACTTCTGGAGGTCGTGGCGGTGGGCCGTTGCGCCACGCGGATCACGCCCGAGCAGGTCAAGGAACTGGAAAGGGCTCTGAAGGCTTTCGAGCGTGCCCAGAAAAGCCGGGACAGTCTTGAACTGGTGACGACGGCGGCTGAATTCTACGCGATCATTCTGGCCAATTGCGGCAACGCCATTCTCGAGGAAGTCCATCGCGGGCTTGTGGCGCGGATCAGCTTTTTCCGCGGCCGGTCGATGTCGCTTGAAGGGCGCGCCGGGGACAGCCTTCAGGAGATGCGCGACATCTACGATGCGATTGCCGCGGGCGATGAAAAGCGCGCGCGGGAGGCGGCGCAGCGCCATCTCGACCAGGCCAAGGCGGCGGCCAAGCACGCGATGGAAGACGAGAGCTGATCTTCCCGGCCTCTATCAGCCCGGCGGAACGTGACGCAAAAACGCGCACTTTGCCCGGTTCGCGGGCATGGCGCGCCACGTCCCATCCGAGGCATACGGCTCACTGCTCCTCCAGAACCCTGCGCGCAGCGCGGAAGCATTCCAGCGCCTGAGGCACGCCGCAATAGATCGCGACGACATGGATAATGGCGCGGATCTCTTCCTTGGTCACGCCGTTGTTGATCGCGCCCTGACAATGCAGCTCCCATTCATGCATCTTGCCGAGCGCCCCGATCATGGCGAGGTTCATCATGGACCGTGTCTTCGGGGGGATTACATCGTCGCCCCAGCCAAATCCCCAGCACCACGCCGTCATCGCCTCCTGAAACGGCCGGGTGAAGTCGTCGGCGGCCGCAAGGTTTTTCTCGACATAATCCGCGCCGAGCGTGCTCTTGCGCTGTTCGAGGCCCTTGAGGAACAGGTCTTCGTCAAAAACGCTCATTTCATGTCCTTTCCTGTGTCAATCGCCGGCGGTCATCGTGCGGGCAAAGCTCTCGGCAATTGCCAGAACGGCGGCATGAATGGGGCCTGCGGTCAGGCTGGGCATGACGGAAGCGTCCACCACATGGAGATTGTCGAGCGATTTGAGCCTGAGGTCCGGATCGACAACCGCATCGTCGTCCTTGCCCATTCGGCAGGTGCCGGAGGGATGGTGATGGGTAATGGCTGCCTTGGCAATGAATTCGTCGATCTCGGCCCTGCTCCCGAGCGGGCCGGGGGCGAGCTCGCGATCGCGCCATTCTGCAAGCCCGTCCGCATGCCCGATCGTCCGCGCGGCCTCAAGCGCGCTTCGGAACAGGACGCGGTCATGCTCGGTCTCAAGATAGGCGGGATCGATGATCAGCCGGTCGTCGAGGTTCGGCCCGCTGATGCGCAAGCTGCCGCGGCTGGTCGGGTTGGTGACGCCGAACAGGAACGAGAAGGCTGTGCCGGGCTCGGGCACCTGGAAGCATTCGGAGACGATCGGCGCCACGCCGCAGCCGACCACGATCTCGGGTCGCCCGGCGGCGGTGAAATCGCCGGCCCGCATATAGGCCATCGATTCGGAGTGCTGAAGGCGCGATGCCGGCAGATGTTTGCGGGTGGCGTAGAGATTGCCGGCGCCCAGCAGATGGTCCTGGAGATTGCGGCCGATCCCCGGCATGTCGATCAGGCAGTCGACGGATGCGGCAGCGAGCACGTCCTTCGGTCCGATACCGGAGCGCATCAACAGGGCAGGGCTTTCCAGCGCGCCTGCGCACAGCACAACCTGATCAGCAAGAATTTCGAACGGGCCCTGTGGACCAACGCTCTCGATCCGGTTCACCCGGTTGCCATCCATGGCCAGCCTTTGCACCCTTGTGCTGGTGACAATCTGGAGGTTTTCCCGTGCCCGAACCTCCGGGGTCAGCCAGGCCTCGGCGACCGTCACGCGGCGGCCGTCGCGGATGTTCAGCGAATTGGGCGTCACACCGACCATGCGACCGTCATTGTGGTCGGGAAGGCGCGGCAGGCCGAGCGAGACGCCGGCCTCGATGAATGCGCGGGTGAGGGGGCTTACCTCCTCGTCGGGCATGTAGATGGGCATCGGGCCGCCGCTCTTGCCGTCCGGTCGGTCTTCGATCGCGTCAAACACCGGCAGAAGCGCTTCCCAGCTCCAGCGGGCATCGCCGGTCGCATCGACCCAGGCCTGATAGTCTTCGGGGTGGCCACGCATGTAACCCATGGCATGCAGGCAGCTCGATCCGCCGATCACCTTGCCGCGAGCCCAATGGTGGGCCCGGCCATGGGTACCCGCCTGCGGTTCCGTCAGATAGTCCCAGTCGTAGGCGCGGCCCTGCAGGGCCGGCCAGGCCGAGGGCGTCCAGATATCGGGGTCGGAGGGTTCCTCGCCGGCTTCGACCAGCAAAACGCTGCGCGCCGGATTCTCGCTCAGCCGGGCGGCGAGCAGGCTTCCGGCCGAACCGCCGCCAATAATGACCAGATCCGCCGTCATTTGTTCCGTCGAATGGACGCCGGTCATCGCCGTGTCTCCATGGCGGACGGGGGTGTGAGGCTACGGCCCGTGCGCTGTCTGGTCTGAGATGTCATGATGATCCCCTTCTTTTGGGCCGGAGCGATGGCCCTGAAGGCCGGAATAATGCCGGCGGAAACCGGCTCATGCCCCTGCTGCCTGTTGTTCCGCGCGTCCGGGCGGAAACCGGTGTCCACCTTTTTCGACGGGCTTCAGCTCCCGCTGTCCATGGACCTCTTTGTCGCCGCCATCGCCTCCAGGATGTGCTTTCCGGCAGCTTTCCGGGCCGCTTTTTCATCACCTGCGGCAATGGCGTCGTAAATTTCCTTCATCTCCGCCAGACTGCTGACGGCGCGCCCTTCCAGAGACATCGACCGCGAGCGGAAAAGGCTGATCCGGGCGACCAGACCCCGGTGGATTTCCTCCAGGATCGGATTCCCGCAATTTGCGAGAATGACGGAATAGAAGTCCGCGGCAGTGGTCACCCGCGCCAGACTGTCCTTGCTTGAGGCGGCCTTCTCGAAGGCATGAAGCGTGTTCTCAAGCGCCTGCAGTTGCTCAGCGGAGATCATCTGCGAACAGCGCCCGGCGGCCTCCACTTCTAGAAGTTCGCGAACCTCGTAGATGGCGGTGACCTCTTCCCATGTGAGGGTAGGGATCGAAGGGCCACGGTTCGGCACGATGTCGATGAGCCGTTCGGCAGCCAGGCTGCGCAAGGCTTCACGCAGGGACGGGCGGCTGATGCCGAGCTGCACGCAGAGTTGACTTTCGATCAGCCGGCTTCCGGGTTCGAAAACGCCGGAGAAAATCGCAAGCCGCAGCTTCTCGACCGTTTCCTGCTGCACCGTGCGCGGAAGGACGCGTAAGTTCAGGTCTGGCGGCATTGTTTTAAACCTCGTGAGCCCGGCGGCGGCCAGAAGCGATAAGGGGAATTGCAAGCAAATTTGATCGCGCGAATGCCTTCTTGTCAACTCATAAGAATGAAAGAATGACAGACAATCTGCTTGACGTGTGTCTGGTTTATGTCATCCTTCCCTCCAAAGAAAGACACCAAGGCAGAGGGCTTGGGAAATGGCGACAATCGCCTCTATCGCAGAATTGGGTATGCGCCGTGTCGCGGCGGGGCGCGTCGTCGCGTCCGCCGGAGCTGGCGCGGTCGCCACGCGCGCCCGGCTTGTTTCGGCGCGTGAAACGCTTCTTCCTAAAGTGTTGGGCCTAGTCGCTCGCGGTAACGCAGCTCAGTCCGGATGCGTCTCCGCTCTTGCAGGAAAAATGCAGGCTGGCCGTTGCCTTGCCCGCAGTCATTGGCAGATCGAGGCGCGCGCGGGCGGCATCGCTCGCGCACCAGATGGCCTCGACGGGCATGCGGTCGTCGGCGGCGTTCATCAGGTTGAGAACGCCGGTCTTGCTGTCGTGCCAGAGAGTCACCGTCAACTGTTGGCCGGGCGCGATGCGGCCCAGTTCATCGGAATACCAGTGGGCCAGCGCCGCGCGGCAATCGAGCGGGGTGTCGGTCTCATTGGAGACTGAGATTTCCACGGGATTGGCGCCTTCGGTGCCATGAATAATGCCCGAATAGGGCACATAAGCTTCACTTTCGGCCTTGGCCGGGGATGAGAAAACCCAAGCAGACAGGGCAACAAGAACAACAAGTCTGCCAATCGCTTCCGTCTTGTGACGGGAAACTGACAACCAATTAGGGAACAGCATGATGAAAAACCTACTTGCTTCTGTTGCGCTTAGCGTGGTGCTGGGGACTCCGGCGGCATTTGCCGCGGAGGTTGATACCATAGCCATCCTCACTCCGGAACAAGGGAGTGACTATGGCTGGAACCAGCAGGGCGTCGAAGCGGCCAAGGCCGCCGCCGAGGCAACCGGCGTCGAAATCATTGTCGCCGAAGGCCTGGGTTATGGCGATGTTCGCGCGCCGATGCGTGAACTCGCGGCCGACGGCGCCGACCTGATGATCGCCCATGCCAGCGGCTATAACACCGCCGGCCCGGAGATCGCCGAGGAAACCGGCGTGCCGGTCGCGATCGTCGACAGCCCTGACGCTCTGGTGAAGGGCCTTGTTGCCGACTACACGCTCTCGGGCCATGAGGGCGCCTATCTTGCCGGTCGACTGGCCGCCAAGATGACCTCCACCGGCACTGTCGGCATCGTCGTCTCCGGCGAGCCGCCGTCATGGAACTCGCAGTCGGCAGGCTTTGCCGAGGGCGTTCGCGCCGAAAACCCGGACGTCAAGATCCTCTATTCGGTCATCGGCCCGGCAGCCTATTCGGATGCAGCCGGCGGCAACCGCGTGACGACCTCGGTCATCGCGGCCGGCGCCGACATCATCTTCGGCCAGGGCAACGGTTCGAGCTTCGGCATGATCCAGGCCGTAGAATCCAACAAGGCTGTCGACGGTTCGGACGTGCTGTTCATCGACGTGATCGGCGACAAGTCCGAGCTGGACAAGGGTCATCTGCTGACCTCGGTTCTGTGGGACATGACGCCCGTCTACACGGCGATGATCGAAGACCTGAAGGCCGACCAGTTCGGCACCCATGGCTATGCCATCAGCCTGGCGGATGATTCCGTCAAGCTCGTCAAGACGCCGCAGGTCGACGAGGCCGCCTGGACCGAGGTGATGGCGCTGCGCGACCAGATCATCGCGGGCGAGATCACGGTCGAGCCGAAGTTCGACGCGGAAGATGTCCGCGCCCTGGTTACCGTGACCGAGTGAGCGTATCCGTGGCAAATGCACCGGCAACCCCGACAAACCTGTCCCCGGAAACGGGGGCAGGTGTCATTGGCGTACACGGCGTGACCAAGCGCTTTCCCGGCGTGATCGCGGTCAACAACGTCTCGCTCACATTTCACCCCGGTGAGGTGCATGTTCTTCTCGGCGAGAACGGAGCCGGCAAATCGACGCTGGTCGGCATTCTCTCCGGCCTTCAGCAGCCGGACGAGGGCTATCTCTCGCTCAATGGCGAGAAAACCCGGCTGGCGAGCCCCTCGGCCAGTCTCGATGCCGGCATCAGCACGGTCTTCCAGCATTCCATGCTGGTGCCGACGCTGACGGTTCTGGAGAACCTGACGCTGGGCGCGCCCTGGTATCAGCGTCCGCCCCGCGCCCGGATCACGGCGCGCATGGAGGAGCTGAAGCGGCAATTCGCGCTTTCCCTGCCGCTCGATGCCATCACCGGCGAGCTTTCGCTCGGACAGCAGCAGCAGATCGAGATCGCCCGCGCGCTTTTGCGCGACAGCAAGGTGCTGATCCTCGACGAGGCGACCTCCATGCTGACGCCCCAGGGCGCGCAGGAGCTTGGCGAGCGGATGCAGCAGCTCGTCAAAAGCGGGCTGGCCGTAATCTTCATCACCCACAAGCTTGCCGAGGCCTATCGCTACGGCAATCGTATTTCCGTGCTCAAGCAGGGCGCGCTTGCCGGCGAAATGGGGCCGGAACAGCTCAAATCCATTTCCGAGGATGAGGCGGTGGACGAGATCGTCCGCCTGATGTTCGGCCGCGAGGCCGGGGCCACCTCGACTGAGCACCGCAAGAGCACGGCGCGCGACGATGTCGCTCTCAGGGTCGAGGACCTTTCGACCGAGGGCGATGCCGATGTCATGGGCCTTCAAGATATTTCGTTGAGCCTCAGAGCCGGCGAGATCGTCGGCGTGGCCGGGATCGACGGTAATGGTCAGAAGCAGCTTGCCGAGGCCATGGCGGGCCAGCGGCCTCTCAAGTCCGGACGCGTCGAACTCGATGGCGAGGACATTACCCGCGCCTCCATCGCCCAGCGCCGCCGCAAGGGGCTGCGTTATCTGACGGACGACCGTTTGTCCGAAGGCTCGGTCGCCGCCTTTCCGATCTCGGAAAACACGGTCCTCAAGGATATCGGCCAGCCGCCCTTCTGGGTGAACGGCATGGAGCGCCCGCACCGGATCGCGGAGCATGCGCGCGAACTCATCACACGGTTCTCGGTGAGCACGCCGAGCGAGACCACCCCGATCGGGCGGCTTTCGGGCGGCAATATCCAGAAGGTTCTTCTGGGGCGCGAACTCTCGGGCGAGGCCCGCGTCGTGGTGTTCAACAAACCCACCTACGGCCTCGACCTCCAGAACATCGACACATCGCGCCAGCGCATCGCCGATATCGCCGAACGCGGCCTTGGCGTGCTGCTGATTTCGACAGACCTCGACGAGCTGATGGCGCTGTCGGACCGTATCGCGGTGATGGAAGGCGGCCGTATCCGCGGGATCGTCGAAAATGACGGCAGCGGCGAGGCCCTGCGCCTGCGCATCGGCCGGATGATGGCCGGCGAGGAAGAAGTGAGACAGGCGACGGCATGAGTATGCAAGACCAAACCAAGCCCGTATCGGCGGACACGAAGACCGCCCGCAGCGCGCGCCCGGTCACTGAACGTAGCACGTTCCAGCGCATCCTGACGCTGACGGTCGGTCCGATCATCGCGGCCTTCCTGCTGTCGGCGATCATCCTGATGCTGGTGGGCGTCAATCCGCTGACCTATTACGGCTATATCCTTGAGCGCTCGCTGTTTTCGGGACTGGGCCTGCAGCAGACGGCAACCCGCATGGCGCCGCTTCTGTTTCTCGCCGCCGGGCTGATCGTCGCGTTTCGCGCCGGGATATGGAATCTCGGAACGGACGGACAGTTCCTGCTCGGCGCTGTCGCCGCCGCGGCGACCGCGCCCCTCCTGGTCGGCATTCTGCCCGGCTGGGTGGTGCTTCTGGTCGGTTTCCTGCTGGCCGCCATCGTCGGCGCGCTGTGGTCGGTCATACCGGCGCTGCTCAAGGCCTATCAGGGCGTGAACGAAATCATCACGACGCTGATGATGTCGTTTCTCGGCGTGCTGCTGGCCGCGACGCTGGTCAAGCTCATCTTCCGGGACCCGGCGACCACAGTGCCGCAGACCCGTACGCTCCCGGTGGCAGACCGTCTGCCGCGCCTGTTCGACACCTCGATTTCCAGCGGGTTGATCTGGGGCCTGATCGCCGTTCTGGCGGTCCACCTGATGATGACCCGCACATCCTTCGGTCTGCGGCTGCGGATGGTGGGCGCAAACCCTGTCGCCGCCACCCATGCGGGCCTCTCGGTACCGCTCCTGACCATGGCGACATTCGGGCTCTCGGCAGGTCTTGCCGGGCTTGCCGGCGCTTCCGAAATCCTCGGCGTTGCCGGCAATGTGCCGGCCAACTGGAACCCCGCCTATGGGCTGATGGTCATCCCGCTGGTGTTTCTCGCCCGCTTCAACGGGTTTGGCGCGATCGTGCTCGTCTTCTTCTACTCCGCGCTGATGATCGGCAGCGAGAGCGCCGCCCGCCGTCTCGGCGTGCCGCAGAACTTTACCCTCGTGCTGGTCGCGAGCCTGCTGATCTGCCTTGGGCTCGGCGAATATATCGATCAGCACAAACGCAAGAAGGAGCGTTGAGATGGGCGGATTGCTGACCGAGGCGTTCCTGTCGTCTCTTCTCACCGGCGCGATCGTCGCCGCCATCCCGATGCTTCTGGCCGGCCTTGGCGAGCAGATGTCGGAAAAGGCGGGCGTCCTCAATATCGGCATCGAAGGCATGATGCTGATGGGGGCCTATATGGGCTTCCTCGTTGCCTTCAGGACAGAATCCCTGTGGCTCGGCTTTCTCGGCGGCATCCTTGGCGGCGTGCTGGTCGCTATCGTCATGGCCGTGCTGTGCGTGCGTCTCGGGCTGAACCAGATCGTGATCGGCATCGGCCTGACGCTCGGGGTCGAGGGCTTGACCGCGCTGCTCCACCATTTCCAGTTCTCGCGAACCTATCCGCGCCTGCCGGCACCCGAGCGGCTGAACATTCCGGGGCTGACCGATCTGCCGGTGATCGGGCCATCGCTGTTCGGCCGTCACCTGATCGTCTACTTCGCGCTCCTCGCGGTCGTGGTGCTGGCGGTCCTCTACCGGCGCACCAATCTCGGCATGACGCTCCGGGCAGCCGGCGAGCGGCCGGCCGCACTCGACGTGGCCGGCGGCAATGTGCTCGGCATCCGCGTTTTCGCGGTTCTGTTCACCGGCGCGATGGCGGGGCTCGGCGGGGCCTATCTCGCCAATATCGGGGCGGGGCTGTTCCTGCCCTTCATGACCGGCGGCGCGGGTTTCATCGGCATCGTGCTGGCCATGCTGGCGCGGGGCCGGCCGCTCTGGGTGCTGATCGGCTCGCTGATCTTCGGCGCGGCGTTGTCGCTGACCACGGCGCTTCAGGTGGCGGGGTCGAACATTCCGACCGACGTCATCCAGATGCTGCCTTTCGCGGCGGTGATGCTGGTCCTCGTGCTTTTCGGACGCCGGGCAAAGCTGCCGGCGGCACTGGGTGCCGCTTACGAACGCGGCGCCCGGTAAAGGGCGTCATCCACCAATTCCGGGTCCGGGAGAGGCCGGACAAACCTATAGGAGAAGTGACATGGCAGATACCAAGGTCTTCCTGCTCGACGGCGGTTCGCTGGTGCTCGACGGTTTTCATATCTGGTGGAACAAGGGGCCGGGCGGCGAGGTTCGCTTTCCCGTCTATTCCGTGCTCGTCGATCACCCCAAGGGAAAGTTCCTGATCGATACCGGTTATGATTTCGACCATGTGCAGAAGGTGCTGCCCTTCGAAAAACCGCAGCAGACCAAGGAGCAGACCATTCCCGGCGCGCTCAAGCTTCTGGGGTTGGAGCCGAAGGACATCGATGTCCTGTTCAACTCGCATTTCCACTTCGATCATGTCGGCGGCAACAAGTTCTTCCCCGATGCGAAGAAGCTCTGCCATAAAGACGAACTCCCCCAGGCGGCCAAGTGCCAGCCCTTCGAAGTGCTGGGCTATTCCGACCTCGCCTTCTCCACCGATGTGGCGGAAGCGCGCGGCATGAGCGACCAGCTCGGCGCCGGGCAGACGGCGGCAAACACGAAATTCGAACTGATCGAAGGCGATGTGGAACTCGCCCCGGGCGTGACGCTGCTCTACACACCGGGCCATACCGTCGGGCACTATTCGCTGCTGGTGGAATTCGACACGCGCCGTCCGCTGCTGCTCACGCTCGATGCCGCCTATACCCGCAAGAACTACGACAATGACATCAATGCGGGCTTCCACATCGATCCCGTGGCGGGCGTGAACTCGATGCGCCGCCTGAAGGAAATCGAGAAGAAGACCAACGCCGAGGTTCTGTTCAGCCACGATCCCGAAAGCTTCAAGGACTACAAGA
Source organism: Martelella mediterranea DSM 17316 (assembly GCF_002043005.1). Classification (NCBI taxonomy): domain Bacteria; kingdom Pseudomonadati; phylum Pseudomonadota; class Alphaproteobacteria; order Hyphomicrobiales; family Aurantimonadaceae; genus Martelella; species Martelella mediterranea. The sequence continues at coordinate 112,497 of NZ_CP020330.1, read as the reverse complement.
CCGGCGTCAATTTCTACGGTTGAGGAGGACCAGATGAAATATCCTGAAACCAAACCCCCGGTCTTCACGCTGACGGCCGGTCCTGTTGACGCCTACCCGGAAGTGCTGCGTGCGCTCGGCACCACGGTGCTCTACGATTACGATCCGGCCTTCCAGGCTTTCTTCGAGGATCTCACCTTGAAGGCGCAGGAAGCGCTTGGCTGTGATCTGCCGCCGCTGATCCTGCAGGGTGAGCCGGTGCTGGCGCTCGAGGGCGCTGCCGCCTCTCTCATCGCCAGAGACGACGTGGTCCTCAACCTCGCTTCCGGCGTTTATGGCAAGGGCTTCGGCTACTGGGCCGCACGCTATGCCAAAAAGGTCGAGGAAATCGAGGTGCCCTATAACACCGCGATCGATCCTGAACAGGTCCGCGCCTTCCTCAAGGAGCACCCCGAGGTTAAGATTGTCTGTGTCTGCAATCACGACACGCCGTCGGGCACGCTGAACGATATCGACGCGATCGGCGCGGTTGTCGCCGAGGCAGGAGCGCTGCTGCTGGTCGATGCGGTCTCTTCCTGGGCCGGCATGCCCACGAGCCCGACATCCAGCCAGGCGGCGATTTACGTCACCGGCCCGAACAAATGCCTCGGCTGCCCGCCGTCGCTCTCGCTGGTCGCCGTGTCCGAAGCGGCATGGGCCAAGATCGAGGCCAATCCGGATGCGCCCTTTGCCTCCATGCTGAGCTTCACCGACTGGAAGAACGCCTGGAAGAAGACCGAGCCCTTCCCGTTCACGCCGTCGGTGGCGGAATTGAACGGTCTGAGCGCTGCGCTCGACCGTTATCTTGAAGAGGGCCCGGAAGCCGTCTGGAAACGTCATGCGGTGACGGCCAAGGTCTGCCGGGAAGGCATCAAGGCCATGGGGATCGACCTCTGGCCGGTTTCCGAAGACATCGCCTCGCCAACCGCCACTGCAGTGAAGATGCCCGATGGCATCGATGCCGGGCCAGTGCTGGCGGAGGCGCGGGCGCGATACGGCATTTCCATGTCGGCCGGTCGGGCGGAAACGCTCGGCAAGCTTATCCGCATCGGTCATATGGGTCCGACGGCTCAGCCGGCCTACGCGCTTCTGGCTGTTGCCGCGATGGGCGGGGCGCTGAAGGCATTGGGCGCCAAGGTGGATGTCGCGGCGGGGCTTGCGGCCGCTCAGGCCGCCTGGGACGCAGCAATCGAAGAATAGGGCCGGAAACGGCGATAAAAGAAAGGACAAGAGGGAATGAGTACCAGTCTTGAAGGCCGCAAGGCCGTTGTAACCGGCGCAGCGCAGGGCATCGGCAAGGCCATCGCCAGGGCGCTGGCCGAAGCGGGCGCAAAGGTCGTGATTTCCGATATCAACGGCGAGGGCGCTAAGGCCGCCGCCGCGGAGATCGGCCACGGCGCGGTGGGCGTCACTTGCGATTCCACCAAGGTGGATGAGGTCAACACGATGCTGGAAGACGCCGCCGAGAACGGCGCCATCGACATTCTCGTCAACAACGCCTCCATCGTCCCCTATATTGCCTGGGACGATGTGGATCTGGCGCACTGGCAGAAGATCATCGACACCAATCTGACGAGCGTGTTCATCGCCAGCCGCAAGGCGACCGACATGATGCGCACCGCCGGCCGCAAGGGCACGGTGCTCAACATCGCCTCGAACGCGTTTTATGCCGGCACGCCGAACATGTCCGCCTATGTGGCGGCAAAGGGCGGCGTGGTCGGCTTCACCCGCGCGCTGGCGACGGAAGTGGGCAAATACGGCATCCGCGTCAACGCGGTCACGCCGGGGCTGATCGAGTCCGACGGCGTGAAGGGCAGCCCGCATGCCGAAAGCTTCGGTTTCGTCGAAATGCTGCAGGCCATGCCCGGCAAGGGCCAGCCCGCCGACATTGCCAAGGTCGTGGCCTTCCTCGTCTCCGACGACGCCGGCTGGATGACCGGCCAGTGCGTCAATGTCGACGCCGGCATGATCCGCCTTTAAGGCACTGCGCGGTCGAATGTAGACATCCGCGACAAAGCGACAAAATCGATGGATGAAGCGGAGGCTTCGCGACATACGCGGAGCCTCGATGGCGAACCACTACCGGTTGGCGATTCACCGCTGTGCTCGAGGGCGCAGCAAATGCATGAATTACCGGCGCAATTGATCAGGTTTCAGGTGTCTTTCACTCGAGATAGTTATTATAAAATAATAAAATTCTTTATTTATGTAATTGTAAATATTTTTTTATTCAAAAAATAAAGTATTGTTGCATGCTTTAGTAGCGTATCGCCGTTGAGGCGTGACCTTCAGACATCAATTTTTGTTGGTGCACGTTGACATCGACTTACAAAAATGTTGGACAAACCCAAGGATGGTTGTGCGGAGCTTTCTCGGCTCTGCTGCAATATAAAGCGGGGGCAGTTCGATCGTGCAGTTCAACAAAGTCGTCATCATTTCGCTCCTTCTTTGCCTGCCGATCGGCATGTGGGGCGTCATTGCCCCAGATCAGATGGCGGCAAGCGTTCTGGGCTTCACCAGCTATTTCATGGTCGGGGCGAGTTGGTGGTGGCTGGGTCTCTGTTCGAGTTTCGTGCTTCTGGCCGCGTTTCTGGCATTTGGTCCCTACGGCTCCATTCGCCTGGGCAAGGACGATGAAAAGCCAGAATTTTCCTATTCGTCGTGGATTGCGATGCTGTTTGCCGGCGGCATGGGGGCCGGTCTGCTGTTCTGGGGCGTTGCCGAGCCGGTGACGCATTTTGAAAATCCGCCCGTCGGCACGCCTGCATCGGCTGAAGCCGCGCGGCAGGCCATGGTGATCACCAACCTGCATTGGGGGCTGCATGCCTGGTCGATCTACGGCGTTTGCGCGCTGGTGATTGCCTATTTCACTTTCCGGCTGGACAAGCCGCCGCTGATTTCGACTCCGCTGCGTGGGCTCTTTTCCGGCCGCTCGTCCGATGTCGCCGCCACCACTGCAGACGTTCTTGGCGTCGTTGCCGTGGTCTTCGGCCTTGCCGGTTCTCTGGCGATGGGCGCCCTGCAGGTGCGCTCGGGCCTGACCGCGCTGTTCGATTTCCCCGCGATCAACGCGGTTTCGCTGGCCGTGCTGGCCGCCCTGTTTGTGATGTACATGATCTCGACGCTCACAGGCGTCGAAAAGGGTATGAAACTGCTTTCCGACATCAACATGATGCTGGGTCTGGCGCTCATGGCTTTCATCCTGATCTTCGGGCCAACGGCCTTCATCATGGAAACATTCGTAACGACGATCGGCGCCTACATGTCGCAGTTTGTCAGCATGTCGTTCCGCCTGTTCCCGTTCGAGGAGCTGACGGAGTGGTCGGCCAACTGGACGCTGACCTACCTGATCTGGTGGCTGGCCTGGGGACCGTTCGTCGGCGTGTTCATCGCGCGCATTTCCCGCGGACGCACCATCCGCGAATTCTGCATGGGCGTCATCCTGATCCCGACCGCCTTTTCCATTCTCTGGTTCGCCGTTTTCGGCGGCGCCGGCATTTATGTCGAGATGTACGGTCCCGGTGGCCTTGCGTCCGTCATCACGCAGGATGTTGCCGCCGCGTTGTTCTCGTTTCTCGATTATTTCCCGTTCTCCTCGGTGCTCAGTATTGGCGCGCTGCTGCTGATCGTGATCTTCCTGGTGACGTCGGCCGACAGCGGCACATTCGTGCTGTCCATGATGACCACGAACGGAAATCTCAATCCGCCCGCCGCCGCGAAAATCGTATGGGGCAGCATCGTCGCCGTCATCACGGCAGCAACGCTTCTGGCGGGATCCGTCGATGTGGCAAGGGCCATGTCGACGCTTGGCGCGATACCGTTCTCCGCGATCCTGATCTTGCAGATCGTCAGTTTCCTGCGGCGATTAAGACGTGATCCCTCGCGCGAGAAACCGGTCGAGGCCGATACCAATGAGGTGATGTCATGAGGGCATTTGTCTCGCTGCTGATCGTTATCCTGCTGGCGGGCTGCTCGTCGGACCCTGTCAGGGTGGGCTCCAAGAACCTGGCGGAAAGCCGCGTTCTGGCGGAAATGTTTGCCCTTCTGCTGGAAGAGGATGGCGTGTCGGTCAAGCGCATGCCCTCGCTCGGTGCCACGGGCGTGGTCTACCAGGCGCTGATCGACGACGACATCGATCTATATCCCGAATATACCGGCACGGCGCTGGCGTTCCTGGGCGCGCGCAGCAATGATGATGCAGACGAAGCCATGCGGGTGGCCTCCGAGGGGCTCGCCCGCAACGGCCTTGTCCTGCTCGACAGGCTCGGCTTCGAAACCGATTACGTGGTTCTGACCCGGCCAGCCATCGCGGCCGCCAATCACCTCGATGACATCTCCGATCTTGCCGGTGCGGATGGCAGGCTGCGCCTCGGCGTCACGCAATCCTTCGCGGAGCGACCCCGCGACGGGCTGGAGCCTTTCCTGGACCGGTTCGGTCTGACATTCGAAGATATCGAGGTGTTCAGCGAAACGAGCCGGGAGGGCATGTATGACGCGCTTCTGGAAAGAAGCGTCGACATCATCGTCGGCCTCTCCACGGATCCGGAGATAAGCGATTACGAGCTTGTCGCGCTCAGCGATGCCACGGGGTTCTTTCCCGTCTATCAGGCCGCGCCGCTGACATCGGACCTCGCGCTGGAGCGGACTCCCGACATCGCCGCCGCCATGCAGAAACTGGCGGGCAGGATTGATGACGACATGATGCGGTCGCTGAACGCCGCTGTGCGCCTCGATGGCCGGCCGGTCAACCGCGTGGCGCGGCAGGCGCTTTACGACCTCGGCCTGGTGGCGAAGCCGCCACGCGAGCGCACGCCGGTTCTTGCCATCGCCATGGGACCGGAGACGATGGGCACCGATGCCGGCATCGAAACGCTGCGCGCGGTCCGCAAATCCATGCGCGGCCGCGACGTCAATCTTCTGTCGACCAATGTGCCGCTGGAAGCGATGGCAAGCGGCGAAGCGAGGCTGGCGCTGACGCCGGCGCTCTCCGGCTTCAGCCTGACCGATGGCCGCGTGATCCGTGATGAGCGTGTCGAGGCGATCGCCGCCATCGGCTCGACCTTCCTGCATGTGTTGACGCGCTCCGATGACCGCGCATTGCCGGAAGGAACGCTGACGATTGCGACGGGACCGGTGGGGTCGGCCTCGCATACGCTCGCGCTGGCCGTCGCCCACAACAGCAACCGAGACATCAGCGTCATGCCGCTGGATGTCTTTGGCGCACAGGCCGCGTCAGCGGTATTGCGCGATGGCGATGCCGACCTGGCTTTGATCTTTGCCGCAAGAGGCCGTCAGGATCTGGTCGATCTTTTCGCGCGGTCGGACGATGTCACCCTTGCCGATGTTGCCGGCTGGTGGACCAATGCCGACCGTCTTTCCATGCCGGTCATGCGCGAGGCGCAGATCGCCGCGGGCACATATCCGGGCATTGACGAGACCGTCGAAACGCTTTCCACGCAAATGATCCTGTTCGGACCCGCCACATCCGACCGGTTCTTGATCGGCCAGCAGGGTCCCAATGCGTTCTTCGACGAGCCGCGACCGCTGCAGGATAAAAGCGTGGCAGCCATAAACCGGAATCTCGGCCTCCACGCAGCGGTCGACCCGCACCTGCGCCGCGCTGCCGCGCTGACGCCGGAAGTCAATATCCTTGACGACCGGATCAATCCCTATCCCGGTCGCGCGATCCTGATGATCGCGATCTTCGGGTATCTCATATGGGCGGGCTGGCTCTTCGTCAGGCCAGAACGGGAAACGACCGACTGATCACAATCCGGAAACGAAAGTCTGCGGTCTTCAGTTTCGAGGAAGCGAACATCTCGGCAATCGCCTGTCCGGCGGTTGACAAAGCGCGGCGCGGGCCGCAATCTTGGCGCATTCACCCGGGGGGTCCCGACAAGGGGCTGAGATTCTGATGGCCGGACCGGCAGGTCCGTGCAGCGCAGTGACCCGATGAACCTGATCCAGTTCATACTGGCGTAGGGATGGTGTTCGGGCCGCGCGTCTCCGGCGGAGACTTTTATGGCGTGTTTCACGCGGCCAATCTCCATTCATTACCGGGAACTGGGTCTCCACGCTTCGAGCACTGGAGGCTCCGACCAATGAAAGACCTTTTCCCAACCGTCACCACGGGTCCGCTGCCCGCCTCGCGCCGCGTCTGGCACCGGGGGGCGTTTCACGCCGATATCCGCGTGCCGATGCGCGCGATCGATGTGCATCCGACAGCAGGCGAACTGCCTGTCACCGTCTATGACAGTTCCGGCCCCTATACCGACCCGCAAGCCGAGATCGCCATTGAACGCGGCCTGCCGCGCCTGCGAGAGGCCTGGATTGCCGCGCGCGGCGACACCGAGCAATATGACGGCCGCCATGTGAAGCCTGCGGACAATGGTTTCGCCGAGGGCAAGCGGCTGGTGCCGGAATTCCCGGTGCGGCACGAACCGAAACGCGCGAAGAACGGCCGCGCCGTTACCCAGATGGCCTATGCCCGCGCCGGTGTTGTGACCCCGGAAATGGAGTTTGTCGCCATCCGCGAAAATCTCGGACGGCAGGCGGCAAGGCAGGCAATGGAACGGGACGGCGAAGCCTTCGGCGCCGAAATCCCCGATTTCATCACACCTGAATTCGTGCGCGACGAGGTTGCAAAGGGCAGGGCGATCATCCCCGCCAACATCAATCACCCGGAACTGGAGCCGATGGCGATCGGCCGGAATTTTCTCGTCAAGATCAATGCCAATATCGGCAATTCGGCGGTGACCTCCTCGATGGCCGAGGAAGTGGAAAAGATGGTCTGGGCGATCCGCTGGGGCGCCGATACGGTGATGGATCTTTCCACCGGCCGCAACATCCACAATATCCGCGACTGGATCATCCGCAACGCGCCGGTTCCGATCGGGACGGTGCCGCTCTATCAGGCGCTGGAGAAGGTCGGGGGCATCGCCGAGGACCTGACATGGGAGGTGTTTCGCGACACGCTGATCGAGCAGGCAGAGCAGGGGGTGGATTATTTCACCATCCATGCCGGCGTGCGGCTGCACATGATCCCGATGACGGTGAACCGTGTCACCGGCATTGTATCGCGCGGCGGCTCGATCATGGCCAAATGGTGCCTGCATCATCACCGCGAGAGCTTCCTCTACGAGCATTTTGACGAGATCTGCGACATCGCGCGGGCCTATGATGTCAGCTTCAGTCTTGGAGACGGATTGCGGCCTGGTTCCATCGCCGATGCCAACGACGAGGCGCAGTTCGCCGAGCTCGTAACGCTGGGGGAACTCACGCAGATCGCCTGGGCCAAGGATTGTCAGGTGATGATCGAGGGTCCGGGGCATGTCCCGATGCACAAGATCAAGGCGAACATGGACAAGCAGCTTGCAACTTGCGGCGAGGCGCCGTTCTACACGCTCGGACCGCTCACCACGGACATCGCGCCGGGCTACGATCACATCACCTCGGGTATCGGGGCTGCGATGATCGGCTGGTTCGGCACGGCGATGCTCTGCTATGTGACGCCGAAGGAACATCTCGGCCTTCCCGACCGCGACGACGTGAAAACCGGGGTCATCACCTACAAGATCGCCGCCCACGCCGCCGATCTCGCCAAGGGGCATCCGGCGGCGCGGATCCGTGATGACGCGCTATCGCGCGCGCGGTTCGAATTCCGCTGGGAAGACCAGTTCAACCTGTCGCTCGACCCGGAAACGGCGCGCTCGATGCATGACGAGACCCTGCCGAAGGAGGCGCACAAGGTCGCGCATTTCTGCTCCATGTGCGGGCCGAAATTCTGCTCCATGCGCATCAGTCACGACATCCGGGCAGAGGCGCAGAAGGAGGGAATGGAGAAGATGGCCGAAAAATTCCGCGATGGCGGAGACCTGTATGTCCCGCTGGAGGACGCCAAGTGAGGCTGCGTCCGGGGTAGCTGCCTGCCGGCGGTGGGCAAAACCGCAGCCGGCACACTGCACGGCCAATCATGTCGTCTTGGACGATGGCCTTGCGGGCGGGAATGGCTCCCGCCCGCGAATTTGCATTATGGGATCAGAACTTCACCTGGAGCCTTGCGTTGACGCCGTTGTAGCTGACGTCGTCGCCGAACTGGCCCTGGTAGGAAACGCCGATCGTGGTGTTGGGTGACAGGTCGAAATCGAGACCGGCCTCGACCACGGCGGCATCCTCGGCAACGGCGACGCCGGTGATGGTGAACGGCGTCGAGCCCGCAAAGGCCTGCGTGACGGACGGCGTGATATCGCCGAAGGCGTGACGCCAGCCGATCATGCCGCTTGCCTTCGCCTTTGTCTGGCCCAGCATGAAGTCGGACGATACGCGCAGCCCCACGGTGGTGAAGGTCGTGTCGGAGCTTCCGCTTGCGCCGTTCAGCGCCGCAGCGCCGCCGGTCTCGCTGTAGCCATCGCTATCCAGATTGACATAGGCGAGGTTGGCGAACGGCTCCAGCTGAACGTCAGAGAGATCGAACTGATAGCCGAGTTCTCCGAACGCCTGGAAGGTGCCGGCGTCATAGCTGCTGTCGAGCGTGTTCGAGAGGCCCGGGATGTACACCGAACGGCTGGTATCGATCTGGTGCCACGTATAGGCAAGGCCCGAGCGGAAGCCGAGGCCACCCCACTGCGAACCGGCATAGAGGCCGAGCGAGTAGTTGTCGCTGGAACCCGACGACGCGCGGTCGTCGCTGTCGAAGCTCGAACGGCTGTAGCCGGCGAGCGCGCCGACGCGCCAGGTTTCGGCAACCGGGATGTCGACGCCGACCAGCAGGCCGCCCGTCGCGCTGTCGAGGCCGGCGGCATTGGCGTTGCCGTCGAACTTGTTCCACGCCCCGAAGGCGCTGCCCCAGGCGGCGATCCCGTCTGCCTGATCGGGGGCGGCAAGGTTAGCCCCGTCCGGCCCGTAGGCGAGAACCGGCGCCGACGATGCGCCGACCGTGCCGAAGGCTGCCCGCAGGCGATCGGCTTCCGCGCCGCGGACGATGCCGCTTTCCTCGATCAACGCCGATTTGACCGACGCATGGATCTCGCCGGAAAGCTGGTCGAAGCCGTTGCGGATGAAATCGGGATCGTCCGGCAGCATGACGATCGCGTCATAGAGCTGGTTTCCGGCGGTAAAGCCGATCGACTCCACACTTGCCGCAACGGCCGCCTGGTTGGCGGTTTGAGCCAGCGATGCGAAATCGCGGTCGTTGCGCTGCAGCTTCAGGCCGATTTCGCTCGCGCCATAGATGAAGTCGGGCGTCAGGAAGGCGAAATCGGAGGTGACGCTTGCAAACTGGCCCTCGATCTCACCGGCCGAGAGGACGGTGTAGGTCGAGCGCGGATCATAGACGCCGTCAAAGCCGACATGCGCGAGCGTTCCGTCCAGCGAGGCCTTGCCGGTGACCGTCACCGCATCGCTCAGGCCGGTTTCCGGGTCCACTTCGACAGCGAAGATCGAGCCGGAGGCGAAGGAAAGATCGCCGTCGATCGTCAGCGTGCCGATGGAATTGCCCGGCGACAGCGTGCCGCCCGCGGCGATTGCGACCAGCGAACCCGCGCCGGAGCCGATCGTGCCGGAGCCGCCGAGTATCGCGCCGTCATTGACGGTCATGCTGCCGCCGAGCGCGCCGACGCCGTTTTCGTCGCCCACCAAGAGCTTGCCCTCATTGACCAGCGTGGTGCCGGCAAAGCCGGAGCTGTCGGCCGTCAAAAGCAGGGTGCCTACGCCGCGCTTTTCAAACGTGCCGTCGCCGGAGAACGTCTTGAGGGCGGTGACCGGAACCGTCGGATGCGAGACGTCGATCCAGCCCCGGCCGTCGAAACGGATGGCCTTGTCGATCGACGTGATCGGGCCGGTCCACTGCGCCCAGTCATCGTCCGGTCCGGCGGTGCGGATGCCGCCATTGTCGAGCGTGATCAGACCGTCGGTCGAGCCGAGCGCGGCGCTCTCGTCAATGGCGACGGTCTTGCCGGCGGTGACGACGATATCGCGGAAGCGCTCATGATCGTCCACGCACATCGCGCGGGCGCCCTGAAGCGAGAGATGTTGTGCATCGGCGCAATCGAGCGCCAGCTTGAGGGGGGCGAAGGGGTCGTTTTCGAAGTCGAGCCCGGTCTTCTCGGAAAGCGCGGCGCGCACGGCTGGATCGTTGAGGCCAAGCGTTGCCACAAGCTCGTCCCAGGCCGGGTTTTCCGGCTTGGTGTCGAAGGCGAGGTCCTCATCGACATATTTCATGAGGATATCGCCCCATTGCTCCCAGCTCATGTCGCTGATGCTGCCGATGCCCGGGAACTCGTCGCGATGCGCCTGGAAATAGTCGTCGAGAACGTTGCGGAAGAACTCAGGATTGGAGGTGTCTGTCAGCTTGTCGAGATAGGCCTTGTAAACCGCCTGCTGTTCGGCGGGCACGTAGAGGGAAAGCTCCTCCTGGAAGGCTTCCGGGTCGTGACGGTCATAGACTGCGTTGGCAAGCAGGAAGCCGAGACGGTCCTCGCTGACTTCAGGGGCCTGCGCATAGATCGGACGGCCATCCTCATCGGAAAGCTGGCCGAGATAGACATCGGTGCGGTGGTTGTTGCGCGACAGCCGGAACTCGCCGGCGCGCTCGGCGGAATCGCGCGTGTTGGCGTCGAAGGTCAGGCGAACCTTGCCGCTGTCGTCGCCGATTTCCTCGACATTGGGACCCTTCCAGCGGATTTCGTGGGCGAGTGGTTCGTGGTCGGAAAGCGCCTTGCCGCTCTCGGTGGTGCTGATGTCCTGATCGAGAACGCCGCCGACATAGCGATCGTCTTCGGCATCTGTCAGTTCCCACCATTTGGCATAGGGGCGCGACGCAATGAAGTGGTCGATCTGGGTGCGGCCCCAGGACGGCCATTTGAAGGCCTCGTCGTCTTCCTCGACGCTCGGCCATGTGGTGCTGCCATCCGCCAGCTTGTGGGGGGCGAAGCGCTCGCGATCCTCGGGGTTCTGCAGGATCTGGTACTGCTTCTTCAGAAGGTTCATCGTGTAGGGCGTGTTGCCCGCCACGGGATAGGTCTCGTCGGTGAACAGGCCTTCCGGCGCGGTATTGGTCTCGCGGTTGATATAAGCTTCGGCGGCGGCGTATTTTTCCGAACCGATGGCGTGATTGCGCGCGACATATTGCAGCGCCCAGGCCTTGTGGTCCGCATTGCCGGTCTCGCGCGCGCGCTTCATCATGAATTCCTGCTGAACCACTTCCAGTAGTCCGCGCTCGGAGATGTCGCCCGCGTTGAAGTCCCCCGTCATGATAATGGGGCTTGCCTTGCCTGCGGCCCAGTCGTTCAGCTCATGGGCTTCGCGGTTGCGATGGAGGAAGGCATCATCGCGATAGTCGAGATGCTCCGTCGCGATGATCGTCTGCGGGCGACCGTTCTCGCCACCGACAACGACGTGAACCGGCTCATCGGTATTGCTGTAATCGATGATGTCCTTGTCGCGCCATGCGAGCCCGGTATCGCCCTTCTCGTGCAGCGAATAGTCGCCGGCGCCAAGCTCGGCCATCTTCTTCTGGATGTCGACGCCGTAGCTGTTGCGATATTCCTGGATGGTGATGAAGTCGTAATTGCCCGATGAAAGAAGATCGGCCGCTTCGGGAATGAGCGTCGATGCCCCCCAGGTGTTCAGGGAGATGATGCGCAGCGCATTGTCTTCGGCGGTCGCCGGAACAGCGCTGACGGCCAGCAGCGAAACGCCGCTCAGAAGGCCCAGCATCTTGCCTGAAATGTGCGCGCGGCTTCCCAGCCGCTGAATGATACCATTCATCGGGTATTCCTTTCGTAATCGGAACGCTATGAAATTTCGATTTGCGTCGTCAGGTTAACATGTTTCGAAAGCGACATATAAGACCCTTATATGTCATATTTACAACATTTTTATAGATTCCTTGCGTACACGCCCTCGGTGTTTCAAAAAGGAGGGCACAGAATCGGAAATGGTGCTGGAGGTGGTGTGGACGTGGAAAGCAACGGAGAAGAAAGAAAGAAAGAAAGCCGTCAGTCGTCGATACTGCGATTGATGGAGAAGAACTTCTATATCTCCGTAGAGGAGATTTCCGATTTCTTCACGGTGACCACCCAGACGGCCCGGCGCGATATTCTGGCGCTTGAAAAGGCGGGTCGCGTGCGCCGTCTTCACGGCGGGGCGGTGCTTGTCGGCCCGCTGGAGGAAACCGTATACCGCCGTCGGCGCGTCGACAATGCGGAGCAGAAGCAGCGCATCGGCGAACTTGTTGCCGACCTTGTGCCGGATGGCGCCTCGATCTTCATCGATTCCGGCACCACCTGCGAGGCGATCGCCCGCGCGCTGTCGAGCCGCAATCATCTCAGGGTTCTGACCTACAGCCTCAGGGTGGCGACGATCCTGAACGAGAACACCAATTTCACGCTGGCCGTCCCCGGCGGTTTTGTGCGTCCGATCCATGGCGGTATCTTCCAGGAAGAGACGCCCGAATTCATCCGCAACTTCAAGTTCGACAGTGCGATCATCTCGGTGAGCGGCATCGACAACGACGGCGACCTCTGCGACGACGACCATGCCGAGAGCGTGGTCGCGACGGCGGCGATGGCGCAATCGCGCCACACGCTTCTGGCCGTGGACAGCAGCAAGTTCGGCAAGCGCGCCATGGTGCGGCTGGGTTCGATATCCGATGTGGACACGCTTGTTACCGACACCATGCCGGGAGGGGATATCCGTCGTCTTCTGGATGAAAACGGCGTCGAGATCGTTTGCTGAACCGCGGCGAAAGCGCGCCGCCGGCCGCTTTTCCGCTGTCGGTTTCATGTCCTTGAGGCCGCTATGTTCTCGAAAATGTCGGTGGCGAGCGTCTGGATCCCCGGAAGGCAGACATCGCACAGAGGCTGCAACACGTCGCGCGTTCCCGTTCCCGTCAGAACGCCGACCCTGAGACCCGCCCCGCCGGAAATCGCCATGTTCATGTCATGGGGATTGTCGCCGACGACCGCGGTCTGCGCGGGGGAAACGCCCATCGCCTCGCAAAACGCCAGCAGCATGCCGGGTTCCGGCTTGACGCCGTAGCCGCTGTCATAGCCGGCGATGAAATCGATCCACGGGGTCAGCGACAGGCGCTCCACCAGTCCTTCGATCGCCGCCTGGCTGTCGCTGCTGGCGATGCCGAGCCGGAACCCGCGCTCATGCAGGTTGCGAAAAAGCTTGACCAGGTTGGTGACCGGAACGGCGTCCGACACCGCGGCGGTAAACAGCGTATCGAGCGCGGCGGTCAGTTCGCCGACGCTGAATCGTGCGCCGGCCTCGATCCAGGCCCTGGCGATCTCGTCGGTATTGCCGGCGGCCAGCAGGCTGTTTGACGATGTCTGCCCGCTTTCGGGGTCCATGCCGCCAACGCTCAGAAGATGCGCGGCAAGCGCCGGATCGCCGCTCGCGGCGAGATCGGCTGCGGCCCGGTTGATGGGCGCCCAGGTGCGCTGGTAATCGAGGAGGGTGCCATCCTTGTCGAAAAGGATGGCCTTGATGGGGGAGGCCGTCATGGCGTTTTCCGCTCTTATCTTATGAGATTTACATTCTTGACGCCGGCGAGCCGCATCAGCACGCGCACGACGATCAGGCACAGCACCACGATCCCCATGATGCAGACCGAAAAGGCGGCCGCCTGGTTGATCGCGCCGCGATCCGACAATTGCAGGACCGAGACCGAGGCAAGCTGGGTCGAGGGGGTGACGAGGAAAATTACCGCCGACAGCGAGACCATGGAGCGCATGAAATAGAACACGCCCACGCCCAGAAGGGTCGGCCAGATGAGCGGCAGCGTGACCTTGCGCAGGGTCGTCATCGAAGTGCCGCCGAGCGTCGTCGAGGCCTCGTCAAATGTCGCGCCGATCTGCTTCAGGCTGGTCGACGAGATCAGGAAGGCATGGGCGTGGTTGTAATAGACCTCGAGGATCACGATTAGCGCAAAGGTTCCGTAGAGGAAGTTGAGCGGATTGGCGGGCGAATTGAACACCAGGATATAGCCGAGACCGAGCACGATGCCGGGCACCGCGGCCGGCAGGATCGCAAGAAACGACAGTGGCCCGGTCAGCGCGGTCTTGAACTTGTGCACCACGATGGCGCCGAGCCCAGTGACGATGATGCCGACAATGGCCGTTGCGAAAGCGACGAAAACGCTGTTCCAGAGCGGGTCCGTGCCGTTCTGGACGTCGAAGCGGTAGTGGCGCAGCGTGAAGCTCATATTGTACGGCCACAGATGCACGAAGCTCGCGAACACAACGATGCCGACCACGGAAACAACCAGCCCCGCCACAACATAGGCATAGAGCGAGAAGAACAGGTCGCGCCGGGCAGAAGGCCGGGGCGTCAGCGGCCGGGATTGCTCGGTGACCAGCGCGTGCTGACGCGCCGTCATCCGCTTTTCGATCAGCTTGGCAAACATGGCCGGCACCAGAAGCGCCACGCCGATGACCGCGCCGAGGCCGAACTGGGCCTGACCGATGACCTGGTTGTAGACCTCCGTCGCCAGCACGTTGAAATCGCCGCCGATCACCATCGGATTACCGAAGTCGGTGATCGCCAGCATGAACACGATGAACAGCGTGGCGGCCAGCCCATAGCGGGTCGCGGGCAGCGTCACGTCGCGGAAGATGCGCAGCGGGCCGGCGCCAAGCGCCTCGGCGCTTTCATAGATCCGGGCGTCCGCCACGGCGAGCGCCGCCGACAGGATCAGGAAGGCGTAGGGAAAGGCGTAAAGCGCATTGGCGATCGCCACGCCCCAGAAGCCGTAGATGTCGAGATCAAAGCCGAGAAAGCGGTTGAGGATGCCGTTGCGTCCGAGAAGCAGGATCAGGCCTTGGGCCTGAACCAGCGATGGCGCGAACAGCGGCACCAGGATCACGATGCGCAGGAACCATTTGCCGGGAATGATCGCGCGCTGAAGCGCATAGGCATAGCCATAGGCGACCACCACCACGATTGCCGTGGAGGTGAGCGAGACCAGAATGCTGTCGCCGACGAGTTCCCAGAAACGCATGGTCGAGAAGGTGGCGATGAAATTGCCGAGGCCGAGACCGTCCGGGGTCTCCAGGCTGCGCATCAGGATGCCCAGCAGCGGCAGCAGCAGAAAGATGATCAGGAGGGCTGCGACGAACAGCGTCATCGCCCAGATGCTGGCGCGGTCGGCAATGTCGGTGCCGCGGGCGGGACGGCTTGCGGTCTTCACGGCGTTGCTCATGCAAGCACCCTCAGGGCTTCGGCCGGGATAACGATGCCGAGACGCTCGCCCACTTTCGGAACCGCGCTCGCGCCGTGCAGCTCAACGCTGATCGGCGCCTTGGGCTCGGCATCCGTCACCACCTCGACGCGGGTGATGTTGCCGAGATAGGTAACGCCGGTGACGGTTGCGCTCAGGGTGTTGTCGCCGGCGGCGTCGACCTCGGTCAGCGAAATCATTTCCGGGCGCACGCCGAGGGCCGTGATATGATCCGCGGTGTGTGCACTGTCTGCAAGGTGGAGCGCCACGCCGCCGAAGCTCGGCTGCATGGGTGCGTTCTCATCCAGCCGCAAGATGTTCATGCGGCCGATGAAATCGGCGACGAAGGCGGTTTGCGGCTCGGCATAGAGTTCGCGGGGGGAGCCGATCTGTTCGATGGTCCCCTTGTTCATGACCACGACGACATCCGCCATCGCCAGCGCCTCTTCCTGATCGTGCGTGACCATGATCGTGGTCAGGTTCAGGCGCTGCTGCAGGCTGCGGATCTCGACGCGCAGTTCCTCGCGCACTTTGGCGTCAAGTGCCGACAGCGGCTCGTCGAGCAGAAGCAGGGACGGATCGGGCGCAAGCGCGCGCGCCAGCGCGATGCGCTGCTGCTGGCCGCCCGACATCTGCGCCGGCAGTTTGGTGCGATGGTCGCCAAGGTGCACGAGGTCGAGCATCTCGTCGACGCGGCTGCCAATCTTGGCCTTGTCCCAGCGCCGGCATTCGAGCCCGTAACCGACATTGCGCGCCGCGCTCATGTTGGGAAACAGCGAATAGGACTGGAACACGACACCGAAATTGCGCGCCCGCGTGGGCACCGCCGTCAGGTCCTCGCCGCCGAGTTCGATCGTGCCTTCATCCGCATCTTCCAGTCCGGCGATGACGCGCAGCAGCGTGGTCTTGCCGCAGCCCGACGGACCGAGAAAGCAGACGAAGTTTCCGTGCGGGACATCGAGCGTGACGTTGTCGAGTGCTGTCAGCCTGTCGAAGCGCTTGACAAGGTTGCGGATCGAAAGGTCCATCGCGCGTTCTCTCCTGATGCGGGTTTGGCAGTGCGGGTCGGGGAAGGACGATGCCGTTTCCCACTGGAGCCACATAGCAATTCTATGAAATAGATCAGCCGAAGCTTGCTTCCGACGAAATGCACAAGGCGGAAAGCGCCGGCGGGCATGATCGCCCGCCGGCTGCGTCATCATCTGGCGTTTCTTAGCGCTCGTAGCGCTCCTGCCAGGTGTTGATGATCTCCGTGCGGTCTTCGGCCGCGGCACGGAAGTCGACCGGGAACAGGGCGGCCGGAACATCCTCGGGCAGACCTGCGGAGATGAACCGCTCCGGAACATCGCCGCCCGGAACCGTCACGATCGTCTTCCAGTCATAATAGGCCGTGGCCGCTTCGGGGCTGAGGGTCCAGTCGAGGAACCGCTTGGCGGCATCCTTGTGCTCGGAAGAGGCGACCAGCGCGTTGCCTTCCAGCTCATTGCCGGCGCCTTCGGAGGGCACGACCATGGTGATCGGGTAGCCTTCCTCGATGTTCTTGATGGCGCGCATGGCATAGGAAGCGCCGACGGTGTATTCGCCCATCGAGGCGACGTTGCAGGGGCGGGAGCCGGACTTGATGTACTGCGCGACATTCTTGTCGAGCTTGTCGAGGAAGGCCCAGCCTTCGTCTTCGCCCATCATCTGGAGCAGCGCATCGATCTGGATATAGCCGGTGCCCGAGCTTGCCGGGTTGGGCATGACCACCTCATCGGCAAAGGACGGGTCGGTCAGATCGGCCCACGAGGTCGGCATTTCCAGCCCCTCGGCCTCGAGGCGTTCATTGTTGACGCAGAATGCCGCCATGTAGCCGGTAACCGCGAACCACTTGTTGTCGGGATCGCGGAACTGCGCGGGAACGGTATCGATGCCCTTCGGCTCGTAGGCTTCCAGCGTTTCCTCGATCTGCGGATTGACCATGGAAGTGACGGCAAAACCCCAGAGAACGTCATGCTGGGGATTGGCCTTTTCCGCGATGATGCGGGCGGCGAGATCGCCGGTGGAGAGCCTCAGAAGGTTGACGTCGATATCGGGCATGGCCTCCTTTGCCTTTTCGAGAAAGGCTGCGGCCTCGTCTTCTTCGTAAGAGGTATACACGGTAATCGTCTCGGCGAAGGCAGCGCTCGAGATCAGCGCGCCGGTGAGTGCGCCAAGCGTCAAAAATCCAAATTTCTTCATCTTCGTTCTCCTTTGTACCTGAAACGACAAAAATGTTCGTTTTAAGACATTTATCCATTGAAAATGAACGTTTGATGACAATAGGGCGGTTTTCCGTCTGTTACAAGGCCCAAAACGGGAAATGCTGAGTCGCCCTGATTTCTATAGGTTGTGTTGCCTGAAAACCGGGCAACGTTTCGCGCAGCGCGCCGGCGACTGGCTGGTCATATCGCTTGGGGACGCGGCGGACGATCGGGGTCTTTCGCAAAACCGCCAAAAGCTGATAGCCTCGACGCGCGTCCGGAAAAACGGGCGCGACTTGGAGCATTGGACAGTGGTAACGATCAAGCCGGCCGGCGATCAGGCCGTGACCGTGGAATTTGCAGACAGGATCGACGCGGCCGTCAATGCCCGCGTGATCGCGCTCGCCGACGCTCTGAAGGCGCGGCCGGTGGAAGGCATTGTCGAGACCGTTCCGACCTATCGCTCGCTGCTGGTCTATTACGATCCCGGCCGCATTCGCGGCGCGCAACTGATGCCGCTGCTTCACGAGCGGGTGGAGCATCTCACCGAGGGCGGGGAAAACACGGCCCGCCATTTTCGGGTGCCGGTCTGCTATCGGGGCGATGACGCGCTTGATCTCGCAGACCTTGCCGAAATCAAGAATATCAGTCCTGAAGAGCTGATCGCGCTGCACACCGCTGCCGATTATCGGGTTTACATGATCGGGTTTGCGCCCGGCTTCACCTATCTCGGCGGCCTGCCGGAGGCGTTGCACACGCCTCGTCTCGCGGTGCCGCGCCAGAAGGTAGCGGCGGGCGCGGTCGGCATTGGCGGCGCGCAGGCGGCGATCAACTCGCTGTCCGGTCCCAGCGGCTGGCGCTATATCGGCCGCACGCCGCTTCGCCTGTTCGCCCCGGAGCGCGCCGAACCATCCTTCTTCCGCGCGGGCGACATGATCCGCTTTTTCGAGATCGGCGCCGACGAGATGGCGGCGTTGGAACGCCGCGCGGCGTCCGGCGAGGCCATTGTGGAATCGGAGGCGGCATGAACAGGCTGGAGGTCGCCAGGGCCGGGCTCATGGTCTCCGTGCAGGCGCGTCCGCGCACCGGCTATCTTGCCGCCGGCGTCTCGCCATCCGGGCCGATGGACGAGGCGGCCTTTCGCATCGCGCAGGCGCTTGTCGGCAATGGCGATGACGCGGCGGCGCTGGAGTTTGCCCAGTTCGGAGGTAGCTATCGCGTCAGCGCGCCCTGCATGGTGGCCGTCACCGGCGGCGCCGCGCAGGTGACGATCAACGGGCGCGCCATGCCGCTTTGGGAAAGCCATGCGCTGAGGCCGGGCGAAACGCTGGAGATCGGCCCGATGAGAGGCGCGGTCTGGGGCTATATCGCCTTTTCTGGCGGCATTGCCGTGCCGGAACTGCTCGGCTCGCGCGCCACCCATGTCCGAAACGCGATGGGCGGGTTTGAGGGCAGGGTACTTGCCGAGGGCGATCTGCTGCCGCTCGGCGAGAGCGCACTTGCCCCGCCGCAGAGACTGACGGAGATTTTCCACTATCCGCAAGGGCCGATCCGGATCGTCGCCGGGCCGCAGGATGACCGCTTCGATTCCCGGGCCTGGACGCTGCTTCTCACCGAACCGTTCTCGGTTTCCAGCCGGCGCGACCGGATGGCGAGCCTGCTCGACGGGCCGCTGCTGCGCGCAATCGGTGGCCACGATATCATTTCGGATGCCACGCCCGCCGGTTCGATCCAGGTGCCGGGCTCCGGCATTGCCACGATGCTGACGGCGGAGCGTCAGACGACCGGCGGCTATCCCAAGATCGCCACGGTGATTTCCGCCGACCTGCCGCGGCTTGCGCAGATGCCGGCCGGCAAGCCGTTCCACTTCGTCCGCATCGGCCAGGACGAGGCCGAGGCGCGGCTTCTGGCGGAACGCGAGCGGGTCGAAGCGGCAATCCGGTCGATTGCGACGCCGGTGTGAAGGGCCAAGCGAAGTAGAAGGGGGCGTTGGTCGTTTGACAGGCGAAACCCCCGTCGGGGTCAGCCTCGTGTCAGGCGCGAACACCACGCCTGGAAGTCGGGAGGCTTCGTCGCCTCCCGACCAGAAGCGTCGCTCGCCCTCAGGCGATTCCGCCGAGGCAGATATATTTCAGCTCGGTATAGTCATCGAGGCCGTATTTGGAGCCCTCGCGGCCAAGGCCGGACTGCTTGACGCCGCCGAAGGGGGCGACCTCGGTGGAGATCAGGCCGGTATTGACGCCGACAATGCCGTATTCCAGCGCTTCGGCCACCCGGAAGATCTTGGCCGCATCGCGCGAAAAGAAATAGGAGGCGAGGCCGAATTCGGTGTCGTTGGCCATGGCGACGACATCGTCCTCGTTCTCGAACTTGAACAGCGGCGCCACGGGGCCGAAGGTTTCCTCGCGCGCGCATTTCATGTCGGGCGTCACGCCGGTGAGCACCGTCGGCTCGAAGAACAGGCCGCCGCGCTCATGCGACTTGCCGCCGAGCTTGACCGAGGCGCCCTTGGCGGTGGCGTCGGCGATATGGTCCTCGACCTTGTCGACCGCCGCCTTTTCGATCATCGGACCGATCTCGACGCCGTCTTCCATGCCGGAGCCGACCTTGAGGCCAGCAACGCGCTTGGAAAGCTTCTCGGCGAATGCGTCATAGACGCCGGCCTGCACGTAAAGTCGGTTGGCGCAAACGCAGGTCTGGCCGGCGTTCCGGAATTTCGACGCGATCGCGCCTTCGACCGCCGCATCGAGGTCGGCGTCGTCGAAGACGATGAACGGCGCATTGCCGCCGAGTTCCAGGCCCATCTTCTTGATCTGGTCTGCCCCCTGGCGCATCAGGATGCGGCCGACCTCGGTGGAGCCGGTGAAGGTGATCTTGCGCACCCGGTCATCCTCGCTGAAGACCTTGCCGACGGTGGACGAACTGGTCGAGGTGACCACCGACAGCAGCCCCTTCGGCAGTCCGGCGCGCTCGGCGAGCAGCGCCATGGAGAGCGCCGAAAGCGGCGTCTGCTGGGCGGGCTTGGACACGATCGAGCAGCCGGCGGCGAGTGCGGGAGCCATCTTGCGGGCCAGCATCGCGTTCGGGAAGTTCCACGGTGTGATCGCGCCGACGACGCCCACCGGCTGGCGAATGACCATGATCCGCTTGTCGGCCTGATGGCCGGGAATGATGTCGCCATAGGCGCGCTTGGCTTCTTCGCCGAACCATTCGATATAGGCCGCGCCGTAAAGCACCTCGCCGCGCGCCTCGGCAAGCGGCTTGCCCATTTCCGCAGTCAGGATCACGGCCAGGTCATCGGCATTCTCGACCATCAGGTCGTAGAGCTTGCGCAGGATCACGGCGCGTTCCTTGCCAGTCTTCTTCGCCCAGGCCTTCTGGGCCTCATAGGCGGCGGCGACGGCCTCCTCGACCTCTTCCTTCCCGCAGTCGGGAAGCGTGGCGATGACGTCGCCAGTCGCCGGATTCACGACATCGAAGGTCTTGCCGCTGGCCACCTTGTCGCGCCATTCGCCGGCGATGTAGGCGCGGGGCTCGGCGAGGTCCGCCTTCTTGAGTTTGTCGGATAGCGCTGTTGCGATTGTCATGATGCTTATTCCCTTTTTCGTTCATGTGACGGCGCGTGACTGAGAGGCCGCGGTCGACGCTCACAATGCATATAGACCGGCTGTTTCATTCGCCAAACTAAATTCTGGCACATCAGTTTCGAAGTTTATCTCCGGTCAGAATATGGCTACCGGAAACGCGCTGCCTTTAATGTGTTCTCATGCTGCCGGACGGAAAGCCGGTATTACCTTTTGCCGGAAGCGGCCTCCTACCCCTGAAACAGTAAATAACCTATAGTGGAATTAAGTTTTATTTTTATGATAGTCAATCTCCCGTACCGAACCGTCTGGCTTCCCTCCGCCGGCTGGTGCTATACACGAAGCGGCGAGGCCATGGTGACGTGCAAAGAGGGTAGATAAAGCCGATGCAGACGATATTCGTTCAGTTCAAATGTCATCCCGGACAGGCGTATGACGTCGCCGATCTGGTGGTGCGCACGCTTGAGGAAACCTCGGAAATCTATTCGACCTCCGGCGATTACGATCTGCTGGCGAAATTTTACCTAGCCAAGGATGCCGATATCGGCCATTTCGTCACCAGCAAGCTGCAGACCATCGAAGGCGTCAAGGACACCTTCACCCTGGTGACGTTCAAGGCATTCAGCTAAGGCCTCTCCGGAAAAGCGGGAGCGGCAGGCGGTCCGCCTCAGAAATCGGGAACGGTCACGCCATTGTCGCGGCAGGCGGCGATCATTGTGTTGGCCATCAGCATGGTGATCGTCATCGGACCGACTCCGCCCGGGACCGGCGTGATGGCGCCGGCGACCTTTTCGACGGCGGCATAATCGACATCGCCGATCAGGCGGGTCTTGCCCTCGCCGCGTTCCGGCGCCGGTATCCGGGTAATGCCGACATCGATCACCGTCGCGCCGGGCTTCACCCAATCGGCCTTCACCATTTCCGCCCGGCCGGTGGCCGCGATCAGAATATCGGCGCGCCGGCAGATTTCCGGCAGGTCGGCCGTGCGCGAATGGGCCATGGTGACCGTGGCATTGGCCTGCAGCAGCAATTGCCCCATCGGCTTGCCGAACAGGTTGGAACGGCCGATCACGACGGCGTCGAGGCCGGAGAGGTCGCTCCCGTGGATCGAGCGAATCAACACCATCGCGCCGGCCGGCGTACACGAGATCAGGCCTGTCTTTGTGTCGCCAAGGGCAAGCTTGCCGGCATTGACGATCGAAAGCCCGTCCACGTCCTTTTCGGGACGGATAAGCTGGATGACGGGAAACTCGTCCAGATGCGCGGGCAGGGGCAGTTGCACCAGAATGCCGTGGATCGTGGGATCGTCGTTCAGTTCGCGGACAACCTGTTCCAGTTCCGCCTGGCTGGTTTCCGCCGGCAGCGTGACCTGGACGGAATGGAACCCGCATTCCTTGGCGCGCCTGCCCTTGGCCGCGACATAGGTGTGGCTTGCCGGATCATCGCCGACGATGACCACCGCCAGGCCCGGCACGACGTCTTTCTCAGCCTTCAGCGCGGCGCTTGCCGCCGTGACCTTCCCGATCACATCCGCCGCGATCGCCTTGCCGTCTATCCGCTTTGCCATGTCTCAAACCATTTTCTGCGGCGCCGTGGTCATTCTAGCGGACGCCAGAAACAAAAACGGCAAGCGTCGGAACGCTTGCCAATGACTTTCACCTCGAAGCCGACAGGATCAGTTGAGGCGGGATTTGACCGCGTCGACCGACTGCGAGAACAGCTTGGAGCGCACCGCAGGCGTCGCCTTCTTTTCCAGAACGATGCGCGCGGCATCGACGGCGACGTCGACGGCAGCGCCACGCACGGCGGCGACGGCTTCCTGCTCGGCCTGACGGATCTTCTGCTCGGAAAATGCGGTCCGGCGCTCGACATATTCTTCCGTCTTGCGGCGGGCTTCTTCCTTGATCGCCTTTGCGTCGCGCTCGGCGGCGGCAACGATATCCTTGGCCTCTTCCTCGGCCTCGCGGCGCTTGCGCTGATAATCGGCAAGCACGTGCTGGGCTTCCTCGCGCAGGCGCTTGGCTTCCGCCAGCTCTCCGCGAATCTCGTCGGCGCGCGAATCAAGCGAGCGCAGCAGAATGCCTGGCACCTTGAAATAGGCGACGACAATGAAGAACAGGATCAGGCCGACAAAGGCGTAGAATGTTGCATCGAGAGACATGGGCTCAGCCCTCCCTGACGGTCGAAACCGCGGTTTCGATGTCGCCCTTGGCGACGCGGCCGCCGATCAGATGGGTAACGATCAAAGCGGCTGTTTCCTCGGCGATGCCGCCGACTTCCTGAAGCGCTTCGTTGCGAACCGCGGCAATGCGCTCATTGGCTGCCGCAAGCTTCTTGCCAAGCTCGGCTTCGAGCTGCTCGCGCTCGGCATCGGCCTCGGCGCGCGCCTTGTCGGCGGCTGCGGCGGAAATGCTGCGGGCCTCGTTGCGGGCTTCGGCGAGTTCTTTTTCATAGGCCTTGATCGCGGCATCGGCCTCGCTGCGAAGGCGTTCCGCCTCGTCGAGGTCCTGGGCAATGCGATCGTGGCGGTCTTCCAGAATGGAGCCGACGCGGGGAACGATCACCTTCTTCATCACCAGATAGAAGAGACCGAACGTAATGGCCAGCCAGAGGATCTGCGACGGGAAGGTCGCAAAATCGAATGGCGGGAACACCTGCTGTTCGTGATGTTCCACCTCGGCCAGCGTGGATTCCGTGTGCTGTTCTTCTGCACCATGCGACGTCTGGGCCAAAGCCGGGGTCACAAACATGCTCACCTCCAAAGGTCTTCGACAACAAGGGGCGCGGCGCCGACCTCAGGCCAGGCGCCGCAACCGAAAGTCGGACCGTTCAAAAAATCAAACGGCGAAGAGGAGGAGCAGGGCAACGAGCAGCGAGAAGATGCCGAGCGCTTCGGTAACGGCGAAGCCGAACACCAGACGGCCGAACTGGCTGTCGGCGGCGGACGGGTTGCGCAGAGCGCCGGTGAGGTAATCACCGAAGATGCGGCCGAGACCCATGGAGGTTGCACCCATGCCAAGGCAGGCAATACCGGCGCCGATGAACTTTGCTGCTTCCGCTTCCATATGAGAACTCCTTAGAAGAATTGGGTTGTTGCGGCTTAATAGCGATGCCGGTTCCGCCTGTCCAGACGAAGCCGGCGACTTTTCTATCCTAGTGATCGCCCGCGTTGACGGCGTCGTTGAGATACATGCAGGTCAGAACTGCAAAGACATAGGCCTGCAGGAAGGCCACCAGGAATTCCAGCGCCGTCAGCGCCACGGTCATGGCCAGCGGCAGGATCGCGCCGCCGGTGCCGATCGTGCCGATCGAGATCAGCGAGACCACGAAGCCGGCGAAGACCTTCAGCGTGATGTGGCCGGCCAGCATGTTGGCGAACAGACGGACGGAGAGGCTGATGGGACGCGAGAGAAACGAAACGATCTCGATCGCGGTCACCAGGGGAAGCAGGGCAACGGGCACGCCGGAAGGCACGAACACCTTGAAGAAATGCAGGCCGTGCTTGTAGAGGCCGTAACCGACAACGACGCCCATCACCATCAGCGCCAGCGAGAAGGTGACGACGATCTGGCTGGTGACGGAGAAGAAATAGGGGAACATGCCGATCAGGTTCGCCGTCAGCAGGAACATGAACAACGTCAGCACGAAGGGGAAGAACACCATGCCCTTCGTGCCCGCGCCCTCCCTGAGCATCGAGGCTACGAATTCATAGAGAAGCTCGGCGATCGACTGCGTGCGCGAGGGAATAAGGCCGCGCTTGGCGGTTGCCAGGTAAAGGAAACCCGCAGCGGCCCCGGCGGAAATCACCATGAACAGCGAGGCATTGGTGAAGGACAGGTCCAGCCCGCCGACATTGATCGGAACGATGCTGTGGATCTGAAATTGATGGGTCGGATCGTTTGCCACCTAGTCTCTCTCTTCTTGCCCTGCCCGCGGCCGTTTTCAGCCGTCGGCAACCAAAACTTTACTCGCCGTCCTTTTTCAGACGGTCTTCCGGCTCCGCCACATAACCCACGGAGCGCAGTACATTCAATACCCCGGCGCAAAAACCGAGGAGAATAAACACAATCAATCCCCAGGGCCCCGTTCCGGCGAAGCGATCAAGCAGGTATCCGATCATGAAACCGGCGAAGATCGCCGCCATGAACTCGCTCGAAAGCTTCAGGCCCTTCGACATTTCCTTGCGGTTCTTGGCGGACGCCGCTGTCTTTGCCTGTTCGGAGACCTCATCCTTGCGCAGCGAACCGAGCTCGGATTCCAGCCGCTTGCGGCGGGCCTCCAGGTCGTCCTGTCCGTCTTCTGCCAATGACATCCCCTCCTTGAACGCGCCCCTGTCAGGAAGGCTCCGGCCACGCGATAAAGCGGCGGAAAGGCCCGGTCAAGTGGTGCGCACCATAGTTTTAGCGCCCATGCTAGTCAAGACAAGGGGCTGCATCAATGTCGCATGCTGCAAATATCTGATTTTATTGCGGGAAATGCCTGGATTTCGTCGCTACAGCCAGCCGCGCTTGCGCAGCCAGACGACCGCCGCCGCCCCGGTCAGGAACATCAGGCCGAGAGCGGCCGGATATCCCCACGAAAAGTGCAGCTCCGGCATCTTGTCGAAGTTCATGCCGTATATGCCGGCGATCAGCATCGGCGGCGCGAACACGACCGAGACCACCGAAAACAGCTTCATGATGTTGTTCTGTTCGAGATTGATCAGCCCGAGCGAGGAATCGAGCAGGAAGGTTATGTTGGACGCCACGAAGCCCGCATGTTCCGACAGCGACTGGATATCGTGGGACACGACCCGGCAGAGGTCCTTGGTGGCCTTGTCGTCGCGTACCCGGCGGAGCGTCTGCACATAGGTCGCAAGGCGCGCCAGCGTGGTCAGGCTGTCCCGGGTCTTGCTGACAAGGCGGTGATAGGTCGAGATCTCGATCAGGCGCTCTTCCAGCTCCGCCGGCGGGCGTCTGCGGCCGCGCGCGCCCTCGCCGAAAACGGCAATCGAGATGTTGTCGATCTTGGCAACCGCCAGTTCCAGGATTTCGGCCGTGCGGTCCACGATCGTGTCGAGCAGATAGGCGAGAACCTTCGCGCCCTGTCCGGGCGCGACCTCGAGCCGTTTCATGTCGGCGGCAAACAGGAAGAATGGTTTCGGCTCGGCATGGCGGATGGTGATCAGCCTTCCCTCGGCGAGAATGAAGCCGATATCGGTGAGATGGGCGAGACCGAAATCCACGTTCATCACCACAGAGGCCGTCATGTAGACGGCGTCGCCATCCGTATAGTAGCGGCTGGAAGGTTCGATATCCTTCAGCGATTCGCGCGTCGGCAGCACCACCCCGAGCAGCTCTTCGATCTGGCGCATGTCGTCTTCGGTCGGATCGAGCATGTCGATCCAGATCACGTCGTCCTCAAGCGGCGCGGGCGTACCGGTGGAAGACATCGGCGTCTTCGCCCCTCCGACCTTGTAGAGATGGATCATCAAAACCCCGCTTTTCGAGATCGCGCGCCCCGCGCCCTTGCCCCAAAGGGCTACCGAAGCCTAATGATGAGGGCAAGACTGTTTTTGGCCAAGCTTTGAGATTTCAACCGCCATGCAACCCCATCATTTCTGGCAGGAACTGCTGCCGCCCGCGCCGGTCGAGTCGGTCGCCCATGACGCCGCCTATCCCGCGCGGCTTGCGGATGGACGCCGTCTTCTTCTGCCGATCCGCCCACTTGGAGACAGTGGTGAGGGACTTGCGTCTCTGATCATCAACCAGGCTTCGTTCGCGGTCACCAAGGCGCTTGCCGCCGATCTCGCTGCCCGGCTTGCTCCGCTGAAACCCGAAATCATCGTCGGCCTGCCGACGCTCGGCCTCACGCTGGCGGCCGCTGTCGCCGAGGCGCTCGGCCATTCCCGCTACGTGCCGCTCGGCAATTCGCGCAAGTTCTGGTACGAGGACGCGTTGTCGCTTCCGGTCAGTTCCGTCACCACGCCCGGTCAGCAGAAGCGGCTCTATATCGATCCGCGCATGCTGCCGCTGCTTGAGGGCCGGCGGGTCGCGCTCGTCGACGACGTGATCTCCTCGGGCAAGTCGATCGTGGCGGGGCTTTCGCTCCTGAAGCATTGCGGCGTGCGCCCCGTGGCGATCGCCGCCGCCATGCTGCAAACGTCGCGGTACACTGAGGCGCTTGCCGCCTTCGATGCGGATATCGCCGAGGATATTCACGCCTGTTTTGCCACGCCGCTGCTCGTTCGCGGTCCGGACAGGCTCTGGCGTCCGGCATGAAAAAGCCCGCGATCGCGAGATCACGGGCTTCTTGCAAGGAACGTCAGGCCGGAATTAGTTCAGAAGAACGGCATCCGGATTGTCGTTCAGGCTCTGCTCGGTATATTCCGGCTGGTTTTCGAGCGTAGCACGGTCATACTCTGTCTGGACGACATAGGTGTCGCCATCGCTCATGACCGTGGCCGAGTCGGCCGCAATGGCGACCGGCTTTTCGCCGATACCCAGGAAGCCACCAACATCCACGACGAAGACGTTCTCGTTATTGTCGCCGAAGACAACGATGTCCGAGATTTCGCCGACATTGTCGCCATCGGCGCCCAGTACCGGCGCGCCTTCCAACTCGTCATAGGAAATCGAGGCGGTGTCGACTTCGCTCATGCCTTCCAGCATGGGGTTTTCGCCGTTCTGCATCGCATCGCCGGCATTGTCGACATTGGTGGCGACATCGTTCATCGCGTTGCCGGTGGCATCCGCCGCAGTGCCCATGCCCGTCGCCACGTCGTTCATGGCCTCGCCGGTAGCATTGCCGGCTTCGTCAAGCGCGGTTCCCGCGGTGTTGGCCAGATCCGTTGAGCCATCCGCCATGGTGCCTTCCGGCGCCGGAGCGCTGCCAACCTCCATCAGGTTTTCATTGTCGGATTCGAATTCCGGTGCGGACTCAAGCTCCTCGCGGGTGGCGTCGATGCTGAGCCACGCGCCGTTGTCGCCGGGCTCCCAGGACAGGCGGTCAAAGGAAATCGCGACCTGTTTTTCGCCGATGCCGAGGAAACCGCCGACGCCGATCACGGCGGCGTTGGCCGAGCCATCGGTGTTCATCACGATGTCAGCGATGTCGCCGACCTGTTCGCGTTCCTGGGTTTCGGCGCTCATGCCGTAGACCGGCCAGCCAAGCAGCGAACTTGCGAGAACCTGCTCGCCGGTGGCGCCATAAAAGCTCTTGGCATCTTCGCCGGCAGCCTGACGGTCAGGGAAGATCGGCGCAGCGCCGTTTTCCATGCCAGAACTTGCTTCAGGCTGGTTCATGGGTTCGGTGGTGTTGGCGTCCTGGGCAAAGGCTGCACCCGTGGAAACAACAGCTGCCAGTGCGGTGGTCGAAAGAATCTTGCGAAGCATGTCAATACTCCTCTCTTCTTGTAGTGTTCCGATATAGGTGCGATTCAATAGTTGTATTATTTGTTTTTATCTCACCTTGCTCACGACAATTAAACGTCCCCGAATGACCCTTGTTCCTCCGACCGATGACTTTTTTGGAAAAAAGAGCGGAAAAAATAAACCCGCCGCGTTCGGGAAACGGGCGGGTGGGTTCATCTGAATTGGTTTGCGATCAGCAGTAGCGCATCGGCATGGAAATATGCACCTTAAGGCCGGTTTCGGCATAGTCGACATCGACCTTGCTGCCGATGACCTTGTCGAGGCTGCGTTCGATCAGCACGGACCCGAAACCGCGCTGCTCGGGGGTGGTCACCCGTGGCCCGCCAACCTCGACCCAGTCGAGTTCCAGATGGGCGTTGCCGCCTTCATCCCTGCAGGCGACGGTGATATCCACGACGCCGGCCCGGGTTGCAAGCGCGCCGAACTTGGCGGCATTGCTGGCAAGCTCGTGGATGACGAGGCCGAGCGCCAGCGCTTCGTCGGGATCGAGATAGACCGCGCTGCCGTGAATATCCACCTGCCGGCCCGAACTGTCGCTGTAGGGCGCGATCTGCGAGCGCAGCAGCCGGTCGAGCGCGATCGCGCCCCATTGCTCGTCCGACAGCAGGGTATGCGCGGCGGAAAGCGCCTGCAGCCTGCCGGAAAACGACATGTTGAATTCGGCCGAGGTCCGCGACCGGCGCAATGTCTGCCCGGCAATCGACTGCACGATCGCCAGCGTATTCTTGACGCGGTGATTGAGTTCGCGCAGCAGCAGGCGGGTCTTCTGTTCGCTTTCCTTTGTGGTGGTGATGTCGACCACCACGCCGAAGACCGGCCCCTTGCGCTCCTCAAGCAATGCGTTTTCATAGGCGCCGCCCAGCGAGAGAAGCCATTTGCCGGTCGATTCCACCTTGAATTCGCACTGATATTCCTCGCCCCTGTCAAGCGCCGACTTGAACCGACGCATCAGCGAAAACCGCATTTCGTGATCGACCGCGCCAAGCACCCGGCGGCAGGTCACCGGCTCGTCGGGTGAAAGCGCAAGCATTTCCCGCAGGGCATTGTCGCATTCAACCGTCTCGCTGATGCCGTCCCAGCTCCAGGTCGCGATATTCGCGGCCCGCAATGCCATCGAATGGCGGCGTTCCGATTGGGAAAGGGCGATATCGGCCGAAGCCTTGCCGCGTGCGGCATGCTTCAGTTCATAAAGCGAGCCGGCAAGGTTCGCCAGTCGACCAAGCGCTTCGGCATCCTCTTCGGTGGTATCGCGGTGGTTTTCGCCGTCGATGATACAGATGGCTCCGGCATTGACGCCATGAACCGGGATCGGAGCGCCGGCGAAAAACTTCACCCGCTTGCCTTCGAACATCGGGACCGAACGGGCGAGCTCTGCGTGGGTCTCCGGATTGTTGAGGATCAGCGCCCGCTGTTTCTTGAGCGCGATCGGGTAGACGAACAGGCCCGAGCGGGTGGGCACGTCATCAACCTTCATGCCATGGACGGCCTGAACCCAGTTTTCGTCAGAATCAGCAATCAGGATCAAGGCGGCCGGGCAGGAAAAGCGGTTTGCCGCAGCTTCGACGATCGCGACGAAATTCTCGTCGACTTCCGCCGCGCGCATGATCGATTGCGAAAGCGTCTTCAGACGGTCCTCGTCCCTGATCGCTTCCACAATTTCCGATGGCAAATGTTCCACAGGCTCAAGCTCTTTTATTCTTGCTCAGGCAGACAATCCCCGGCCCGGGCACACCTATAAGTCACCGTACCGGAAAGGTGCAAGGACTTCCGGCTTCGCATCGAAACGTCCCGGTTTGGCAATCGGTTCCGCCCGAGGGCGATTTTTCTTCATCGTAAATCCGGTCGCGGAACAAACAGGCATTGCGAGCGTTCGAAAAAGAAGCAACAAAGTGGTGGCTGCTTGAGGGGTGGAAGGCATGTTTTTGAACGGCTGAGTGAATGAAATCGCTCCACGGTTATCGGCAATGCCGGGTGTTTCGGTGTTGTCGTATCGATATGGTATGCGCGGTCCTGCGAATGCGGTCTGGGGCTTGAGGGCATTCGGAGTTCGGGTATGCTTGCCCCGCGCAAGCAATGTAAGAAGAAGCCTTTGAGCAGGATTGCCGGGGCCGCGCGGGTGCCGACAGCGTCAGCTTGAGGGGCTTTTACCATGGGTTGCGTTGCATTCGGTCTGGCCGGGGCGGCGCGGCAAAGTGTCGGAGCGGCCGAGGACGCTCCAGTGTTTTGACTGGCGGCGTGGCCGAAAGCGTCGTCCAATAAACTGGGATAAGTAGTCGTAATGAGCGTAAAATTCGGGACGAGCGGCCTTCGCGGCCTGTCAACGGATCTCCTGGGGGAGCCTTCTTCCCTTTACACGGCGGCTTTCTGTCATCATTTGCAAAAGGCGGGCTACGCCAAAAAAGGCGATGTCGTGCTTGTGGGGCAGGATTATCGCGAGTCGAGCCCGGCGATCGCGGCCAATTGCATGGGCGCGATCGCGGCCTCGGGCTTCACGCCGGTCGATTGCGGCGCGTTGCCGACGCCGGCGCTGGCCTTTTACGGGCAGAAGCGGAAAGCCGCCTCGATCATGATCACCGGTTCCCACATTCCGGCCGATCGCAACGGCATCAAATTCTATCTTCCCGATGGCGAGGTCACCAAGGCGGATGAAGAGGCGATTTCCGCCTTCGCAGAGCAACTCGCGGGCACGGTCGATCAGACAACCGCCGAAGGCGAGGACGAGGCGAGCGAGGCGCTGGCCGGCTTCGGCGCGCGCTGCACCGCGATCCTTCCCGATGATGCCCTTTCCGGCATGAAGGTCGGCGTCTATCAGCATTCCACGGTGGCGCGCGATTTGTTCATCGCGGTGCTTGAGCATTATGGCGCCGACGTCACGCCGCTCGGTTTCTCCGAGGAATTTATTCCTGTCGATACCGAGGCGGTTGCGCCGGAAACCGTCGCGCTTCTGAAGGGCTGGGCCGGCGAACACGGTTTCGACGCCATCATCTCCGCCGATGGCGATGCCGATCGGCCACTTGTGGCGGATGAGGCCGGTGCACCGCTGCGCGGCGACCTGATCGGTCTGATGACCGCCAATTTCCTCGGCGCGAAAGTGGTTGTGACCCCGGTCACCTCCAATTCCGGCATCGAGAAGAACGGCGATTTCGACGTGATCAGGACACGGGTCGGTTCACCCTACGTCATCGCAGGCATGGAAAAGGCGATTGCCGAAGGCAAGGACGGCGTCATGGGCTTCGAGGCCAATGGCGGCCTGCTGACGGCCTCCCCCTTCCGCCCGGCCGGCGACACGATCGTGCCGCTGCCGACGCGGGACTGCTTCCTGCCCATCCTGTCGGCGCTCTATCTCGCCCACCGCGACAAGCGCAAGCTGTCGGAACTCGCGAAGGCCTACAGCCTGCCAGTCGCCGATGCCGACCGGATCAAGAACTTCGAGCAGGCGCGCAGCGCCGCGCTGATGGACTACCTGCGCGAAAGCGTGGACAATCTTGCCGAATTCCTTGCGCCGATCGGCACGGTTGCGGACAAGAGCGACATCGACGGCCTGCGGGTCACGCTCGATGACGGCCGTATCATCCATTTCCGCCCCTCCGGCAACGCGCCAGAAATGCGCTGTTACGTGGAGGCCGCGAGCGCCGGTGAGGCCCGCGAACTCCTGAAGCACGGCCTTGCCCTGATAGAAAGCTTCAAGTCCGCCTAACCCGACCTCTTTTCATAGCAAGTTCATTAGGAGATTTTTCGATATGACCAGCAAGATCGTTCCCGTCATCATGGCCGGCGGCAAGGGCACGCGGCTGTGGCCGCTGTCGCGCGCCACCGCGCCGAAACAGTTTATCCGCTTTCTGGGACCGAAGACGCTCTACCAGAAGACGCTGGAACGTGTGTCGGACAGCGATCGCTACGAAGCGCCGATCATCCTGACCAATGAGGACTTCCGCTTCCTTGCCGCCGAACAGGCGCGCGAACTGGATATCGAGCTCTCCGGCATCATTCTCGAACCGATCGCGCGCAACACCGCCCCCGCCGTCGCCGCTGCCGCCGCGATGGTGCGCGCCAATTTCGGCGAGGACGCGATCATGCAGGTGCTGGCCTCGGACCACGAGATCGATGCGGGCGCGGATTATTTCGGCGCGATCGACACCGCCCTTGAAGCGGCCAGGAGCGGCAAGCTCGTTACCTTCGGCATCGAGCCGACCGAGCCCGCCACCGGCTTCGGCTATATCGAGGCCGGAGAGGAGCTTGCCTCCGGCGCCCGCAAGGTCGCCCGCTTCGTCGAGAAGCCGGCCGAGGATAAGGCTCAGGAGATGCTGGCCGCCGGCAATTACACTTGGAACTCCGGCATGTTCATGTTCCCGGTTGCGGTGTTGATCCGCGAACTGGAAAAATATGCCCCGCAGGTGTTCGAATTCGCCGAGCAGGCGGTGCTGAAGGACGAGAGCGATCTTGAGCTCGACTTCACCCGCCTCGACAAGGAAACCTTCGCGCAGTGCCCCGATATTTCCATCGACTATGCTGTGATGGAAAAGACCAGCGAAGCCGCCGTCGTGCCGTCGGCCTTCACATGGTCGGATCTCGGCTCC
Source organism: Martelella mediterranea DSM 17316 (assembly GCF_002043005.1). NCBI lineage: Bacteria > Pseudomonadati > Pseudomonadota > Alphaproteobacteria > Hyphomicrobiales > Aurantimonadaceae > Martelella > Martelella mediterranea. The sequence goes on along the minus strand of NZ_CP020330.1, from coordinate 79,461 downwards.
TGGGATGCGATCTGGAAGGACGGCGATCAGGATGGAAGCGGCAATGTCGTCTCCGGCGACGCGACGCTGCTCGACACGCAGAATTCGCTCGTGATCTCGCGCGACATGCATGTCGCCATGCAGGGGCTCGACGGCATGGCTGTGATCGCGTCGGAAGATGCCGTCTATGTCGGCAAGCTCGAAGACAGCCAGAATGTCGGCAATATCGTCAAGGTGCTGAAAGGCGCCAAGGAAACCAAGGCGCTTGCCGAGGAGCACCCGACCTCCTACCGGCCCTGGGGCGGCTATACCTCGATCATCAAGGGTGAGCGTTTCCAGGCAAAGCGCATTTTCGTCAAGCCCGGCAAGAAGCTGTCGCTGCAGAAGCATCACCACCGCGCCGAACACTGGATCATCGTCAAGGGCACGGCCGAGGTGACGGTGGACGAGGACGTGAAACAGATCACCGAAAACCAGTCGATCTACATTCCGCTCGGCGCCGTCCACCGGCTCTATAATCCCGGCAAGATCATGCTGGAGCTGATCGAGGTCCAGACCGGCTCCTATCTCGGCGAGGATGACATCATTCGTATCGTCGACGATTTCGGTCGCGGCTGATTGAACCAGAGCCCCGTGCCGCGCGGCGCGGGGCTTAGTCTTCTGAGCGCGCGCATGATTGCGCCATTCGCTTAAAAATCCGTCGAAAAGATATTTCGGCCTGCGTAGTTTCGCGTTTTCTGCGTTATTTCTGCAAATTCACGCAAACTTTCATTACTTCAGCTTGACCGCCGCCGCCGTGTCGCGATATCGTCGCCCAACTCTCTCTTACTGTCGGGTGGTCAAGCACATGATCGAAACTCCTTATCTTCTGTTCCTGGGCGATGCGCCCGACGGGCTTGCCGCCAAGGTGGCGCAGGGCATCAAGGACTGGCGTCCCGAATATGCCGTCGGCCAGTTTCGGCTTGAGGGCTGCAAGGCGGACATGAAGCTGCCCGATCTTTCGATCGCGGAAGCCGTGGACAAGGGCGTGAAGACGCTGGTGATCGGCGTCGCCAATCGCGGCGGCGTCATTTCGCCGTCCTGGAAGAGCGTGCTGATCGAGGCGATGGAGGCGGGTCTCGATCTTGCTTCCGGCCTGCACAACCTGTTGCGCAACGAAGCCGACCTTGCCGCGAAGGCGAAGGAGCTCGGCCGCACGCTGCATGATGTGCGCATCCCCGCAGTGCAGTACCCGATCGCCAACGGCAAGAAGCGGACCGGCAAGCGCATGCTCGCGGTCGGCACGGATTGCTCGGTCGGCAAGATGTACACCGCGCTCTGCGTGGAAAGGGCGATGCGCGAGAAGGGCATGAAGGCCACTTTCCGCGCCACCGGACAGACCGGCATTCTGATCACCGGCGGCGGCGTGCCGCTCGATGCGGTGATCGCCGATTTCATGGCCGGCTCGATCGAATACCTCTCGCCCGACAATGATGCCGACCACTGGGACCTGATCGAAGGGCAGGGCAGCCTGTTCCACGCCTCCTATTCCGGCGTGACGCTGGCCCTGATCCATGGCGGCCAGCCGGATGCGCTGGTGATCTGCCATGAGCCCAACCGGCCGCATATGCGCGGCCTGCCGGACTATCAGCTCCCGAGCCTCGAGGCGGTGCGCGATCTGGCGCTGCAGATGGCGCGGATCGTCAATCCGGATTGCAAGGTGGTCGGCATCTCGCTCAACACCTCCGCCATGTCGGACGAGGAGGCGCTTGAATATTGCAGGCAGACCGAAGCGCGCATGGGTCTGCCGACGGTCGATCCGTTCCGCCACGGGGCCGAACGCCTCGCCGATGCGCTGGCGGCGCTATGAGCGGACTTTACGTCTCCGCCCGTGAGGACGTGTTTCCGGTTGCGGGCTCCTTCACGATCTCGCGCGGCTCGCGCACCGAAATCCGCGTGGTGACGGTCACGCTCACCGATGGCGCGCATACCGGGCGCGGAGAATCCGTGCCCTATGCCCGCTACGGCGAGACGGTTGACGGGGTGATTGCCGATATCCTGTCGCTGGAGGCGGAAATCCGCGCCGGGCTCGACCGCGAAGCCTTGCAGACCCGGATGAAGCCCGGCGCGGCGCGCAACGCGCTCGATTGCGCGTTCTGGGATTTCGCGGCGAAAAGCAGCGGCAAACCGGTCTGGCAGCTTGCCGGACTTCAAAAGCCCGGCCTGCTGACGACGGCCTACACGATTTCGCTCGGCGAACCGGAAAAGATGCGCGCTCAGGCCGCCGAAAACGCCCATCGGCCGCTCCTGAAGGTCAAGCTCGGGACTGACGACGACCTTGGCCGGATCGAGGCGGTGCGCGCCGGCGCGCCGGACTCCGCGATCATCGTCGATGCCAATGAGGGCTGGAGCGTTACGGCCTATCAGGCGCTCGCCCCAGCACTCGTGCGTCTCGGCGTGGCGCTGGTGGAACAGCCGTTGCCGGCCGGCGATGACGAAGCGCTGCGCCATATCGAGCGCCCGCTTCCGGTCTGCGCCGATGAAAGCTGCCATGCCCGCCCTTCGCTTGCCGATCTCAAGGGCAAATACGACGCGATCAACATCAAGATCGACAAGACCGGCGGGCTGACCGAGGCGCTGCTCCTGAAGCAGGAAGCGGAGGCCATGGGCTTCCAGATCATGACCGGCTGCATGCTCGGCACCTCGCTTGCGATGGCACCGGCCATGCTGGTGGCCGAGGGCGCGGCCTTCGTCGACCTCGACGGGCCGCTGCTGCTTGCCCAGGACCGCGCGAACGCAATCCGGTTCGATGGCTCGGTGATGCACCCGGCCGAGCCGGTGCTGTGGGGCTAGTCCGCCTCAGCCTCTCGTCCACGAAGGGAAGGGGTCGGTCAGGAACTCGAAATCGCGTTCGTTGAACGTAGGCCCGGTGTCGATCAGGCAGTCATCGAGGGCTTCTCGGATTGCCGCCTGGTCCATGCCAGCGCCGATGAAGACGATCTCCTGCCGGCGATCGCCATAGACCTCGTGCCAGCAGTTATCGATCATCCGGCGCAGGTCCGGCGCGTCCGGCCAGCGGCTGCGCGGAACGGCGGCCCACCAGCGCCCGAGCGGGACGTTGCGCACGATCGCGCCGGCAAGCGAGAACTCGCCGGCGAAATCCGGCCTTGTCGCCAGCCAGAAATGCCCCTTGGCGCGGATCAGGCCCGGAAAATTCATCCGCGTGAACGCGTCAAATTTCAGCGGATCGAACGGCGCGCGGGCGCGATAGACGAAGCTTGAAATGCCGTATTCCTCGGTCTCCGGCACATGATCGGCGAAGCCGTAAAGCTCCTTGGCCCAGAGCGGATGCTGGCTCGCCTTGTCCTCGCTGAAGAGGCCGGTATCGAGCAGTTCGTCGAGATCGACACGGCTGAAATCCGTCTCGATGATCTTGGCATCGGCATTGAGCGCGCGGACGATCTTGACGACGTTTTCGCGCTCTTCAGCGCTCACGTCGGAGACCTTGTTGACGATCACGACATCGGCGAACTCGATCTGTTCGACATGAAGATCAACCAGCGTACGCTCGTCGCCCTCGCCGGCCACCTCGCCGCGATTTTTCAGAAATTCATGACCGCCATATTCGCGCAGCAGGTTCACCGCGTCGACCACCGTGACCATGGTGTCGAGGCGGGCGAGATCGGAGAGGCTCTCGCCGCGCTCGTCGCGCCAGGAAAATGTCGCGGCCACCGGCAGCGGCTCGGCAATGCCGGTTCCCTCGATCAGCAGATAGTCGAAGCGCTTCTCCTCCGACAGCCGCCGCACCTCGGTCAGAAGGTCGTCGCGCAGCGTGCAACAGATGCAGCCATTGGTCATCTCGACCATGGTTTCCTCGGTGCGCGACAGATCGGCGCCGCCCTCGCGCACCAGATCGGCGTCGATATTCACCTCGCTCATATCGTTGACGATGACGGCGACCCGCCGACCCTCGCGATTGTTGAGGATGTGATTCAGCAGCGTAGTCTTGCCCGCGCCAAGAAAGCCGGACAGCACGGTGACGGGAAGACGGGTGTCGTTGTTTTGCAGCATGGGTCGTGTCCTGAAGATGCGCGAGAATGCCAATCGAACGGTCTTCGTTTGGCTACTAAATGTTATAACGTAACACTGATAACCAAAAGCCCGACTGGCGTCAACTCGTGGCGGCAGGGCAAACAGAGACAGATTTTACAGGCGCGGGCCGAGCCTCGTTGTGGGGCCTTCGCTCGCGTGCATGGCCTCACCGCATAGCCCCCAAATCTTCTCGCCCCGGCGGGGAGAGATGTCGCGACAGCGACAGTGAGGGGGGAGTCTATCCACACGAGCGCACTCACGATCTGATCCGCTGCGCCACCCTCACTGCCCCTTTCGGGGCATCTCTCCCGTCAGCGGGAGAGAGTATTGGGAGCAAGCCGCGCGGCCATATACGGTCGCTCTGCGGTCGAGCGCAGTGACGCAGCAGGATATGGGGGGATTTGTCAGCCAACAGAGTCAGGCGAGTCCCGCTAAACGCGGACAGTCCCCATGGTATTCAATCGGTCCTGATTACCGCATCCGCTCGAAGCTCATGGCAATATGGGCACGGCGGAGGTGGCTGAGTGCGTCGAGCTGGCCGGCCTCGACGGCGGCGAGGATGTCCTTGGTCTCGCGGCAATAGATGTCGGCTTCGTTTTCGAGATCGATATCAGAGGCGGTGATGGCCTGCAGCCAGATGCGGGCGGTGCGAAAATAGAGGCGTTCGCCGGTTTCCCTGAGCGGCTGGTTCAGCGACAGCCGGTTGATCGCGAGAAACATGTCACGGTCGAGTGCGGCGAAATCGCGCGGCGCGGGCGTCTGCCGCAGCGCCAGGGCGCGTTCATGCAGCGCGCGAAAATCGGCAACAGTTTCGGCGGTGAGCGGGGCAGGATCAAGATGGGCGATCAGCACGACAAGCTCCATCCGGAGACGATAGACCTGCGCCAGCTCATCGAAGTCGACATCGGTCACGATGGTGCCGACGCCGTGGACGGAGCGCAGTAGACCTTCATCCTCAAGACCCGCGAGCACGCGCCGGAGCGGCGTGCGCGACACGCCGAATTCGTTCGCAAGGGCCACTTCCGAGAGCTTTTCGCCCGGCGGATAGTCCAGCATCATGATCCGCTCGCGAATGATGTCGTGGATCTGGATAAGCCGGTCGCGACCGGTGGCAGGCTCCGCCGTCATCGCCACGCGTCCGCAAGCCGGTCCAGCATGGCAAGGCACTGGCCGAGCTGGTCTGCACTCAGATATTCGTCCGGCTTGTGGGCCTGGTCGATCGAGCCCGGTCCAAAGACCACGGCGTCCATGCCTATTTCCTGAAAGAAACCGGCCTCGGTGCCGAAGGGCACGACATCGGCGCGGTCCTCGCCGGTGAGGCGAAAGGCGAGATCGCGGGCGGCGTTTGCATTCTTCGGAAACAGCGCCGCCGCCTCGCCAATCACTTCCGTCTCGATATCGGCTTCCGGGGCCACCGCGCGCATGGCGGGCAGCAGGTCGCGGGCGCAATAGGCGGCAATATCGTCCTTGACCAGCGACAGGTCCTCGGCAATCACCGGCCGGGTTTCCCAGCGCAGCACCGCGCGAGGGGCGATCACATTATGCGACAGCCCGCCCTCGAGCGCGCCGACATTGAGCGTCGCATGGGGCGGCTGGTAGCGGGAGCCCTCCGGCACCCGCGCCATCAGCTTTTCCCGTAATTCCATCAGCCGGGCGATGTAGCGGGCGGCATATTCCACCGCGTTGACGCCTAGCTCGGGAGCCGAGGAATGGCCGGAGCGGCCGGTGAAGGTGACGGTGTATTCGCAGCAGCCCTTGTGGCCCTCGATCACCCGCATCATGGTCGGCTCGCCGACGATGGCGAGCGCGGGACGGACCTCGCGCTCCGACAGCCATTCCGTCAGCGCTCGCGCGCCGATGCAGCCGACCTCCTCGTCATGTGTGAAGGCGAAGTGGATCGGCTTGCTGGCGGCGATCTCGGCCAGCGTCTCCCGCTTTGCAAGGCAGGCGGCGATGAAGCCCTTCATGTCGCAGGTGCCGCGACCAAAGAACTTGCCATCGCGTTCGGCAAGCGTGAACGGGTCGCTGGTCCAGAGCTGGTCGTCCACCGGCACGACATCGCTGTGGCCCGACAGCATCAGCCCGCCGGGGCGGTCGTCGCCGAGGGTTGCGAACAGGTTGGCCTTGGTGCCGGTGGCATCGGTCAGGATTTCCACCCGCGCGCCGCAATCCGACAATCGCTCGGCGATATAGGCGATCACCGGCAGATTGCTTTCTGACGACACCGAGGGGAAGGCGACGAGGTCTGCGAGAATATCGCGGGCGGTGGCAAGATCGCTCAACGGTCAATCCTTCACGAACAGCTTGCGTTCGACTCTGCAGAGTGCCTCCGCCGGGCCGTTTTCGGTGATCAGGATGGTCTCGGTGATTTCCAGCCCCCAGTCGTCCATCCACAGGCCCGGCATGAAATGCAGGGTCATCCCCGGCTTCAGCACGGTTTCGTCGATGGTGCGGATGCTGACGGTGTGCTCGCCCCAGTCCGGCGGATAGGCGAGGCCGGTGGCATAGCCGCAGCGGTTGGGTCGCTCGATGCCGACCTTCCAGAGTTCCTTTTCCAGCGCTGCCGCGATATCGCCCGCCCGGTTGCCGGCCCGCGCGGCTTCGATCCCGGCGTTCAGCCCGGCGACCAGCGCTTCGGCCGCGTCGGTCATGTATTGCGGCGGCTTGCCGAAAAACACCGTGCGGCTGAGCGGCGCGTGATAGCGGCGATAGCAGCCGGCCTGCTCGATGAAGGTGGCCTCGCCGGTCCTGAATTCGTCGCCGCTCCAGGTCAGATGCGGCGCGGAGGCGTCGGGACCGGACGGCAGCAGCGGCATGATCGCCGGATAATCGCCCCAGATATCATCGACGCCGGTGATTGCGGTCTTCATCAGCTCGCCGACGAAACGGTTCTTCTTCATGCCCGGCTCGGCGATCTCCATGGCATGGGTCATCACCCTGTTGGAAATTTGCGCCGCCTTGCGCATGAAGGAGATTTCCTCGTCCGACTTCACCACGCGTTGCCAGTCAACAAGGCCCGAACCGTCCTTGATGGTGGCGCTTGGCAGGCCCTTGAGGAGCGCCGCGTGGCCGGCGGCGGAGTAATAATAGGCGTTCATCTCGACGCCGATGCGGGCCTTGTCGAGCGCGAGGCCCGCAAGCTTCTCGGCGAGGTCGTCCATCGGGTGGATGCCATCTGCCTGGATATAGCGGTCGGCATAGAACAGGATATGGTCGTCATCGAGAAAGGCGGTGCGACGCGCGCCATTGGCATCCATCAGCCGACCCCACCAATAGGGCATGCCGTCGCCGGTGACGATCACGGCCTGATCGACATAGAAGGACCAGCCGTCATAGCCGGTCAGCCAGTTCATGCCGGCGGGCGAAGTCACCACCAGTGCATCCAGCCCATAGGCCTCCATACCCTTGCGGGTCAGCGCCAGCCGGCGGTCATATTCCGATTTCGAAAAGGGCAGTTCCATCGCCGCCATGGCTTTCCTCGTTTTGTTGTGCACAACGCTGTTGACGGCGTTGCGGTAAGGGCTTGGGCCACCTTCTCAGGTTGCCCCGTATCTCTCCGGGTCATCCTCGGGCTTGACCCGAGGATCCAGGTGACTTTCCACACGGAACATGCGTGCGGGGCTCGGCTCTCTCCACCATACTCAGCCTATTCGCCATGCAACGCGCGTGGCAGGGGCCGCTATGGATCCTCGGGTCAAGCCCGAGGATGACTCAGAAATGGAGGTGAGCGAGGCGCGCCTCTCAGTCTCAGAATGTTCCGCTTTGCATTCTCTCTCAATGTTGTATACAACACGGTTTCAGCACGGCGCGCAAGCCCTTTCACAGCACGAGGATACGATGCTTACCAACGACCAGCTCGACCGTTTCGACCGCGAGAATTTCTTCCATCCCTCGACCCATCTGGCCCAGCATGCGCGCGGCGAGAGCCCGAGCCGGATCGTGAAGACGGCCAAGGGCGTGTTCATCGAGGATCGCGATGGTAACAAGCTGCTGGATGGTTTCGGCGGTCTCTATTGCGTCAATGTCGGCTACGGGCAGGAAAGCATCATCGAGGCGATCGCCGAGCAGGCGAAGGAGCTTGCCTATTACCACGCCTATGCCGGCCACGGCACGGAAGCCTCGATCAATCTGGCGAAGATGGTGATCGACCGCGCGCCGGACCATATGTCCAAGGTCTATTTCGGCCTGTCGGGCTCGGATGCCAACGAGACCAATATCAAGCTCATCTGGTACTACAACAACATCCTCGGCCGCCCGGAAAAGAAGAAGATCATCTCGCGCTGGCGCGGCTATCACGGCTCCGGGCTGATGACAGGGTCGCTGACCGGCCTTGCCGGGTTCCAGAGGAAGTTCGACCTGCCGCTGGAGCGGGTGTTCCATACCACCGCGCCCTATTATTACCGCCGCAAGGATCTCGCCATGAGCGAGGCCGATTTCGTCGCCCATTGCGTGGCCGAATTGGAAATGCGGATCGAGCGCGAGGGCGCGGATACGATCGCGGCCTTCATCGGTGAACCGGTGCTGGGCACCGGCGGCATCGTGCCGCCGCCGGAAGGCTACTGGAAGGCGATCTCGGCGGTGCTGGAAAAGCACGATATCCTGCTGATCGCCGACGAAGTCGTCACCGGTTTCGGCCGGCTGGGCTCGATGTTCGGCTCCGATCACTACGGCCTCAAGCCAGACCTGATCACCATCGCCAAGGGGCTGACCTCCGCTTATGCGCCGCTCTCCGGCACCATCGTTTCCGACAAGGTCTGGAAGGTGCTGGAACAGGGCACGGATGAAAACGGCCCGATCGGCCATGGCTGGACCTATTCCGCCCATCCGATCGGCGCTGCCGCCGGCGTTGCCAATCTGAAACTGATCGATGAACTGGGTCTGGTGAAAAATGCCGCCGAAACCGGGGCCTATCTCCGCGCCGCCATGAAGGACGCGCTTTCCGATCATCCCCATGTCGGCGATATTCGCGGCGAGGGCATGTTGATGGCCGTCGAATTCGTCAAGGATCGCGAAAGCCGCACTTTCTACGATCCGTCCGAAAAGGTCGGCCCCAATCTTGCCGCCGCGCTGATTTCCGAAGGCGTCATCGCCCGCGCCATGCCGGAGGGCGATATCCTGGGCTACGCCCCGCCGCTCTGCCTGACGCGCGAAGAGGCCGACCAGATTGTGGCGGCGACGAAGAAGGCGGTGATTGCGGTTCTGGGCTAGGGGCGCAAAAGGAGGCGCGATGCTGAAGGCGATCCATCACGTGCAGCTTGCCATGCCGGCAGGCGGAGAGGATCGGGCGCGCGCCTTCTATCGGGATGTTCTCGGCGTGCCCGAAGTGGAAAAGCCCGACAATCTGAAACCGCGCGGCGGCTGCTGGTTCGAGACCGGTGGGTTGCGCATCCATCTCGGCGTCGAGAATGATTTTCGGCCCGCGCGCAAGGCCCATCCGGCGATCCTGGTAGACGATGTCGATGCGCTTGCCGCAACGGTCGCGAAGGCCGGCTACGCGGTGAAGACCGACGAGCCGCTGGAAGGTTTCCTGCGCGCCTATGTCTACGATCCCTTCGGCAACCGCATCGAGTTGATGCAGGCGATCGCGTGAGCTTTTCGGCCCGCAATCGTTGACATTTGCCGCAAAGGATGGTCATCGGTTGCGGCGAACAGAAGAGACCGTCCATCCATGCCGTCCACCAGCCTGCCGGATTGCGCCGGCGCCATCCTTCAAGCCTTCGCGGCGCGCGACACGGCGTTGACCAATATACCGGTCATCCAGCCCGCGGCCCCCTTTCTGGATATGGCGGGCGAGGCGCTGCGCCGCCGCATCTTCATGACCGAGAGCGAGACCGGCGAGAGCCTTTGCCTGCGTCCGGAATTCACCATTCCCGTCTGTCGCCACCATATCGAGAACAATGCCGGCACGCCGAAGCGCTATGCCTATTGCGGCATGGTGTTCCGACAGGCGCGCGATGACGGGGCGTCCGAGTTCTTTCAGGCCGGGATCGAGGATCTCGGCAGTGCGGATTTCGCAAAGGCCGATGCCCGCGCGATTGCCGATGCGTTCGGTATCCTGCGCGAATGTCTGCCGGAATCGCCACTTGCGGTCACGCTCGGCGACCAGAATCTGTTCGAGGCGGTCGTTGGCGCGCTCGGCCTGCCGGGCGGTTGGCAGAAGCGGCTGATCCATGCCTTCGGCAATCAGAAGCGGCTGGAAACGCTGCTCGACGCCCTTGCCCGGCCGCAGCCTGTCGGCGGTCTTGACCGGCGGGTCGCGGGCTTTCTCGCCGATGGCGACGAGGCCGGGCTGATCGCCCATATCGACGAGACCATGCAGGCGACCGGCTATTCCACCAATGCCAGCCGCAGCCCGGAGGAAATCGCCCGGCGGCTGAAGGAGAAGCTGGCGTTGTCGGTCACCAGCCTTGATGCCGAGGCGCTGCACGCGCTCACGACGTTCCTGTCGCTCGATATCGGTCTCGATCAGGCGTCGGCGGCGCTCACCGGTTTTGCGGAGAAATTCGGCCTCGACATTGGTTCAGCGATTGCCGCCTTCGAAAACCGGATCGTGGCGATTGCGGCAAGTGGCGTTGCCGTTTCCGACATCACCTATCGCGCCGCCTTCGGGCGGCCGCTCGACTATTACACCGGCCTCGTCTTCGAGATCACGGAAGCCGGCCCGCGCGCGGCACTGCTGGCCGGCGGCGGGCGCTATGACCGGCTGCTGACGCTGCTCGGCGCAAGCGGGCATATTCCGGCGGTCGGGTTCTCGCTCTGGCTCGACCGGATCGAGCGGGCAGGCAGCCAAGCCGAGGATATCCGATGACCGTCACCATTGCCCTGCCCTCCAAGGGGCGCATCAAGGAAGGCGCGGAACAGGCGCTGAAGGCGGCGGGCCTCACGGTCGCGACCAATGGCAACAGCCGCTCCTATCGCGGCCAGATCGAAGGTCGCGGCGATATCGAGATCGCGTTTCTCTCGGCCTCCGAGATCGCGCGCGAGGTCGGCAGCGGCGCTGTCGATTTCGGCGTCACCGGCGAGGATGTCGTGCGCGAGAATGTCGCCAATGCCGATGCCCGCGTCGAGATCGTATCCCGCCTCGGCTTCGGTCAGGCCGATGTCGTGGTCGCCGTGCCGGAAATCTGGCTCGATGTCGATACCATGGCCGATCTCAACGACGTCGCCGCCGAATTCCGCAGCCGTCATGGCCGCCGGCTGGCGATCGCCACCAAGTTCTGGCGGCTGACGCAGCAGTTCTTCACCGCCACCCACGGCATCCAGCTCTACCGCATCGTCGAAAGCCTCGGCGCCACCGAGGGCGCGCCGATGGCCGGCCAGGCCGATATCATCGTCGACATCACCTCCACCGGCTCGACGCTGAGAGCCAACCACCTGAAGATCCTGTCCGACGGGCTGATCCTGAAATCGGAAGCCTGCTTCATGCGCGCGAAAAAAAGCGAGCATGAGGGGGATGCGGTGGTTGCCGAGATTGTTGCGGCGATGCGCGGGTGAGGACAAGCGAAAGCATGTGATTTGGCGGCTTGCTCCCAATACTCTCTCCCGCTGGCGGGAGAGATGCCCCGACAGGGGCAGTGAGGGTGAAGCAGCGTTTCAAATCGTGAGGGCGTTCGTGGTGATAGACTCCCCCCTCACTGTCGCTTTCGCGACATCTCTCCTCTCCGGGGCGAGAAGACTTGGGGGCTATGCGGTTACGCCACCGGCGATTGCGGTGAATCTTGAACGGCAGTTTCGAAAGCCACAAACGCTGTACTCTCGGAGAGGGTTCACCCCTCTCTGCCCCTGTCGGGGCATCTCTCCCTCAAGGGGAGAGATTGTTTGCTGACAGACCTGTGGATCTGAACATTCTCAGTCCTTGGCGCGTTCCACGTAGGAGCCGTCCTCGGTGAGGATGACCACGCGGGTGCCGGCGTCAATATGGGGTGGCACCATGGTGCGCAGGCCGTTGGAAAGCATCGCCGGCTTATAGGAGGACGAGGCCGTCTGGCCCTTGACCACCGGCTCGGTCTCGGTGATTTCGAGCGTCACCTGACGCGGCAGTTCGAGGGCGATCGCAATGCCTTCGTGGATCGACAGGACCACCGTCATGCCTTCGGAGAGATAGGCTGCGGCATCGCCGACATCGTCCGCGCTCATGGTGAGCTGGTCGTAGGTCTCCGGGTTCATGAAGTGAAAGCCTTCGCCATCACTGTAGAGGAAGGTGTGATTATTATCCTCGACAAAGGCGCGCTCGACCTGTTCCGTCGTCTTCCAGCGCTCCGAAACCTTGACGCCGTCGGCGATCCGGCGCATGTCCACCTGGGTAACGGGCGTGCCCTTGCCGGGGTGAAAATTCTGGGCGGTGAGCACGACATAGAGCTTGCCGTCGACATCGACGACATTACCCTTGCGCAGCGACGAGGCGATGACCTTGACCATGAAACTTCCTTGCTTTCAAAGCGCGGCCTCTGGCCGCAATCCTTTGTGAATTGTGAGAGCGGGACTAACGCAAATTGCACCCGAATGCCAGTGCCAAACGCTTAGACCCGCCTGTGAGGCCTTGGAAACCCTTATGAACAAGCCGACAAACAACGGACAGGCGCACGACGGAGCGTGGTGGCGGCCCGACCGCCATGCCGACCGCCGGCCGGCGCTCCTCGCCCGCAACCGGATGATGGCGGCGATGCGCGGCTGGTTTGCCGCCGAGGATTTCATCGAGGCCGATGTGCCGGCGCTGCAGGTCTCGCCCGGAAACGAGACTCATCTCCATGCCTTCGCCGCCAACATGATTGGCAATGACGGCGCTGGACGGCCGATGTATCTCCACACATCGCCGGAATTCACCGCCAAGAAACTGCTCGCGGCGGGGGAGGAGCGGCTGGTGTGCTTCTCCCGCGTCTATCGCAATCGAGAGCGCGGGCCGCTGCACCATCCCGAATTCACCATGGTGGAATGGTATCGCGCCAATGCACCCTATGAGCGGTTGTTTGCCGATTGCCAGGCGCTGCTGGCGCTGGCGGCAAAGGCCGTGGGGGCGACGCAGTTCTCGTGGCGCGGCAGTGCCTGCGACCCGTTCGCTGCCATCCAGCGGGTGAGCGTCGCCGAGGCCTTCGAGCGCTATGCCGGGATTGATCTTCTGGCGACCATCAGCGATGAAGGGGAGGGAGACCGCGAGGCCCTTGCCGCCCGCATCGACAAGGCGGGGCTTCGCTATGGCCCGGATGATAGCTGGTCGGACATGTTCTCGCGCGTGCTGGTGGAAAAGGTCGAGCCGGAACTCGGCCACGGGGCGGCGACGGTGCTTGACGCCTATCCCGCCTGTGAGGCGGCCCTTGCGCGCAGGAGCGAAACCGATCCGCGGATCAGCGAGCGCTTCGAGCTCTATGTCTGCGGCGTGGAGCTTGCCAATGGCTTCGGCGAATTGATCGATGCCGACGAACAGCGCCGACGCTTCATGGCAGACATGGCGGAAAAGCAGCGCATCTACGGCGAAACCTATCCGATCGATGAGGATTTTCTCGACGCGCTCAGGATCATGCCGCCCGCAAGCGGCATCGCGCTCGGCTTCGACAGGCTGGCGATGCTCGCCACCGGAGCCCGCCGCATCGAGGACGTGCTATGGGCGCCCGTGGCCGGAAGCTAGAAGATTTTAGTGGGCGTTGCAGGCAAGCCGCGTGTCCGGCTCGTTCAGGACCGGCTGCAGCGTGGTGAGCTGCGCCTTGCCGCCATTGCGCAGATCCGGCTGGATGATCATCGGCGAATTCTTCGGCCACCATTCGCCGCTTGCCCAGTAGGCCCATCCGATCCAGGCCTTGGGGTTTTGCTCGATGATGTCGACCATCTGCTTCAACCCCTTGAGGCAGGAGAGCTGGTCGGTGGTGCCGAACTCGCCGAGAAAGCCCTGATAATCATTGGCGTTCAGCCAGCTGGTGAAACTTTGTATCGCGCTGACGGCGCCGTCGATCTGATTGCAATTGTCGGCTTTGCCCGAAAAATCGTCATCGGCATACTGGTGCACCTCGAAGGCGAAATTGTCGACGGGGTCCTGTACGCCCGTCATGACGGAGGCGTTGGAGTTGCCGTAGAAACTCTGGCTCCAGCTATGGGCGCCCGACCAGGCGGTGCCGGGCACGAGCACGAGATTGCCGGCACCGATATCGCGGATCGATTTCAGCGCCGCATTGGCCGCCGTCAGCCAGTCCGCCGCCTCGATATCATGCGGCTCGTTCATCAGGCCGAAGATCACATCCTCGTCATTGGCAAACACCGCGCCGAGGCGCTTCCAGAAATCGGCAAAGGCCGCGACCGGCACATTGGGGCTGCCGATCACCTCGCCGCGATAGCGCGCGTAATTGTGGGGATCGAGGATTACCACCATGTTGTTTGCATGGGCGTCGTCCACCGTTTGCTGAATGCGCGACAATTCCGTGTCATCCAGAATGCCGTTGAGCTGCGGCTGCAACCTTTCCCACAGGAAGGGCAGGCGGATGGCGTTGAACTTGTCGCTGGCAAGCGAGTCGATGGTTTCCTTGGTGGGATAGATATAGCCCTCGCCGTAGGGATCGCCCGGCTTGCCGAACTCGGCGCCGGCGACATTGATGCCGCGCAGGCTCATCTCACAAGCCGCGGCCATGCCGGCCTGAACGGAGACCGAAAGCGCGGTCAGCGAAACCGCCGCTGTAAAAAACAGCTTCCTGAGGCTGGCAGAGGCGCTGGGGCACGGCAAAAACCCTTTCAGACTTGGCATTCACAAAACTCCGGACATGGCTCCATCAGATGGCGCCTATATGGTAGCAGCGATGAACTATCAGGAGTATAGCGCACAGCTTTGTCAATGATACGGTGACACGACTTATTTGGTTTCCCGGCTGTCGTTTTTCCAGTTATGACCGGCCTCGGCATGCTTGCTTGGCGGCAATCGACCTTTATGCGTCGCCGATGCAATAGCGTGACAGCCCAGCCCATAGTCTGATGCGCTGGACGCGGCAGCGGTTGAAAGCGCTGCCGCAAGCTTTTATGACCGATCGGCCGCCGCGATACGCTGGCGCTCAAGGAATGGGAGACGGCTATGAATAATTATGTGCTTACGGTGACCTGCCCTTCCACGCGTGGCATCGTTGCCGCGATTTCCGGCTATCTCGCCGCCGAGGGCTGCAATATCATCGACAGTTCGCAATATGACGATCTGGACACCGGCCGGTTTTTCATCCGCATCAGCTTCATATCCGAAACCGGCACCGGTCTTGGCAGCCTGAGGGATGGTTTCGAGGCGGTCGCCGCGCCGTTTTCGATGGACTACAAGTTCCATGACGGCGCCTACAAGATGAAGACGCTGATCATGGTGTCGCGCTTCGGCCATTGCCTCAACGACCTGCTCTATCGCTGGCGCATCGGCGCGCTGCCGATCGATATCGTGGGGGTCGTTTCCAACCATCTCGATTACCAGAAGCTGGTGGTCAATCACGATATCCCGTTCTTCCATATCCCGGTGAACAAGGAGAACAAGGCGGCGGCCGAGGCGCGGCTGATGGAACTGATCGACCAGACCGATACCGAGCTTGTCGTGCTGGCGCGCTACATGCAGGTGCTGTCCGATGCGCTGTGCCGGAAGATGGAGGGGCGGGTGATCAATATCCATCATTCCTTCCTGCCGTCCTTCAAGGGCGCCAATCCCTACAAGCAGGCCTATCAGCGCGGCGTCAAGCTGATCGGCGCGACCGCGCATTACGTTACGCCGGACCTTGATGAGGGGCCGATCATCGAACAGGAGACGGTGCGCATCACCCACGCCCAGAGCCCGGACGACTATGTGGCGCTCGGGCGCGACGTCGAGGCGCTGGTTCTGGCCCGCGCCATCCACGCCCATATCCATCATCGGGTGTTCATCAACGGCAACCGCACGGTGATTTTTGCCCCGTCCGCGGGCTCCTACGCCTCTGAGCGGATGGGCTGAGGCCCCGTCTCGCAACGCGGCGATAAATCGGCCTGCATCCAGGGATTGTATTTGTTGACGGGCGGTCAATTTTATCGGCCGGGCCCTTGTTCGCCCTTTGCCCCGCGCTATCTATGGGAAGGCGGAGGATTACGGACCCCATCGGTGCTTTCGCCCGGAAAATAAATTTCAATTTTTCGAGCGATTGTGTCATGAATTTGAAGAATATCCTCATTATCGGTAAAATATAACTCTGGTATTCGTGGCCAGCTTTGGCTATCACGATAACCGGAATGCGGCTCTGTGCCGCTTCAAGGAGAGGAGGCGTTCGATGCCCGTCGAGATGGATACTTTAGAAATCACTCAGCGCCGACATCTCAATTATGTCCTGTTTTGCGTCTGTCGTTCGAAAGGCAGTGCGGCCTGACCCATCCACCGGGAGCTTTGCTCCGGCTTTGCCTTGAGGGGCGCCCGGTTTCATATGCGTCAGACTGCACACGCAGGTTGAAAACATACGTCTAGAACATAAGAGGCCGGCCGCTTTTCAAGGGTCGGAGGTGCATTTCATGAAAAAGCAGATGGTTGAATTCGCCGGCCAGCCGGTCGGCATCGTCATCCCCGAAAACGGTCGCTTGAAGTTCGTGGCGGTGAAGTTTCACGTGCACGGTCTCGATGGCCGCCTGTACGAGACGATGGAAGAACTGCGCCTTGCCATCCGGACCCATGTGGAAGCTTTCTATCGTGAAGGGCCTGATCAGGCTCTGGCGGGCTGATTTTCGCGTTCGCTGTTGCTTTGATCTGGAACAAGGATCATGCTCGGGCGTTATCGTAAGGAAGTAGCCGAATTTCAGGAGTTCACAATGGTAGCCAATAAATCGACGGAATCGCAGGCGGGCAAGACGACGGAAGCCGACATTCAGGCTCAGATCGATCAGTTGCGCGGCGACATTGCCGAGTTGACGAAGCTGATCGGCGCTCTTGGCAATCAGAAAGCCTCTGAAGCGCGCGTCAAGGCCGAGAAGTTTCGCGACGATGCAATCAAGAGCGGCCAGGACGCTTATGATCGCGCCCGCGACGAGGCCGTGTCCTTCGAGGAAGATGTTGAGGATCACATCCGCAGCCGTCCGCTTCAGTCGATCCTGATGGCTGCCGGTTTCGGATTTCTGATGGCGCTCCTGACGCGGCGCTAGATGATGGATCGGCTCATATCACTCGTGGCGGCCGCCATGGCAGTGGATGGCCGCATCATTGCGCGTTCAGCCAAGCGTAACGCGGTTGTCGCCGTTATTCTGTTCTTCCTGTTTCTCGCCGCATTTGTCAGCGGCGTGGCAGCGCTTGCCATCTATCTTGCGGAAAAGTTCGGGCCTCTCGGCGCCACATTGACGATCGCCATCGCCTCTCTAGCGCTGGCGATGTTCGTCCTCGCCTATGCGATGATGATGAACCGCATGGAGCGGCGGCGGTTCCGCGCGGCGAAATATGCGACCGAGGAGATGCTTCAGAGCGTCGTTGGCGTCGTGCCGACCATGATCAACCAGAAGCCGATCACGGGCGTTGCCTCCATTGCGGCGCTCGCCTTCGTGCTGATGCGCGCTTACCAGAAAAAGAAGTGAATACGGAACGAATGGCAGGCGGCGGGGTGACCCGGCGCCTTTCGTTTGCGTGTTCGCGGGAATGACACATAACCATGAAAACGATCAACGGCATACCGCAAATGGGCTTCGGTACCTGGAAGCGGAAGGACAGCGAGGCCTATGATACGGTGATCGCCGCTCTTGAGGCCGGCTACCGCCATATCGACACCGCCCAGGCCTATGACAATGAAACCGAAGTCGGCAATGCGATTTCCGATTCCGGCTTCACGCCCGCGGATATTTTCGTCACCACCAAGGTGTGGATCGATAATTACGGCCCGGCTTCCTTCCGTCCGAGCGTGGAGGAGAGTCTTGCGCGGCTCAGGGTAGACAAGCTCGACCTTCTCCTGCTGCACTGGCCCGGCCGTCCCGATGGGCCCGCCTTCGAGGACTATATCGGCGAACTCGCCGCCGTCTATGACGATGGCCTGACCCGGCGCATCGGCGTGTCCAACTTTAACACGACCCTGCTTGCGGAAGCTGCGCGCCTTCTCGGCGATCGCAAGATTTCGACCAATCAGGTCGAGTGTCACGTGTTCAACCAGAACAGGGTCGTGGCCGACTATTGCCGGCAGCACGATATCGCGCTGACGGCCTATTCCCCTCTCGCACAGGGCACAGTCTCCGGCAATCCGATCCTGAAGGAAGTGGCGGAGGCCCATGAGACCGGGGAGGGCGTCATCGCGCTCGCCTTCCTGATGGCGGAAGGCCATGTGGTGATCCCGACTTCGAGCCGCCCCGAACGGGTGAAGTCCAATCTGGATGCTGCCTCAATCAGGCTCTCCGGCGAGGAGGTCATGCGCATCCGCGAACTCGACGCCGGCATGCGATTGATCGATCCGGAATGGGCGCCGGAGTGGGACTGAGCCTTTCGGATCCGTTGGCAGCACTCAAGTTGAATTGCTGCCAAAATATTGAATTTGTTTATTAAAACGAAATTTTCAGATTGAAGCCGCCGGCAAAATACGTCAGCCTCTGATATTGTCAACGACAATGAGGTGGACCATGAAACTTGCATCGGACTTCGAATTGCAGCTTGCCGGCTATGGGCTGACGACGGCGCATATCCTCTACCGCCTGCCGGACTTCGAAAGCCTGCTTCAGACCTATGTCTGGCAGGACTACGATCTTGCCCCCGATTTTCCCGAGATGCACAAGTTTCTCGATTTCTGGAAAGAGAAACTCGACGGGCCGCTGCATTCCGTCCGTTACGCCCACAGACGGCTGATCGGCCCCAATGAATGGCGTCAGGTGTCAGGGGAATTCACGATCCACTGATCAATCGCCGGCATCGATAACCGCCTGCAACTGCTCTTTGGCTGACAGCATCAACCCGATGGGGTTGATCGCGACGATATCGTCGATCCGCGCTTCGCCATTCTCCTCGACCATCGAGAAACGCGCGGTCGAATAGGTCTGGTATTCGGGCGCATCGCCCACGCAGGCCAGCGTCTGGAACCGCACGGTGACATGAAACACGTCGTCGTCGACCGGTTTCGGCGGCGAGATCGTCACGTTTTCGAGCGGGCATCCGTCCTGAGCATTGGTCACGACATCATAGTCGAAGGGCGAACCGGCCTCCCTGGCATAGGGCGTCTTCATCGCCTCGGCATAGCGCATCTGGAAATCCGCGCTGAACAGGCGCGAGAGACGGTCCTCGGTGAACAAGGCCTGATAGCCGGCCGGATCCGTGGCCCAATTGTTTTCGGTCACGGCCATGACGTCGCGAACGGGATCCGTCGGCTCGGCGGCAAGCGCCGGCGCGGCGAAAACCAGAATGGCGAACAGGGCTTTGAGAGACATTGGACCGACCTTCTGCTGGAGCGCGGTCTTCCACACTATAGATCGCTGTCGCTTACGTCGACCCGGTCCAGCACCAGCGGTCGGTCCGCGGGCGGATTATCCTCGATAGCGATGGCCGCGCGCAGCGTTGCGGCGGCTTCCTGCCAGCCTTCCTCGGTGGCGGCATGGACAAGGGCGAGCGGTTCACCTGCGGCCACCTTTGCGCCGAGCGGCCTCAGCACGGAATAGCCGACGCTGTGGTCGATGCGGTCCGTCGGACGCTGCCGCCCGCCGCCAAGCGACACCACGCTCAGACCGATCGCCCTGGCGTCGCAGGCGGCAAGATAGCCGGAGGAAGGGGCTTCGACCGGGCGGATGATCGCGGCCTTTGGAAGGTAGCTTTCCCAGCGTTCGACGAAATCCGCCGGGCCGCCGAGGCCTGCCACCATTCGGCCGAAGGTCTCCATCGCCCTGCCGCCCGAAACCGTTTCAACGGCGATCTCGCGGGCGCGGTCATGGCTTTCGGCAAGGCCTGCATTTGCGATCATCTCGGAAGCGAAGGCAAAAACTACGGCTTCGAGCCGCGTACCGGCCTTTTCTCCGCGCAGGAACGACAGCGCGTTTTCGATCTCGACCGCATTGCCGACGGCGTCGGCGAGAGGCTCGTTCATATCGGTGACGAGCGCCGTGGTGGCAAGCCCGGCACCGTTTGCGACCCTCACCAGAAGACGGGCGAGTGCTCTCGCGTCATCGGGGTCGGTCATGAATGCGCCATTGCCGAATTTGACGTCCAGCACCAGCGTTTGCAGCCCGGCGGCGAGTTTCTTCGACAGGATCGAGGAGACGATCAGCGGCATGGATTCCACCGTGGCCGTGACATCGCGGATGGCGTAAAGCCGCTTGTCGGCTGGCGCCAGTTCCGCTGTCTGGCCGATGATCGCGCAGCCGGTTTCGTTGATGATCCGGCGCAGCGTGGCTTCGTCGGGGCCGATATTGTAGCCCGGTATCGATTCCAGCTTGTCGAGCGTGCCGCCGGAGGGGCCGAGCCCCCGTCCCGAGATCATCGGCACGGCAAGGCCTGCGGCGGCCGCGATCGGGGCGAGCATCAGCGAGACATTGTCGCCGATGCCGCCGGTGGAATGCTTGTCGGCGATCGGGCGGTCAATGCCGGGCCATGAAAGAACATGGCCGGAATCGCGCATCGCCAGCGTCAGCGCCACGGTTTCCGCCTCGTCCATGCCGTGAAAGAACACGGCCATGGCGAAGGCGGCGGCCTGTGCCTCCGATAGCGTCTCGTCGCCGAGCGCGCGCACGAAGCTGGCGATCTCCTCGCCCGAGAGCGTCAACCCGTCGCGTTTCCTGCGGATGATCTCCTGGGCGAGCATGGGGTCAATAGCCGCTGGAGGCCGCGCTCGACTGCTTGCCGTCCAGCACGGCCTGGATGTCGTTCAGAAGGCCGGATGCGCCGAAGCGGAAGGTGGTGGGCATCACCCAGCCCTCGCCCATCACGGTTTCGGCGAGGCTCAGATAGAGCTGGGCGTCGCGAACCGATGAAATGCCGCCGGCGGGCTTGATGCCAACCTTGCGGTCGGTCTGGCGGATGACGCCGAGCATGATGTCGGCGGCTTCCAGCGTGGCGTTGATCTTGACCTTGCCGGTGGAGGTCTTGATGAAGTCCGCGCCCTCGGCGATCGCCAGTTCCGCGGCCTTGCGGATCAGGCCGGCATCGGCGAGCTCGCCGGTTTCGAGGATCACCTTAAGCAGCACCGGTTCGCGGCAGAGAAAGCGCACGGCGCGGATCATCTCGCTGACGGCCCATTCATTGCCGGCTTTCAGCTTGGCATAGGGGATCACGAGATCGATTTCGTCGGCACCGTCGCGGATCGCCTGTTCGGTCTGCTCTTCCACGGCCGAGATCGACATGTCGCCCGCGGGAAAATTCACCACGGTCGCGATCTTGATCAGGTGGTCGGGGCCGAGCATCTGCCGGGCAAGGCTGACGAAACGCGGCCAGATGCAGATCGCCGCCGGCGTGCCGTAGGGCGTATGGGCGCGCTCCAGCAGCGTCTCGATATCCTTGTCAGTGCAGTCGTCGTTCAGATTGGTCAGGTCAAGCAGCGAAAGCGAGACCGACGCGGCCTCCTGAAGCGTATGGTGTTTCATGGCTTACCCCTTGCCGATCGCGCGCTTGACGATGGCGGCCAGTTTGCGGCCGCCGATCGGCGCCATTTTCTTGGTTTCGTCATGGCCAAGCTCCCCCTGGCTCATGCCGGCCCCGAAATTCGTGATCACCGAGGCCGCCGCGACCTTCATACCCAGAAAGCGCGCCAGAATGACCTCGGGGACCGTCGACATGCCCACCGCGTCGGCGCCGAGCACCCTGGCCATGCGGATCTCAGCCGGCGTTTCGAAGCTCGGTCCTGAAAACCACATATATGTGCCTTCCGCAAGTATTATGTCGAGACCGGCCGCCGCCCGGCGCATGGCGTCGGCAAGTTCGCGGTCATAGGCACGGCTCATGCCGGTGAATCGGCGGTCGGAGGTCTCGCCGATCAGCGGGTTCATGCCGGAGTAATTGATATGATCGGTAATCAGCATCACCGAGCCGGGCGGCATGTCTTCATGCAGCGATCCGGCGGCATTGCTGAGGAACAGGTTCTCGACGCCGAGCGCCGCCAGCGTTTCGAGCGGTAGGCGCATCGCCGCCGCGTCGCCCTGCTCGTAATAGTGCACGCGGCCGGACAGCACGATCACCGGCGTGCCGGCAAGCAGCCCGGCAACGAGACTGCCATGATGGCCGCTGACCGCGCCAACCGGAAAACCGGGCAGTTCGGAAAAGGCAAAGCGCGTCGGATTTTCAATTTCGTCCGCCAGCCCGCCAAGGCCGGAGCCGAGCACGATCGCGTGGCGCGGCGAAAGATCGCCGAGCGCCTCCTTCAGCAGAAGCGCTGCCTCGGTCATCCGATGTCCTCGGTGTCGAAGGCGTGGGGCAGCAGGCCGCCGACGGTCACGGTTTCGCGCACGCCGGTATCGTCGCAGAGATAGACCTCCGCGCCGGCATCGGAAAATTCGGCAAGCTTCTGGCGGCAGCCGCCGCAGGGCGAGCACAGCGCCAGCCGCGGCGCATAGACGGCGACGGCCTTGATCTTCGTCGCGCCGCCCATGATCATGTGGCCGATCGCAACGCCCTCGGCGCAGATGCCTTCTGGATAGGCAAGGTTTTCGACATTGGCCCCGGCATAGACCTCGCCATCCTCGGCGAGGATGGCCGCGCCCACCGGAAATTTCGAATAGGGCGAATAGGATTTGGCGCTTGCCGCGCGCGCGGCCGTAAACAGATCGGCTGGCGTCGTCATGTTACCGCTCCTTGGTATAGGGCACGCCGCCGGCCTTGGGCGGGCGGGCGGTGCCGATGAAACCCGCCAAGAGGACGCAGGTGAGGATATAGGGCATGGCCTGGAACACCTGCACCGGCACCTCGCCGATCAGCGGCATGGACTTGCCCTGCATGAAATTGGAAAACGCTTCGAGGAAGCCGAACAGCAGGCAGGCAAACATTACCGGAACCGGCTTCCATTTGGCGAAGATCAGCGCCGCGAGCGCGATATAGCCCTTGCCGGCCGACATGTTGTTGATGAACGAGGCCGATTGCGCGATCGCGAGATAGGTGCCGGAAAACCCGCAGAGCAGGCCGGCCAGGATCACCGCCCGGTATCTCAGCCAGGTCACCGAAATGCCGGCGGTATCGACCGCGCCGGGGTTCTCGCCAACGGCGCGCAGGCGCAGGCCGAAGCGGGTCTTGTAGACCACCCACCATACGATCGGCACGGTGATGAAGGCGATATAGACGAGGATATTGTTGCCGGAGAGGACGTCGGCATAGAGCTTGCCGAAAAAGCCCATCTGGCTCGCGGCCTCCGCGCCCGGGAAATCGATGCCGGTAAAGCGGGCGCTGTTTTCAAGCTGCGGGGTGCGTCCGCCCTGCCGGAACCAGGCATTGCCGAGCACCACGGTCAGCCCGGCCGCCACGAAATTGAGCGCGACGCCCGAGACTATCTGGTTGCCGCGCGCGGTGATCGAGGCGTAGCCGTGAACAAGACTGAAGACGATCGAGATCAGAATGCCGCCGAGCAGCCCGAGCCAGGGCGAGCCGGTGTAATAGGCGACGACGGCGGCCGCAAAGGCCGAGGCCAGCATCTTGCCTTCGAGCCCGATGTCGAAAATGCCGGAGCGTTCCGAAAACAGCCCCGCAAGTGCTGTAAAGATCAGAGGAATGGAAAGGCGAATGGTCGAGCCCAGCATGCCGATGATGATGTCGATGCTCTGCATGGCTCAGGCCTCCGCCATCATCTGTCGTCTGGAAAACACCCTGACCAGCGCCGGCCGGTAGAGGAATTCCAGCGCGCCGGCAAACAGGATGACCAGACCCTGGATCATCACGATCATGTCGCGGGTGATCTGCGGCATCATGAAGGAAAGCTGGGCGCCGCCCTGGTAGAGAATGCCGAACAGGATTGCCGCGATCACGATGCCGAGCGGATGGTTGCGGCCCATCAGCGACACGGCGATGCCGACAAAGCCCGCGCCGCCGACGAATTCCACCTGCAGGCGGTCGGCCGAGCCCATCACCACATTGAGCGCCATCATGCCGGCCAGCCCGCCGGACAGCAGCATGGTGACGATGACCGTGCGGGCATAGGGAATGCCGGCATAGGTGGCGGCCGACTTGCTCATGCCGAGCGCGCGCACCGAATAGCCGAATTTGGTGCGCCAGATCAGGAACCAGACGGCAACGCCCATGACAAGCGCGATGATGAAGGAGACGTTGAGCGGGGCGGGGCCAAGCCGCGATCCGAACATCGCCATCAGCCAGTCGAGGTTCGGAAGCTGGCCGCCCGGGGCAAAGCCGCGCGTTTCCGGCGACATCGCGCCGGCGGGCTTCAGCACATGCACCAGCAGATAGACCATCAGCGCGGCGCCGATGAAATTGAACATGATCGTGGTGATCACGATATGGCTGCCGCGCTTGGCCTGCAGCCAGGCCGGAATGAAGGCCCAGGCCGCGCCGAATATTCCCGCGCCCAGAACGGCGAAGGGCATGGTCACATACCAGGGCACGTAATTGCCGAGCGACAGCGCCACCAGCGCGCAGCCGAGCCCGCCGACATAGGCCTGGCCCTCCGAGCCGATATTGAACAGCCCGGCGTGATAGGCCATCGCCACCGACAGACCGGTGAAGATGAAATTGGTCGCGTAAAACAGCGTGAAGCCGATGCCCATCCCGCTGCCAAGCGCGCCGTTGATGAGGATGCCGAGCGCCTCGAACGGGCTCTGGCCGATCATCCAGATCACGAAGCCGGAAATCACCAGCGCCGTGACGAGGTTGAGCAGCGGCATCAGCAGAAAGGTGACCCAGGAGGGCAGGGGCGTGTTGGCGGCGCTCATGTCGACCTCAAGATGCTATCCCGGCCATCATCAGGCCGAGTTTCTGTTCGTCCGCCGCCGGCGTGGTTTCGCCGACCACCTCGCCGGCGAACATCACCAGTATGCGGTCGGCAAGACCGCGGATTTCGTCCAGCTCAACGGATACAAGCAGCACCGCCTTGCCGCTGTCGCGCATATCGATGATGCGGCGGTGGATGAACTCGATCGCGCCGATATCGACGCCACGGGTCGGCTGGCCGACAAGCAGGATGTCCGGGTCGCGCTCGATCTCGCGGGCGACCACGATCTTCTGCTGGTTGCCGCCGGAGAAATTGGCGGTCTTCAGCATCGGATTTGGCGGACGGATATCGTATTTCTCGATCTTCTCGCGGGCGTCCTCAAGGATCGCCTGACGATCAAGCACCCCCGCGCGGCCATATTTCTCAAGATGATGATAGCCGAGAATATTGTTCTCGCGCTCCTCGAACGGCAGGATCAGCCCCATATGGTGACGGTCCTCGGGAATATGAGCAACGCCCGCGTGCCGGATCCGGGCCGGATCGGCATGAACCACCTTCTTGCCATCGATCCAGATTTCGCCGGAATGCGGCTTGCGGATGCCCGAAAGCGCCTCCAGCAACTCCGACTGGCCATTGCCGGCGACGCCTGCAATACCGACGATCTCGCCCTTTCGCACATCGAAGGAGACGTTCTTGACCATCGGCACGCCGCGCCCGTCATGAACGGTGAGATTGCGCACCGAAAGCGCGACATCGCCCGGATTGGCCTCGCCCTTTTCCACGCGCAGCAGCACGCGGCGGCCGACCATGAGTTCGGCAAGCTCCTCCACCGTCGTTTCGGCGGTGTCGCGGGTAGCCACCATCTCGCCGCGGCGCATGACGGAGACCTTGTCGGTGATCGCCATGATCTCACGCAGCTTGTGGGTGATCAGGATGATGGTCTTGCCCTGATCGCGCAGCATGCCGAGAATGCGGAACAGGTGATCGGCTTCCGACGGCGTCAGCACGCCGGTCGGCTCGTCCAGGATCAGGATTTCGGCGCCGCGAAACATCGCCTTCAGGATTTCGACGCGCTGCTGCAGGCCGACCGGCAGTTCCTCGATCACGGCGTCGGGGTCGACCTCCAGGCCGTATTCCTCCTCAAGCCGCTTCAGTTCCTTGCGGGCAGCGCTCGCGCCCTTGGCGAGCAGCGCGCCGCCTTCCGCGCCGAGCATGATGTTTTCCAGAACGGTGAAATCCTCCACCAGCATGAAGTGCTGATGCACCATGCCGATGCCGGCATCGATCGCGACATCGGTGTCGGCGATCACCAGCTTTTCGCCATTCACCCGGATCTCGCCGTTATCGGCCTGATAGAAGCCATAGAGGATCGACATCAGCGTAGACTTGCCCGCCCCGTTTTCACCGATGATGCCGTGGATCGTGCCCTTCTCAACCGTGAGATTGATGTCCTTGTTGGCATGGACCGGGCCAAAGCTTTTGTCGATGCCGATGAGTTCGATCGCGGGGCTCAAATGCTGTTACTCTCCAACAGGTCTTGCCATGGCCATTGAAAGGCAGGCTGGCGCCGCCCGCCGATGTAAAAAGCGCGGGGCGAAAGTCAAAAGGCGGGCGTCTGCGACACGCGCAGACGCCCGCCATGGTTCACATCAATAGGGGCAGGTATTGTCGACGGCGTAGTCGTGGACCTCGATCTCGCCGGAGATGATGCCTTCCTTGGCCTTTTCGACGGCGGCCATCATCTCTTCGGTGATCAGCGCCTTGTTGTTTTCGTCATAGGCCCAGCCCACGCCGTCCTCGGCCACGCCGAGGCTGTTGACGCCGGCCTCGAAGGTGCCATCCTGGCTGCCCTTGAAAGCGTCATAAACGGCATTGTCGACGCGCTTGACCATCGAGGTCAGAACCGAGCCGGGATGAACGTAGTTCTGGTTGGAATCGACGCCGATCGAATATTTCTCGGCGTCAGCCGCGGCCTGCAGCACGCCGAGACCGGAGGCGCCGGCTGCCGCGTAGATCACGTCGGCGCCCTGGTCCATCTGGTTCTTGGTGAGCTCGCCGGCCTTGACCGGGTCGTTCCAGGCAGCGCCCGTGGTGCCGACGAAATTGCGCAGCACCTTGACGTTTTCATTGGCCGCATGGGCGCCCTGGGCATAGCCGCAGCCGAATTTGTGGATCAGCGGGATATCCATGCCGCCGACAAAGCCGACCGTGCCGGTTTCCGATTTCATCGCGCCGAGAAGGCCGACCAGATAGGAGCCCTGCTCTTCCTTGAAGACGACGGACTGGACGTTCGGCGCCTCGATCACGTCATCGACGATGTAGAACTCGGTATCGGGGAACTGCGGCGCGATCTTTTCGACAGCCGACTTCCACGCAAACGACAGCGCCACGACCGGGTTGAAGCCCATCGAGGCGAAATTCAGGATCGCCTGCTCGCCCTGTGCGTCGCCGGTGGGTTCGAAATCGCGGTATTCGACGCCGGTGTCGGCTTTGAACTTCTCGGCGCCGTTATAGGCTGATTCATTGAAGGATTTGTCGAACTTGCCGCCCGTGCCGTAGACCAGCGCCGGTTTGAAATCGGCGGCCAGCGCGGTGGTCGACATGGCGGCTACAGCCATAAGGCTCAAAATGGTCTTCTTCATATCGCAGCTCTGTTCCCTGTGCGTGAAACCCTGAGATCCCGGCCCATATCCGGGAAGGTTGCCGGCGCGCAATGGCCGACCCTGCCATCATCGTTGCACGGCTCAGACAAAATTTCATCACAAAATTTGCCCGAAGGGTAAAAAACGGCGCGGGGTTATCAACAGGGCAGGACAACGGAAAAGGGAGCGCGAACGCTCCCTCCAGCGACATCGTTTGGCGGCAGCCCGGTAAGGTCAGCCGATCGGGCAGGAGACGCCGGTGCCCCTGAGCCCGCAATAGCCGGCCGGGTTCTTCGCCAGATATTGCTGGTGATAATCCTCGGCCGGGTAGAAAGCGCCGGCCTTCGCGATTTCGGTGGTGATCGCACCGCCGCGCCCGCTTTGCTTCAGGGCGGACTGGAAGCGGTCGCGCACGCGTTCCGCAAGCTTCAGATCGTCCTCGTCCTCAAGGTAGATCGCGGAGCGATAGGTCGTGCCGATATCATTGCCCTGTCGCATGCCCTGGGTCGGGTCGTGGGCCTCGAAGAAGATCGCGAGCAATTGTTCAAGGCTCACCTGCTGCGGATCGTAGACCACGCGCACCACCTCGGTGTGGCCGGTCAGCCCCGTGCAGGTTTCCTCATAGGTCGGGTTGGGGGTGATGCCGCCGGAATAGCCGGCCACGGTCACATAGACGCCCGGCGTCTGCCACAACAGCCGTTCCGCGCCCCAGAAACACCCCATGCCGAGCATCACTTCCTTGAGGTGATCGGGATAGGGCGGCGCGAGCGGGCGGCCATTGACGAAGTGCTCGCGCGCCGTGGGGATCGGCTCGGCGCGCCCGGGCAGCGCGGTCTCCGCCGTCGGCAGCGTGGTCTTTTCCTTTTTCAGGGTCGAGAGAAACATCTGGTTCTCCTTTGAGCGGGTGGGCCGGGGGCGCAATTCCTTGCCTGCGCGGGCCCGGCAATCAATGCGCAATAGATAAGCATGGAAACGGACGGACACAAGTTCCGGTTCCGCGGCCGGGCGACGGGGCCGCGCAATTGGCGACCGCGCGCAATCATTTCAGGAAACTGACAAATTCGGGTTGATCATCGCGCCTTCATCGGTATATATCGCGCCGTTCCCGCCGCTCGGTTTCGCCGAAGCAGGCATCGAACGGACAGGTGGCCGAGTGGTTGAAGGCGCACGCCTGGAACGCGTGTATACGGGAAACCGTATCGAGGGTTCGAATCCCTCTCTGTCCGCCAGGCTTTTTTAAATTCAGATATTTATCTGCGACCAGCGGTTGGCTTATCGATGCTGTTCCGACGGTCGCTGAGCGGTTTTCGCGGCAGGGCCACTGTAGCGTGACGCGCGATTCCGGAATTTTGACACGACGATCCGGAATTTTTTTGGAGATGCTGGCCGCGAAGGTCTGAGCTTGAAAAGCTCGATAGAGCAGCATTGGCGTAACGCGCATTTTCGCAGTGATCAGTGCTTGTACAAACCGTAAAGTATTGTCATTTTATTGCTAACTTCCGCAAGGCCGCAGGGTATTGGGGAAGTCGCGGTTCCCTTGATGCAAAAGATAGAGATTTCGTGGATACTGGCCTCGCACTTGCTTGGGCTTGCCCGTCTGTGTTCGCTTTGATTTTTGCTTTCGAAGCGAAATTGCCCACAAAAAGCAAACGAGGAAGAAAGTATGAGCATTAGGCCTGACGAGCTTTATGAACTGTCCGACAAAGAGCTCTTGGAACGAATGGGGGGCGCGCAGCCTGGTTCGTTGCTATGCTATGCAGTTGAGAGTGAGTTTCGTCGCCGCGCCTTGGCGGCGCAAGTAGCGTCAGCTGATCAGACACGGCTTGCGGCAAAGGCCTCCCAGGAAGCTGCCGAAGCAGCGAAGGTCACTGCCAAATGGACACGATCTTCGGTGGCTTTTATCGCGATCTCGGCAGTCATCGCGATGCTAAACTTCGTCGTCCCCAGAGGTTCACCGAG
Organism: Martelella mediterranea DSM 17316; assembly: GCF_002043005.1. Classification (NCBI taxonomy): domain Bacteria; kingdom Pseudomonadati; phylum Pseudomonadota; class Alphaproteobacteria; order Hyphomicrobiales; family Aurantimonadaceae; genus Martelella; species Martelella mediterranea. Next base: position 50,039 of record NZ_CP020330.1, on the reverse strand, counting down.
CACGCCGGAGCTGTCCGATTTCGCCAAGGACTTTCAAACGAGCTCCGTCCTTGTCAAAACTTGTGCAAGAGACCCACGCTACGCATCGGGGCCAACCTCAAACGCTACTCGCGTATACCGATACGAAGGTGAAATGTGGTACCAAGACGGCAATGCGGGATACCGCAGGATCGAGGGTAGCCTAGCTGACGTTTGCAAATTGCTGGCCGTCGAAACTAGCAATACCATGCAATAACCAACTGTGCCTTGATTACTCGCTCGGTTTTCAATGTCGACGGTTGCAGCGCGATCGAATTTTTACTCCTACAGCTTTGAGTAACCGGATCCTTCTGCGCCACCACTCTGTTGTGTGGAGAGATCGTAAAGAGTGCTGAGGTCCTCGCAGAGTGTCTCAAGCTCCAAAGCCTTCGCTCTTGGCCTATCGCCCTCAGACAATTTGCTTGCAGCTATGAGGCAGGCTTTGGCCGCTTCAACAATTCGGCCAAGCCCTTCCGGATGAAATGACGTCCATCTTTCGACAGTCCATCTCTTGCCTTCTGTTAGCTTATCGTACTCCTGCAGAGTTTTGAAAATATGCAGTATGAGGTCCTCACCTTTGTAGCGACCTGCCTCTCCCGTGTACACTGGCGCCCCATATATGTGCTTTTCGGTACTAAAACGCAGTGCTTCCCTATACGTCTCAAGCCGGATAGCAAAAGTGCTTAAGGCTGTTTCAAATTCCTGCAGCCTCTTCTGATCAAACATGGCCTTTGTCTGTTGGCCGATAAACTCGGCTTGCTTTTTCGCTTCCTTCGCCTGTTCCTTCAGAACCTCGCGGTTCAATTCGAATTCTTCCCGCGTAAGAGCGAGCTCTTTCCGTTGCTCTTTCAGTTCATTGGATTGAATGAAGACAGCAACAACCAACCAAATGAACGCAACAGGGGCAAATGCGCCCGCGAAGAAATCTCCCCATCCAGGCGAATTCGTCGGCAACCCCGCCTTCCAAAGGATGATACCTGCAACACCCGCCCAAATGACAGTTCCGACAACGGCCAAAAACGCTATTCGCGAATTATCTGTGCCGTCGTCTCTTTCGTCGCTGCCTCTTTTCACTCGCATTCCCCGTTTTGTCAGCCGTGTACATTCCAGAATAGGACATTGTCCCGGCGACGTTCGGCGGTCAACAGATGCCACGCTTTCGCCTCGTAGTGGCGATGGGTGGGGAATGGGGCACTGGGGCGGATGGGGGTTTCGAAGGTGCAGCCAGCGGCGTGGGTATGTGCTCCTGAGATGGTTGGCAATGATCGGCCGACCTGGACCACATGCAGTTCGGCTTTCGGCCAGGCATTGCGCAAAGACCGCGCGAGGGTGCCGCTGCCTGCGGCGCACCAGACCTCACGCGGGAAAACCGGCAAGGTTCGGGCTGCTTCCGTGATGGCCTCGCTGGTCTGCCCGCCGCCGAAGGAGGACAGAACCACTCAGCCGATCGCGTCGAGCGCCTTCAGTTCGTTGACGTCGTCGGCGGAGATATTGCCGGGCAAAGGCTTGCCGGGGTCGTAGTAGCGGCCGCCATAGCGAACGCGGACGCGGCAGACCGGGCCTTTGGCCGGCGCGGCCGGCTTCGTATCGGGGATGGCCGGTGTCTCCGGCTGAACGGCTTTTTGCTGACCGTCTGCACCGGCATTGGCTTTGCTGGCTTCAGCCGTGGCAGCTGCGGCAACGGCAGCCGCGATCCACTTTTGCCAGTCTTCCGGCGCAAAGCCTTCAGGGGCTTTTTCGGGATCGGCGGCGGCAAGGGCGGCGAGATCGGCAATGCCGGCCTCGACCAGTTTCTTTGCGGTTGCCTGACCGATGCCGGAAATCTTCGTCAGTTCTTCCATGTCGAACGTCCTTGTCTTGGGTTTCGATCAGATCGGGTTGCGGATCAGGTAGCCGAGCGACTTGGCGACCACGAGTTCGCGGACGCGCTCGCCGACGCGGACGCGCTCGCCGCCTTCAAGGCCGATATCGGGGTCCTCAATGGAACCGGAGATGCGGGTGCCGAGCTCTGCGGTGAAGCCCCATGTCATGACGCTGTCGACGGCGGCCTGCTTGGAGACGTCGACATAACGCAGCGAAATCGCGTTGCCCCAGACGCGCTGAAGATTGACCTGCTGGCCTTTCCGGGCGGTGTTGATCCAGGCTTCGCCGATCAGCAGGTTTTCCAGGCTGATTTCGAACAGGTCGGCAAACTGCTGTTTGGTGATGGCGCCGTCTTCGGTGAGACCGCCCTTGATGGCCTTGATCAGGCGGGGGTGTCGCTTCAGCCTGTCCCAGACGGGGCGGCCCATGGTCATCATGTTGGGGCGGTAGATCAGCGTGGCGGAAAAGCCCTCGTCGATAACGCCGTAGGGATCGGAGCTTTCGAAGTTGGAGAACTTGTCGGTCCCGACCAATGTGACCTAGCGGCCGGCGTCGTAATTGTTCGGGTCCTGGACGATGGAAGCGGCGCGGACTTCGCGGTCATTGTCGAGCTGGTCGGTGATGCCTTCGACAGCGGCGGCACGCGGATCGTAGCGCGAACGCTTCATCTGGCGCTGGCGGGCGGCCTCGTCAATGTCAGACTGCGGGATCGGCGTGTCATAGCCGTAATCCTTGGCGTGGACGCCAGGACCGGTGTAGCAACCGGACATTGCCGGATGTTTGCTGACTTCCTCGGCCAGATCGTTCCAGGCACGCTCGATCGGCTTGGCCTGACCGTGAAACGGCGTCACAAAACGTGGCTCGATGCCTAGCGTAACCAGCAGGCCCGCCACTTCATCCTCGTCGATCTTCCAACGATAGCGCGTTCTCGCGCCGCCTGAGATCATCTTGGAGGCGAAGGCCCGGCCGTTGTCGAGATAGATGCGCTCCGGAATAGAGCAGCACCACGAAGCCGGAAAAGGCGAGGGCGATTGCCGGCGCCAGCGCCACAAAGCCGCATGCCATGAAAAGCGCCGAAGAAACCCAACGCCTGGCCAGCCAATCCACCACCGCGAACCTCCCCTGCCTGCCGAAAATCATAAATCGCGAGTTGTGACGGTGCATGAATACCGCGATGAAAGCAAGTTTGGCATGGCCGCAAGCCCGGGCTTCTAGTTTGGTGGAGACAAAGGTTTGACCGTGATCCCGATATCATGGATCTCGTCCACGCATTGGACAACCGCACTCGCCTTCGGCTCCCTACGCGGCGCTCGGGGCTGGCCGTCTTCTATCTGTATTCAATCATCAACAACAATACTGCGGTATCCCGCGCCAACCGGGAGCGGCTCTAGGCAGAGATTTCCCGTCGCACGATTGCCGCGCCTGCCGAGAGGGCTTGCAGTTTGCCCCGGGCGACGCTGCGCGCAAGCGGCGTCATGCCGCAATTGGTGCAGGGGTAGAGCTTGTCCGCGTCGACGAACTGGAGCGCCTTGCGGAGAGTCGCGGCGACCTCCTCCGGCGTTTCGATGGTGATGGTCGCCACGTCGATGGCGCCGACCATCACCTTCTTGCCGCGGATCAGTTCGATCAGCTCCATCGGCACATGCGAGTTGTGGCACTCCAGCGAAACCAGATCGATATTGGAGGCCTGAAGCTTCGGGAAGGTTTCTTCATATTGCCGCCATTCGGAGCCCAGCGTCTTCTTCCAGTCGGTATTGGCCTTGATGCCGTAGCCATAGCAGATATGGACCGCGGTCTCGCATTTCAGCCCTTCGATCGCCCTTTCGAGCGTGGCGATGCCCCAGTCGTTCACCTCGTCGAAGAACACGTTGAAGGCGGGTTCGTCGAACTGGATGATGTCCACGCCGGCCGCTTCCAGCTCGCGCGCTTCCTGATTGAGGATTTTGGCGAACTCCCAGGCAAGCTTCTCTCGGCTCTGGTAATGGGCGTCATAAAGCGTGTCGATCATCGTCATCGGACCGGGCAGCGCCCACTTGATCGGACCGTCGGTCAGGCTGCGCAGAAATTTCGCATCTTCGACGAAGACCGGCCTTTCGCGCGACACGGCGCCGACAACGGTCGGAACGCTGGCATCATAGCGATTGCGGATCCTCACCGTCTCGCGCTTCTCGAAATCGACGCCATCGAGATGCTCGATGAAGGTCGTGACGAAGTGCTGGCGGGTCTGTTCGCCATCGCTGACGATATCGATGCCCGCGCGCTGTTGCTCGGCCAGCGTCAGCCGCAGCGCATCCTGTTTGCCCTCGGCAAGTTCATCACCCTCGAGCTTCCAGGGGGACCAGAGCTTTTCGGGCTCTGCGATCCAGGCGGGCTTGGGCAGGCTGCCGGCGGTCGATGTGGGAAGCAGTTTGTTCATGATCGCGACCTTGTAGATTCTTGAATGGGTCAAAGGGCGTGTTGCGCCGACAATCGGCCCAGAAGGGATGCGTGGGGCTTGATGAAATGCTCCTCCGCGAACCTGCCTTGCTCGATGGCGAGCCGGGTCCGCTCCTCCCGGTCATAGACGATGCGGGTGAGCGAATGGTCGCTCTGCTTCAGGTTCGGTTTGTAGCATTGGCCCGCGACCGAGTTCGCGTTGTAGATCTCGGGTCGGTAGATCCGCTGGAACGTCTCCATGGTGCTGATGGTGCCGATCAGTTCCAGATTGGTGTAGTCGTTGAGCAGGTCTCCGAAGAAATAGAAGGCCAGCGGCGCCGCGCATTCAGGCGGCATGAAATAGCGTACCTGCAAACCCATCTTGCGGAAATACTGCTCGGTCAGGGACGGCTCGTTGGCCTCGTATTCAACACCCAGGACGGGGTGCCGGTTTGCGGTGCGGCGATAGATCTTGTTTTCCGAAACGCTGAGGCAGATGACCGGGGGCTTGCGGAAATGCGCCTTGTACGCCTTCGAATTCACGAAGCACTGGAAGAGCTTTCCGTGCAGTTCGCCAAAATCCTCCGGCACGCTGAAACCCGCCCGTTCCCTGTTATGCTCGGGTAGCCGGATGCTGAAATCATAGTCGCGCACATAGGAGGAGAAGTTATTTCCCACGATGCCTTCGATCCGCGCGCCGGTCCTGCGATCGAGGATCGTCGTCTTCAGCACCTCGATGGCCGGGAAAGCCTGGCCAGTGCCGTCAATATCCAGTTCGGCGGAAATGATGTCGAGCTCGACCGCGTAACGGTCGCTCTCCGGATTGTCCCAATGCGCGAGATCGTTGCAACGGTTATCGATCATGCGCAACGCGTTTCGCAGGTTCTCCTGCCGGCGCTCACCGCGCGCCAGGTTCGCGAAATTGGTAGTCGTCCGCGTGGCATCGGACGGCTTGTAATTTTCGTCGAAACGAATGCTCTTGATCGTGAAGGTGAGGTCATTGGTCATCGTGGTATCCTGGCTTCCGAGAAAGCGCGCGCGGGCATTGATTGCGGTTTCGAGGCCTGTCGAGCTTGTTCCCAAGCCTGCGTCATCAGCAGTCTTCATGAACCGACGGCTCAGGCGCTGGGTGTTGTATGCCCGAGTTTTCACATGATAAAAAATGATTATTTATCAGAAAAACATGACACGTAGTCATGTTATGAGGGGGCCGTATCGGAGCCGCCGCGCGACGATACCCGTTCGCTGCCTGCATTTGGCGCTAGACGCCCCAGTAAGCCCGGCCGGCCATCCAGCGATGGTTCAGATATGAACGGCCTCGGCCAGATGCATGAAGCCATCCAGGTAGGCGGCCCGGTTGCCCTTGCGGTATCCGAGATGGATCGATTTGGCGATGCCCTCGCCAATTCGCACGCCCTTCACCCCCTTGGCTCCGCGCAGAAGCCAGTCGGGCGTGGCGCTGACGGCGCGGCCGGATGCCACCAGCCGCAGCATCAGATCGGTCGTCTCCACCGTGCGGTGGCGACGCGGCAGGGCGTGGGCGGGCACGAGGAAGCGGGTAAAGATATCGAGCCTTTCGCGCGAGACCGGATAGGTGATCAGGGTTTCGCCCGCCAGATCCTCCGGCTCGACCCGTTGGCTCCGCGCCAGAGGGTGGCTCTCGGCAACCGCCAGAACCAGTTCGTAATCGAAGACAGGCCTGTATTCGAGCCCTGCGCGCTCGATCGGATCGGGGGTGACGAGAATGTCGATCTCGTGGCTCAAAAGCGCTGCCAGCCCGCCGAACTGAAAGGCCGTGGTCACGTCCAGTTCGACATCCGGCCATTCCGCCAGGAACGGATCGACCACGCGCATCAGCCAGTCCTGGCAAGGGTGGCATTCCATCCCCACCCGGATCGCGCCGCGCCGCCCGCGCGCATAATCCTCGATGACCGTCGCGCCATGTTCGAGTTGCGGCAGCACTCGCTGCGCAAGGCCGAGAAGATAATCTCCGGCAAGCGTCAGGCGCAGCTTGTGCCCCTCGCGCTCCCAGAGCTTGACGCCATAGCGGTCCTCGAAGCGGCGGATGGCGTGGCTGACGGCCGATTGGGTCAGGTTCAACTGCTCGGCCGCCTGGGTCAGACTGCCCGTCCGGTCTATTTCACGCAGGATGGCCAGAGGCTGGATATCGATCATGGAGCATGAATCCCTGTCATGTTTCCATGGTCTAAAGCCGTTCGGGTGGAAATGGAAGCGCTGTTGATCGCCGAAAAACGGTCCGCGCTTAAAGTGGTCGCGCGCGAGCCTCTTTCCCAAAATCGGCAGGCAACCTTTTCAGGCGGAAGGCGTTTATCCCTGCAAAGGAGAAAACAATGTCAAAATCGGAATTCTGGAAAGAAATGGACGATGTTCGCGCGGCGATGCTGGGCATTGGTTCCGCCCGCCATGTGCCGATGTCGCCTTACCCCAATGAGAAGGAAGGGGTGATCTGGTTTATCACCGCGAAGGGCACTGATCTGGTGAAGGCGATCGAGGCCGGCGAGACCGAAAGTTCGCTTATCGTCACGGGCAATGGCGAGATGCACGCCCGCGTGGAAGGCAAGTCCGAGCTGGTCCAGGATCGAAAGAAGCTCGAGGAGCTCTGGAATCCGGTCGCCTCCAGCTGGTTTGAGGGAATCGATGACCCCGATATCCGGTTGATCAGGTTTGACCCGGATTTCGCCGAAGTCTGGGCCACAAAGGGTTCGATCGGTTTTGCGATCCAGATCGCCAAGGCCAAGGTCACTGACGAGCAGCCCGATATGGGCGATCACTTCGAGGTCCGGTTCTGACGCTTCGTACCTGGCGTTATTTTTATCCGTCGGGTGTCCTTTCAGGTACCCGGCGGTAACGTTTGGAGCAAGCCACGGATATCACTGCTGCAGCGATAACCTTGCAGCGCAATAAGCCTGATCGCCGAAGGCCGGTCAGGCCTGCAGCCGGCCCGTGTCGAGGAAGCGCTCGAGCTGGTCGACATAGGGCGCGATGTCGAGGCCGTTTTCCTTCAGCCAGTCGGGGTTGTAATAGGTATCGGCATACCGCGCGCCGCTGTCGCAGATCAGGGTGACGAGCGCGCCTTCGCGCTTCTCGTGCATCATCTGCGCCGCGATCCGGCAGAGGCCGAAGAAATTGGTGCCGGTCGAGCCGCCGACCTGGCGGAAGATGCGTTTCGAGAGAACATGCATGGCTGCAAGGGATGCGGCGTCGGGGACCCGGATCATGTGGTCGATGACCGTCGGCAGGAAGGAGGGTTCGACGCGCGGCCTGCCGATGCCCTCGATCCTGGACCCGTCATCGCGGCTGACGGTGCGGTCGCCGCTGACATAGCTGTCGTAAAACACCGAGTTCTCGACATCGACGACGCAGAGCCGCGTCGGCAGGTTGCGGTAGCGGATATAGCGGCCGATCGTGGCCGAGGTGCCGCCGGTGCCTGCGCTCATCACCACCCATTCGGGGGTGGGGTGCTCCTCGTTCTCCATCTGCGCGAAAATGCTCTCGGCGATATTGTTGTTGCCGCGCCAGTCGGTGGCGCGCTCGGCGAAGGTGAACTGGTCGAGATAATGGCCGCCGGTCTCGGCGGCGATCCGTTGCGCGGCCTCGTAGACCTCACCGGAGCGTTCGACCAGATGGCACTGGCCGCCGAAGCGTTCGATCGCCTCGATCTTCTGGCGCGACGTGGTACGCGGCATCACGGCGATGAAGGGCAGATGCAGGATGCGGGCGAAATAGGCCTCCGAAACCGCCGTCGAGCCCGAGGACGCCTCGACCAGCGTGGTCCCCTCGCGGATATGCCCGTTGCAGATGCCGTAAAGCACCAGCGAACGGGCGAGGCGGTGTTTCAGGCTGCCCGTCGGATGCGTGCTTTCATCCTTCAGATAGACCGAAAGACCGGTGAGGCCGGGAAAGACTGGCTTGATGAGATGGGTGTCGGCGGAGCGGCGGGCGTCGCCCTGCAACAGCCCGATGGCGCGGCGCGCCCAGGCGCGCTCCGCGCAGGCCGGCAGCGCGATGTCCAGATCGTCGGTCAGGAGGCTGTCGCCGCTCATAGCGCGATCACCGCCTCGACCTCGACCAGCGCCCCCTTGGGAAGGGCCGAGACTTCATAGCAGGCGCGCGCCGGGAACGGCTCGGCAAAGGCCTTGCCGTATTCTTCATTGACGTCGGCGAAGCCGGAAAGGTCGGTCAGAAGCACGGTGGTCTTGATCGTCTTCGTCAGGTCGGTTCCGGCTTCCGCGGCAATCGCCGCGATATTCTTCAGGCATTGCCGCATCTGCTCCACCACGCCGCCTTCCACGAACCCGCCGGTTGCCGGATCGATCGGAAGCTGACCCGACACGAACAGCAGATCGCCATGGCGAACGGCCTGGCTGTAGGGGCCGATTGCGGCAGGGGCCTTGTCGGTGTTAATGGCTTTCATGGCGCGGTCCTTCTGTCTTCATTGTCCGAATGGCCGAGCGGGTGCATCAGGCGGTTGGCCCAACCGAATATAGCAATAGCATGAATGAGGTCGATGATCTCGAACGGCTCAATACCTGCGGCCTTCAGCGCCGCAATATGGCTTTTGTCGGCGCTGGGCGGAGTCGCCGTCAGCGCCTCGGCGAACGCGACGATCGCGGCATCGCGGGCCGACAACGCAGCGCGGTCTTCGGTCCAGAGCGCCGCAATCACGTCAGAGGAGCCAGAGAGGCGGATATGCTGGCGGGCGTGGACATTGGCGCAGTAGCGGCAGCCATTGACCTGCGATGCGGCCAGCGCCCCGAGTTCGCGCTCGGCGCGCGGCAGACCACCCTCGGCATACATGATCGCATTGAACAGCGTGGTGCGCGCGACATAGCTTTCGGGATCATGGGCAAGGGTGCGCACATAGGGCGAAACCTTCTTCGCCGACGGCGTAACCTTCATCGCTTCCAGTTGTTCCGGCGTGGCGTCCTCGATCTCGACCGGCGGCAGATGCGGATGCCAGGTGAGAGGCTTGATGCGGATGGAACCCAGAGCGCTCATGCACCTTCCTCCAGCAGCGAAAGTCCGTGGGCGACCCTGATCTGAAAGCAGGCAAAGGCCAGAAGCTCGGACAGCGCGATCACCTGCGGCACGCTCAGTCCGGCCGCAAGCAGCGCATCGAGGCTTTCGCGGGTGCTTGCGCCCGGATTGGCGGCGATCATGTCGGCATGGGCGGCGATCGCCGCAAGGCGGCCGTCTCCCGGCATCTCCCCGCGAGAAAGCGTGGCTAGGCTCTCATCTTCCGGCACGGGATATTCGGCAAGCAGCTTTTCATTGTCGGCCGTCAGCGCCACCCGGCGGGCGATTGCAGCGCGCAGCGCCGGCGACAGGCCGAGATCGTTGTGAGGGGTGAGAACGGCCACGCGGCAATCCTCAGCACCGTTCAGGAATTCGGGGCGAAGTGCGCGCAGGGCGTAGACTTCGCCGTCTTCGGCAAGGCCGCCGGCGCGGTCCAGCGCGTCGGGCCGGGCATGGTGTATGGTCATTGCGGTCCCATGATGAGATTGGGGAGCCAGAGCGTAATCTCCGGCACGGTCGCCAGCAGGATCAGCACGACGATCGGCGGGATCAGCAGTGGCAGGATCGATATCGCCAGCTTTTCGAAGCGTACGCCCGAAACGGCCGACATCAGGTAAAGCCCGACGCCGAGCGGCGGCGTGGCAATTCCTAAAAGCAGGGCAAGGGTGATCACCATGCCGAACTGCACCCGGTCGATGCCGAAGGCGTCGGCGGCCGGCAGAAGCAGCGGCAGGAGAATGATCTTGGCCGGCGTCGCCTCCATGAAGCAGCCGATGATGACCAGCAGCACGATGGTGAAGGCCATGAAAACCCACGGCTTGCTGATCGCCTCCAGAATGCCGGAGGCAAAGGCCTGCGGCACCTGCTCGAAGGCAAACAGCCAGCCCATGATCTGTGAGACACCGATGATCATCATGATCAGGGAGGAAAGCACCGCGCTTTCGGTGAGCGCGTCGCGCACGCCCTTCCATGTCACCGTGCGATAGAACAGGCCGATCAGCAGCGAATAGCCGCAGGCGATCACGCCGGCTTCGGTGGCCGTGGCAAAGCCGAAGATAATGGCGCTCAGAATGATGGCGGGCGCGATCAACGCCGGAAGTCCCTCGAGCGTGGCGCGGCGGATGTCGCTGATGCTGGCGCGTTTCTCCCGCGGCATCGGCGTCCAGATCGAAACGACGCGGATATAGAGGATGAAGGAAATCGCGACGAGAATGCCGGGAATGATGCCGGCCAGAAACAGCCGGGCCACCGACTGGTTGGCAAGCCAGGCATAGACGATCAGGCTGATCGAGGGCGGAACGATCGGTCCGACAAGCGATGTCGCGACCGTGAGGGCAGCCGAGAATTGAGGCGAATAGCCGCGCTCGCGCATCGCCTTCACCTCAAGCTGGCCGAGGCCGGCGATATCGGCGGTAGCCGCGCCCGAAACGCCCGCAAACAGCAGCGAGGCGACGACGTTGACATAGGCAAGTCCGGCGCGGAAATGGCCGATCAGCGCCAGACAGAAATTGAAGATGCGATCGGTTAGCCCAATGGTGTTCATCAGATTGCCGGCCAGCACGAAGAACGGGATTGCGAGCAGCGCCGGCTTTGCCGCGCCATCGAGAATCTGTTGCGGGACGACGATGCCCATATCGCCGAAACCGGCCCAGTAGAGGCCGATAATGGCGCCGGCGCCGATGGCGACGGTTACCGGCACGCCGATAAGCATCAGCAGCACGAAACCGCCGATGACGATCAGACCGAGGATCATTCGACGGCTCCTTTTTCGACCGGTTCGATATCGCGCGGGAACGCTTCGGCCCGGCCGGTGGCGATCTCGATGAAGGACAGCAGGAAATGCGCGAACACCAGCGCGGCGGAGACGAACAGCGGTAGCGACTGGGTCCAGATCGGCAGGCCGGTGCCGTCCATCGGCGCGCGCTGCAGCGAGATCAGCGCCGGCGCGCCGCGCAGGATCGCCGCCATCACGGCCATGCCGACGAGGCAGGCGAACATGCCGCCGATCCGCCGTCCGACGGGCGGCAGGCGAGACATGAAGATATCGACAACCACGTCGCGGCGGTTGCGCATATAGACGAAGAAGCCGAGCAGCAGCATCCAGATGAACAACAGCAGCGTCCACGAGAATATCCAGCCGAAGGCATGATCGAACACCGCCCGGAAGGCGACGTTGAAGAGGTTCAGCGCCACCATGACGGCGAGACAGAGGGTCGCCAGCCCCTTGAAGAGGCTGGCAATGGCGTCAAGAAATCCGTCAAGCGCACGCATCGTGCCTTACTCTTGCTTCGCGGCCTGAACGGCGTCCAGCAGGCCCTCGGGCAACTCGCCGTTGTCGGCGCGCTGCTGATAGAAGGCCGCCATCCTGTCGCTGAACTGCGTGGTGTCGAAGTCAAGGTTCACGGTGACGCCATCCTTGGCCTCCAGGTCGCTTTCCAGCGTCGCTGCCTGTTCTTCCAGCAGTTCGCGGGCATAGGCGGATGCTTCGCTGTGGGCGCGCTCCAGGGCGTCCTGCTGTTCCGGCGTCAGCTTGTCCCAGGCCTTGGCGTTCATCATCCAGGCAACCGCCTGCGGATATTCGTCGGTGCGGATGATGTTGGGCGCTACCTCGTAGAAACGGGTGGATTCGATCAGTTCCGCCGGAGAGGTCACGGCATCGACGATGCCGCGATTGATGCCGTCATAGACCTCGCCCCAGGGCAGGACGCGCACTTCCGCGCCGAGATAGGTCCAGGCATCGATCACGAGTTGGTCCTGAAACTGACGCAGCTTCAGGCCCTTGATATCGTCAACCGTCTCGACCGGTTTGTTGGACAATAGCGTGCGGAACGTGCCGCGCGGCATCTCCGGAATGCTGCCGAGAACGGTGATATTGGCCTTGTCCTCGACTTCGCCGAGCCAGGACTGGAACAGCTCGCCATCGATGAAATTCGACCACTGGTCGTAATTGTCGAACAGGAAGGGCGCGGAGGCATAGCGAATGCTGTCCTCCCAGCGCGACATGAAGGACAGGCTCGAAGGCGCGAGCTGGATGATCCCCTGGCTGAGCTGCTCGATGACGGAATCCATCGAGCCGATCTGCTCGTTGGGATAGATTTTCACCTCGATCTCGCCATCGGTGTATTCCGACACCAGATCGGCGAACTTCTGGTAGGCCTTCCCCTCGAAACTGTCGGGGGTCATCATCGAGCTCAGGCGCCAGACGTCGGCTGCCGAGGCTGTCTGCGCCATTGTGGCCGTTGTGATCGCGATCGTCGCGACGCCTGCGATGCGTGCTATCAAAGACATGCTGCTATTCCTCTGTTTTATCGTTCCGTTTCCGGTCTCGCCATCGCGGCTTGCCGCCCGTGACGCGTGAATGGCTTAATCTGCACTTGCCAATATCACGTATATGGATAATGATGCGTTCAATATGTCAATATCGAATGATAAAATTTCCGATGTGAAAGCGCTCGAAGCCTTCCAGGCCGCCATGGCCTGCGGCTCGATGACGGCGGCTGCCAAGCAATTGGGTATCGGCCAGCCGGCCGTGACCCGCCAGATCAAGGAACTGGAGGATTCGGTGGGTTTCCCGCTGTTTCACCGCAACGGGCCGCGCATATCGCCGACAGAACGCGGGCTTCAGTTCTATGGAGAGGTGCAGCGGCTGATGTCGGGCCTGCATCAGATCCGCGAACGCGCCGCCGCCATTCGCGACGGTCAGATCGCCGCGATCGATATCGCGGCGACTCCCACCATGGCCGGGGGGCTTCTAAGCCCGACGCTGGCACTCATGGGCGAGGATTTGCCGGGCGTGGTCAATATCGAGACCATGAATGCCGAGCATGTGGCCCGCGCCGTGACCAGCCGCGCGGCGGATTTCGGCATTTCGGCCCTGCCGCTGGAACATGCCACGCTCGAAGCCAAGGTGATCTGCGAATCCCGGCTGGTGGCCGCCATTGCCGAAGGCGGCCCCTTTGATGTGGACGGGCCGCTTGCTCTCGAAGCGCTTTCCGCCGCGCGGCTTTTGACCGTCGGCAATGCCTATCGTATTCGCGGCAAAATCAACGGCGCGCTCAAGCGCGAAGACATCACCCCCTCAGGCGAGATCGTCACCAATTCCTCGCTCAACGCTATGATGGCCGCGCGGGCCGGGCTTGGCATCGCCATCATCGATCCGGTCACGGCGTTCGGCATTCCCGTCGAGGGCGTTGCGATCCGGCCGCTTTCCGTCAGCCTGCCCTATATCTGGGGGCTGTTCAGCGCCGCCGGCCGGGTGCTTCCCGGCGAGCTTCTGTCTTTCGCGGCAGGCTTCGAGGCTGCCTGCAAGGCGACCATCCCGGACTGCGTGTTCCACGATCCCGCGGACGTGCGGACACTGGAACGGTCCAGTCTGTAATGCAAGGAACTGAAACCTCATGACGCACACTTCTGGCCTTGCGGCCCTGGAAGCCGAACTTGAACGCCAACGCACTTTGCTGAACCTGCCGCCGAAGGCATGGATGCCGGCGACCGACGGCCCGGACGGGGGCGACGTTCTGGATGTGGCGGTCATCGGCGCGGGTCTTTGCGGCCTTGCCGCCAATCTCGCCTTGCGGATGGAGGGGATTTTCAAGGTTCGTCTGTTCGACCGCGCTGCGAAGGGACGCGAGGGTCCTTGGGTCACCTATGCGCGCATGGAAACGCTGCGCACCGTCAAGGAAGCGGCCGGCCCTGCCATGGGCATTCCCGCGCTCACCTTCCGCGCCTGGTTCGAGGCGCAATGGGGCGAAGACGCGTGGGTCCGCATGGAGCTTGCGCCGCGCACCATGTGGATGGATTACATGAACTGGTTTGCGCGGGTGACCGAGGCCGATATCGTCAATGACTGCGATGTCGAAGGGATTGCGCCTGAAGGCAACCTGCTGCGACTTACGACAACGCAAGGAACGGTGCTGGCCCGCCGGGTGGTGATCGCCACCGGTCTTGATGCTATGGGCGCGCCGCGCCTTCCCGCCGTCGCGCGGCACATCCCGAAGGGCAAGGTCTATCATTCCGCCGACGTGTTCGACACGAAGACTCTGAAGGGCAAACGCGTCGTTGTGGTCGGCGCCGGTGCTTCCGCCATGGACAACGCGGCGACCGCGCTGGAAGAGGGCTGCGCCCGGCTCGATCTTCTGGTGCGCCGTCCCGCCATTCCCGTCATCGACAAGTTTACCGGAACCGGTTCGCGCGGCATGACATCGGGCTATCTCGGCCTGCCCGACCGGGTCAAGTGGGAAATCATGAACGAGGGCGACCGCTTTCCCGTGCCGCCGCCGAAGCATTCGGTCGAGCGCGTCGCCCGTCACGACAATGCCTTTCTCCACGTCGGCGCGCCCGTCACCGGGGTTGAGGAAACCGCGGACGGCATCCGCATCGTCACGCCAAAGGGCGCGCTTGCGGCCGATGTCGCAATCTTCGCCACTGGCTTCGGCATCGATCTTGCCGAGCGGCCTGAGCTTGCCGCCTTTGCGCCGCATATCCGCACATGGGGCGATGTGATGGGCGCGGAGAAGGCGGTGGAAAACCCCGGCCTCGCCGCCCATCCCTATCTTGGCCCCGACTTCGCATTTCTCGAAAAGCGTGAAGGCGCATGCCCCGCGCTCTCGAAACTCACCTGCTTTGCCTACCCTTCAGTCCCCAGCCACGGCAAGGTGACCTCCGGCATCCCGTCCTCCAGCGAGGGCGCGCGAAGGCTCGCCTCGGGCCTGGTGCGCTCCTTCATGGCCGAGGATGCCGAAATCCATCTCGCCCGCTTCCGCGACTACGATCGCCCCGACATGACCGGCGAGGAATGGCTTCCAAGCGATCTCGCCATGACCGCCTGAATTTTAGGACAACTGCCATGAACGAAACTTACATCCACTCCTCTTCGATCGTCATCGACGCCCTGCAATGCTCGGATTTCAGTCGCGACATCCTGCTGGAAGCCCAGGCCGGCGGCGTGACCGCGATCAGCGCGTCCTCCGTGCTGTGGGAGAATTTTCGCGGCGGGATCGAATATGTGATCATGTGGAAACAGAAGCTGGCCGAAAACGCCGATATCGCCATGCCGGTTAAAACGCTGGACGATATCCGCCGCGCCAAGGCGGCGGGCAAGGTCGGCATCATCTTCGGCTGGCAGAACACCTCGCCGGTCGAGGACCGGCTGGATTATTTCGGCATCTTCAAGGACCTCGGCGTCAACATCATGCAGTTGACCTACAATACCCAGAACCTGTTCGGCGCGGGCTATCTGGAGGAAAAGGACAGCGGCCTGACCGGCTTCGGTCGCGAGGCCGTGGACGAGATGGGAAGATGCGGCATTCTGATCGATCTGTCGCATGTTGGCATCCAGACCTCGCTCGATACGATCGCCTATTCCGAAAAACCGGTCGCCATTACCCACTGCCTGCCGCGCGGGCTGAAGGATGTGCCGCGCAACAAGCCGGACGAGGTGTTCAAGGCCTGCGCCGAAAAGGGCGGCGTCATCGGCACCTCGCTGTTTGCGCCCGGTCTTGCCAAGGGCAATGACGCGACGGTTGCCGATGTGATCGACGCCATGGAATACACGATGGATCTCGTCGGCGAAGACCATGTCGCGATCGGAACCGATTTCAACCATAACCGGCCGCGTCCGGGACCGTGGCTGCTCTGGGCCAACAAGGACAAGGGCACCGGCCGCACGCTGACCGAGTTCGGCTCGGCGAGGATCACCAAGCCGGAAGGCATCCGCCGCAACGACGAATTCCCGAACCTGACGGCGGAAATGCAACGCCGCGGCTGGTCGCAAACCCGGATCGAGAAAATCCTTGGCGGCAACTGGATGCGGCTCTTCGGCACGGTCTGGGGGTGATCGTCGGATCGCCTGGTTTCGGAATTATGGCGAAGCCGCAGGCGAAAAGGTCCGGTCCGCCAGCTTCGGCAACGTCAGTCGGAAGAAGACCGAGCGCGCGCCCTGGAACAGCAGCATTGCGATCCAGAGGCCGTGATTGCCGAACAGCGGCTGGAGCACCGCCCAGGCCGCGAAGTAGAAGGCCAGCGACGCCAGCATCAGCGTGCGCATCTCGCGCGACCATGTCGCGCCGATGAACACGCCGTCCATCTGGAATGCGATCACGCCGATGAGCGGCATGATCGCAGCGTAGGGCAGGTAGGTGTGGGCGAGCGCTTGCGTCTCGGGGATAGGCGCGATCAGGGCCACGACCATGGGGCCGGTGAGGAAGAACACTGCCGATACCGCCAGCGCCATCGCCACGCCCCAGAGCGTGGTGAGCTTGATGACGCGCTCGAAGGCCGGGCGGTAGAACGCGCCGACCGCGCGGCCCGCGAGCTGTTCCGCGGCGGTGGCGAAACCGTCCAGGAAGGCGACGCCGAGGAAATAATAGCGCAGCAGCACGGTATTGGCGGCCAGGATATCGGTGCCGAGCACGCCCGACTGGCGGGTGAAGAAGGAAAGCCCGATCAGAAGCGCGAAGGAGCGGATCATCATGTCGCGGTTGACCGAGAACATGCGCTTGAGCGCGGAAAGGTCCGGCCATTCCCAAAGCTCTCGGTCGGTGCGTCTGAGGATCAGGACCGCGCCGATCACGGCCGTCATACCCTCGGCAATCAGGCTCGCGGCTCCCGCGCCCGCGAGCCCGTAACCGAGCCATAATACGCCGGCAAAGGCCAGAAACAGGTTCAGCGCGTTCAGCACCACCTGCAGCAGCAGCGCCGTCATCGCCTCGCCACGGCCGATCACCCAGCCGAAGACCACGAAATTGAAAAGCGCGAACGGCGCCGACCACACCCGCCAGGCGTAGTAGGTCCAGGCCGCATCGCCCACCGGACCGTCGGCATCGAGCGCCGCCAGGCCCAGATGGCCGATCGGCACGTGCAGCAGGAGTATGAGAAGGCCCGCGGAAAGCGCGATCAAGATGCCGCCCAGCAGCATGCGCTGTTCCTGGCGACGGTCGCCCGCGCCGACGGCCTGCGCGGTGAAGCCGGTCGTCGCGCCGCGCAGGAAGTTGAATGTGGTGAACAGCACATCGAAGATGACGGCGGCCAGCGCGACGCCGCCGATCAGCACCTCGTTTCGCAACTGGCCGACCACGCCGGTCGCGGCAAGGCTGACCAGCGGCGTCGAGAAATGCGCGATCATCATCGGCAGCGCGATCGTGAAAACCTGCCGGTTGGTGACCTGAAAGGGGCGCGAAACCCGACCGGCGGTATTCTCCACGATAAGCTTTCCTGAAACATGATTTGCCGGCTGGCCCGGCGCGAAAGATGTGTCCCTGGATTAGGGCGAGACAGTTGAGCGCGTCAAGAGCGCGGGCCTCTGCACAGCGGCGTCAGGCAGCCGCGCCGTTGGGGTATCGTCAAAGCGACGACAGAACGCTCGTCACGCCCCAGGCCACGGCTCCCAGCGGCACAAGGGCTAGCAGGGCGAAGATGCCGTCGCGGGTGAGGATCGAGAAGGCGATCAGGGTCACGGCGACGCCGATGAGGGACGAGGAGAACGGGATGAACTCCATCAGCGGCATGATCGCGCCGAAAATCACGCAGGCAAGCGGCAGCAGCCACTTGAAGGGACGCTTGAACAGAAAGGTCAGGCGTTCGCGCGCGGTCCTGTCGATAAAGCGCGTCAGCGGCAGAACCTTCGCCATGGCGGGCTGCAACCTGGCGCTGGCGATCTGCCTGTGGCGAATCCAGCCGGGGAGCCATATCCGGGTATGGCCGACGAGCTGCTGGGCCGCGATCATCATGATGATCAATCCGCATAATGTCGAAAGCCCCGGTACGCCGCTCAGCGGCGTGATTAGCACCAGCGCCGGCAGGATCAGCAGCGGCACGAACGAGGCGTGGCCGAACGAGGCCATGAGGTGGTCCACCGAAACGTGGCCGTCGCCTGCCTCCTCCATGGTCTGCTGAACGATTTCCGTCAGCGAGTGAAACTCGCGTTCGGGCGCGGTGGCGGGCGACAAGCAAGACTCCTGCAAACATTGATGTGATGACTTCGAAACGCCGCACACCGCGCTTGGTTCCGGCATGCGGCGAACGGGATTGCATTTCGTCGCGCGCTGTGTACCTCTTCCATGCAACAGGGGAAAGCGAGGATATTATGTCGGAACATCGTCTGGAACGGTTGGAGGCGCAGATGGCGGCGCATCAGGAGGTGCTGATCGCGCTTGCCGCGGCCCTTGCCGAGGGCAAGGATTATTCGGTCTTCCGCCGCGCGCTCGACGGACTGCTGACCGTTAAGGGCCAGGAGGAGGATCCGGGCTTCGAGCCGGACGAGGCCTTCGCCTTCCAGTACCGGGTCGCCGAAACGATCCGCACGATCGTCGACGGCGCGGAGGCGCGCGCCAACCGGTAACGGCCCGGAACCAAAAGCCCGTCTCCATCGTTTTTCAGGTAAATTCGATGGAGATGGATGTTATGCCCACCGCGAAAGACGAAGCCCGGATCAAGGACGAGGATACCTATCAGGCTCTGCGTCGCGACGGAGCCTCGAAGGAAAAGGCCGCGCGCATTGCCAATGCAAAGGCCAATGACCGCATGAAGCCCTCCAGGAAGGGCGGCGAGGCGCAGCCCTATGAGGAGTGGACGCGCGACGATCTCTATGATCGCGCCCGCGAGATCGGCATCGAGGGCCGGTCGAAGATGAGCAAGAAAGACCTGATCAAGGCGCTCCGAAACCACTGAGACGGGGTCAGCGCGCCATGCTTTCAGGGCTTCCCGCGTCGTCGCGATCAAGCAGGTCGGCTACCATCTTGAAGGCTGCGACGATGTCGCGCTGTTCTTCTCCCGTAAAGGTGGCGAAGTCGGAGGCGAAGCCATCCGCAAAAAGCGACGGCGCTCCTTCCAGCGTGCGCGCGCCCGTCTCTGTCAGTGCTGCCTGCACGGTGCGCCGGTCGCTTGTGGAGCGGATGCGGGTGATCAGCCCCTTGGCCTCGAGCTTGTCGAGAATGGTGACGGTGGTGGCGGGGCTGAGGTCCGCCTGCTTTGAAATCGCCGCCGTCGTCAGCGCGCCCTGGTCGCTCACGGCCTTCAGCACCACGATCTGCGGGATCGTCAGCCCCGTTTCGCGGCCGATCCGCTTCGAGCGGATGTCGATCGCATGGGCGATCCGGCGGATCGCCTTCATCACCGCATCGGCATTGTTGATCGCTGTATCAGGTTTGTTGTCCATCATCGTGGAAACTAGTTACAACAGAAATCATTTGAACTCAAATGATTTCTGTTGTAACTAAAACCGAACCCGAGATGCGGGCTTTGCGCCCGCGCCATGAAAAACAGTCTGCGCCGCGCGGTGTCCGCGCCGGCGTTTTGCCTTATGCGCCCGGCTGAACCGGGCAGCCAGTCCACAGGAGCGACCGACCAGACCATGTGTGGTATTGCCGGAGAGATCAGATTCGATGGAACCCTTGCAGATTCCGAGGCCGTTGCCCGGATTACCGCGGCGCTCGCGCCACGCGGGCCGGACGGCAGCGGCATCTTCGCCCAGGGCCGTTTCGCCTTCGGTCACCGGCGCCTGAAGATCATCGACCTTTCCGAAAAGGCCGCCCAGCCGATGACCGATCCCGAGCTCGGGCTCACCATCGTCTTCAACGGCTGCATCTATAATTATCCCGAACTCCGTCGCGAACTGGAGGACAAGGGCTACCGGTTCTTCTCCACCGGCGATACCGAAGTGATCATGAAGGCCTATCACGCCTGGGGCCGCGATTGCGTGAAGCGGTTCCACGGCATGTTCGCCTTCGCCATTGTCGAGCGCGACAGCGGCAAGGCGATGATCGCGCGCGACCGTTTCGGCATTAAGCCGTTCTATTATGCCATGAGCGGACGCAATATCCGCTTTGCCTCGACGCTGCCGGCGCTGTTGAAGGGCGGCGGCATCGATAAGTCGGTCGATCCGGTGGCGCTGCATCATTACATGTCGTTCCACGCCGTGGTTCCGCCGCCGCACACCATCGTCAAGGGCGTGCGCAAGCTGCCGCCGGCCACCACCCGCTGCTTCGAGCCGGATGGCTCATTCGAGGATATCCGCTACTGGTCGCCGAAACACGAGCGCGATGCCGCGACCGCCAAACTCACGCGCGAGGAATGGCGCGATCGGGTGCTCGACGCGCTGCGCACCGCCGTCAGGCGCCGCATGGTGTCCGACGTTCCCGTCGGCGTGCTGCTGTCGGGCGGCGTCGATTCCTCGATCATCACCGGGCTTCTGGCTGAGGAAGGCCAGAAGGACCTGATGACCTTTTCGATCGGTTTCGAGGAGGCCAATGGCGAAAAGGGCGACGAATTCACCTATTCCGACCTGATTGCCGAACGCTTCGGGACCGATCACCACAAGATCTTCGTGCCGTCCTCCGAACTGATGAGCGCGCTGCCGGACACGATCAACGCGATGTCGGAACCGATGGTCTCCTACGACAATATCGGCTTCTTCCTGCTGTCGCGCGAGGTCTCCAAGCATATCAAGGTGGTGCAATCCGGCCAGGGCGCGGACGAGATCTTCGCCGGTTATCACTGGTATCCGCCGCTGGAAAATTCCAACGATGTCGTCGGCGATTACGCCAAGGGCTTCTTCGACCGCGACCACGCCAAGCTTTCGCGCCATCTCTCGGACGAATGGCTGGCCGAGGAGGATGTCAGCCGCGCCTTCGTCGAAAGCCATCTGATGGCGGCGGGCGCCGAAGGTCCGGTCGACCGGGCGCTGCGCCTCGACAGCCAGGTCATGCTGGTTGACGACCCGGTCAAGCGGGTGGACAATATGACGATGGCCTGGGGTCTGGAGGCGCGCGTGCCGTTCCTCGACCATGAGCTCGCCGAGCTCGCGGCCACGATCCCGCCGGAGTTCAAGCTCAATGACGGCGGCAAGGGCGTGCTGAAGGATGCGGCAAGGCTGGTGGTTCCTCACGAGGTGATCGACCGCAAGAAGGGTTATTTCCCCGTGCCCCAGCTCAAATACATCTCGGGCGAGTATCTGGACATGGTGCGCGACGTGCTGACCAGCCAGGTCTCCAGCGAGCGCGGGCTGTTCAGGAAGAGCTATCTCGATGACCTGTTCATCGACCCGATCGGCCACATCACGCCGCTGCGCGGTTCGGAACTGTGGCAGGTCGCGCTTCTGGAAATGTGGCTGCAGTCGCACGACATCTGAGGAAAAGCCGATGAGTTCGGACAAAGGCTCCAGGGACGATCATCGCGGGCGCGAGGCCTATGCCCATCGCCTGAAACGGATGCGCTCGCACGGGATGAAGCCGCCGATCCCCGGCGGCGAGGAGCACGGCGACATGACGCCGGACGCCTCGATCGATTGCGGCTGGGGGCGGGTGGTCTTCGGCCAGACGTTTTCCGATGCCAAACTGCTGATCGAGACGCTGCGCGCCGAGGTGCCGGACCACCGCGATATCGCGATCTATGTCCGCGATCCGCATGTGGTGCTGGCGAACGCGCCGCAGGAGGTGTTTCTCGATCCCTCGCATACCTTCCGGCTGGAGCTTTCCACTTACCGCCCGGCCTCCAAGCCGCCGCAGGGCTTCTTCATCCGCCGGCTGACATCGGAGATCGATGCCCAGGCGATCAACCGGATTTATGCCGCGCGCGGCATGGTCGTGGTCAGGCCGGATTTCTTCTGGCGCCAGCGCGATGCCCGTTCGATCTCCTATTTCGTCGCCGAGGAGGAGCACAGCGGCAATATTCTCGGCACGGTGACCGGCATCGACCATTCGCGGGTGTTCAACGATCCGGAAAAGGGATCGTCGCTGTGGTGCCTGGCAAGCGACCCGCAGGCCCGCCAGCGCGGCATCGGCGAGGCGCTGGTGCGCAGGCTCGCCGAGCATTTCCTGGCGCGCGGCGCGTCCTATCTCGATCTCTCGGTGCTGCACGACAATGATCCGGCGATCCGGCTCTACGAGAAGCTCGGCTTCAGGCGGGTGCCGTTCTTCACGGTCAAGCGCAAGAACCAGATCAACGAGAAGCTGTTCACCGGACCGGAGGCGGATGACTATGAGGAACTGAACCCCTATGCCCGGCTGATCGTGACGGAGGCGCGGCGCAGGGGGATTTCAGCCGAGATCACCGATGCAAGAGGCGGCTTCTTCCGGCTCTCGTATGGCGGGCGCTCGATCCATTGCCGGGAAAGCCTGTCGGAGCTGACCACCTCGGTCGCGATGTCGATCTGCGACGATAAATCCGTGACCCGCCGTTTCGTCGAGGAGGCGGGCGTGAAGGTGCCGCGCCAGATGACCTCGGATGCCGGCGAGGATGCGATCCGCGGCTTCCTGGAGGATGCCGGCCACCTCGTGGTCAAGCCCGCGCGCGGCGAGCAGGGCAGGGGCATATCCGTCGGGATCACGACCTATGAGGATCTCGAGGAAGCCGTGAAGGCAGCGAAAGCCTATTGCGACACGGTGCTGATCGAGGAGATGGTGCAGGGCGAGGATCTGCGCCTGATCGTGATCAACTATCGGCTTGTCGCCGCCGCCGTGCGCCGCCCGGCCCATATCGTGGCCGACGGCAAATCCTCGATCGAGCAGTTGATCGCGAGCCAGAGCGAGCGGCGCAGCGCGGCAACCGGCGGCGAATCCTCGATCCCGCTCGATGCCGAGACCGAACGCACGGTGCGCGATGCCGGATACACCTTCGCCGATGTGCCGGAGGCGGGCACCGAAATCAGGGTGCGCCGAACAGCCAATCTGCATACCGGCGGCACCATTCACGATGTCACCGATATCGTCCACCCGAAGCTGGTGGATGCGGCGATTTCGGCGGCGCGCGCGATCAATATTCCGGTGGTGGGGATTGACCTGATGATCAAGTCCCCGCAAAACCCGGACTATGCCTTTATCGAGGCCAATGAGCGGCCGGGGCTAGCCAATCACGAGCCGCAGCCGACGGCCGAACGGTTTGTCGACCTGCTGTTCCCGCTTTCAATGCCGGCCGGCGTACGCCATTCGGTGCGCGAGGCCCACAAGAACGAGTAGCAGATGAAACGACTGACGATTGACGCCGATTACCTGTCCGACATTCTCAAATCGCTCCTCGCGATTCCCTCGCCGACAGGCTACACCGACCCCATCGTCCGTTTCGTGACCGGAGAGCTGGAAAAGCTCGGCCTTTCGGTGGAGCTGACCCGTCGCGGCGCGATCCGCGCCGTCCGGCGCGGCGTCGACAGCCGCGGCGCGCGCGCCGTGGTTTCGCATGTCGATACGCTCGGCGCGCAGGTGAAATATCTGAAATCGAACGGAAGGCTGGAACTGGTGCCGATCGGTACATGGTCGGCGCGGTTTGCCGAGGGCGCGCGCGCCACGATCTTCACCGAAAAGGGCTCCTATCGCGGCACCATCCTGCCGCTGAAGGCGTCCGGGCACACCTTCAACAATGAAATCGACGAGCTGCCGGTCGGCTGGCAATATGTCGAGCTGCGCGTCGATGCCCTGACCCGCGACGAAGCCGATCTCGACCGGCTCGGCATCGAGATCGGCGATATCGTCGCGATCGATCCCCTTCCGGAATTTCTGGACAACGGCTTCATCGTCTCGCGCCATCTTGACAACAAGGCCGGCGTGGCGCTGATGCTGGCCGCGCTGAAGGCGATGCAGGACGAGAATGTCGAAACCCCGGTCGCCAGCCACTGGCTGTTCACGATTGCCGAGGAAGTCGGCGTCGGCGCGTCCTCGATCGTCTCGCCGGAAGTCGCATCGCTGGTTTCGATTGACAACGGCACCTCGGCGCCGGGCCAGAACTCCTCGGAATTCGGCGTCACCATCGCGATGGCCGACCAGACCGGCCCGTTCGACTGGCACCTGACCAAGAAGCTTGTCGATGTCTGCAAGGCCAACGATATCCGCTACCAGAAGGACGTGTTCCGCTACTACCGTTCGGATTCGGCAAGCGCGGTCGAAGCGGGCGCTGATGTGCGCACCGCGCTGGTCGCCTTCGGCGTCGATGCCTCGCACGGCTATGAGCGTATTCACATGCATGCGCTGCGCTCGATCGCGGAAATGATCACCGCCTATCTGACCTCCGATGTCGAGATCAAGCGCGACTTCCAGCAGTCCGGCCCGATGACCGGCTTCACCCGCCAGCCGACCGGCAGGGCCAAGCAGGAACTTTCCGCCGACGTCGAAAGCGAAACCATCGACGACCCGGCGCACCCGCATCACGCGGGGCATGCCTGAGGGGCAGGGCGGATGCGCTACCCGAACACGATCCTAGGAAAATAAAACGACACCACCCAGTTCGGCGCGTCGACGATCTCGCTGATCTTCAGGTCGCCGGCGACCGAGCACAGCATGTAGGCATCCTCGGGCGCAAGCTTGCGGGTGCGCGACAGGTGGTCGATCATCGCCGAGACGGCGTCGCGGGCAGCAAGCATCAGGTCGGGGCCGATGCCGGTGGTCACCTCGTAGCCGGCTGCATCGAGATGGCGGGCGATCGGGCCGGGCGTGGAAAAATGCGGGGTCTTCGGGGCGGCGTCCTTTACCACCTCGACCGTAATGGAGACATCCATCGCGCTTTCAATTGCCGTGCCGCACACCTCGCCATCGCCCTGGGCAGCGTGGGTGTCGCCGAGCGACAGCAGCACGCCCTCAACCTCGACCGGCAAATAGAGCGTCGTGCCGGCGGCGATATCGCGGATATCCATATTGCCGCCGACGCGGCGCGGCGGGATCACCGAATGATTGCCTGGCTCCGCCATGGCGACCCCGATCGTACCGATGAACGGGCGCAGCGGCACGGAAGCGATATCGTTGAAAACGGCGGGTCTTTGCGCCGCCGTATCATAGTCCCAGAGCTTCAGCCTCGGCTCCCTGAACTGATCGGCGAGCAGGCCGAAACCCGGTATGATCGCGCTCCAGCCGAAGCCCGATGGCGTGAATTCATGAATCGTCACCTTCAGCGCGTCGCCCGGCGCGGCGCCATCAACATAGACCGGCCCGGTCAGCGGATTCGCCTTGGCCGGATCGGCGGTGAGGATATCGGCGGCGGTGCTGTCGTGGTGATAGTGCCCGTGTCCGGCATCCTGGCAGCAAAACGCGATGGTCTCGCCGGACTTTGCGAAGTGAACCGGCTCGAGCGCCCGATCCCATCCGAGGTGGCCTTCGTGGGAATGGATGGTGCGGATCATAATGTGCTCTCCGCGGCGGTGATGGTGGTCAAACAGGTGGACTTCAGAGGTGCTTTTCGCAGATCAGAGGTTATCGACCGACGACCGTTCTCTCCACTCGCGTCATGCTCGGGCTTGACCCGAGCATCCAGGCCATACGGAGAACGGAGCATGGACCCTCGGGTCAAGCCCGAGGGTGACCCCGGGAGAAGGAGGGATCGGTGCTCCCGATAAGCGGGAGAAATAGCAAAAGCATAGACTTCGGTTGAACGGCATACACAGTCAATCAATTGCGGTGCCTTTCGTCGTTCAGTGAACTTGAGATTGCCCGACGCGTCGCGCTTCTACGGTTCGTAACGTTGCGTCACAGCTGCGGCCTCCCGGTTCAGCCGCGCTCGCTCGAGCATATAAGCCTCGGCCTCGGCCATATGTTCCGCCATGATCTTGCGGGCCCGGTCCGGGTTGCGGCTGCGGATCGCCTTGATCAGCTCGATCTGATAGAAGACGCCGGTCTCGCGCAGGCCCGGATTGGGCGTCTGGTAGATTTCCCGGCATTCAGGCAGGTCGCGCAGCAGGTTCAAGAGCAGGCCGCAGGCAAAGCCGAGGACGGGGTTTTTCGCATGGCGCGAAAGCTCGGCGTGGAAGTCGAGTTCGGCGAGGCGCTGGACATATTCCTCGTCGGCGGATTTCGGCTCGGCCTCGTAGAGCCGGATCGTGGCCTGCAGATCATCAATCGCTTTGTCGGGCAGATGAAGCGCTGCATCTGCCGCCAGTTCCGGCTCCAGCTGCTTGCGCAGCGCGTAGATATCGGAGATCGAGGGCGGCGCGCGCAGGAACAGGTTGGTCACGGTCTGGATCGCCTCGCCGGGCGCGACCGCGCGGGCGAAGATGCCCCCGCCGGGGCCGGTCTTGCTGGCGATCATGCCCTGGAATTCGAGGATTTTCAGCGCTTCGCGCACCGTGCCGCGCGAGGCGGAAAGCTGTTCGGGATCAAGCCATTCCGCCGGCAGCCGGTCGCCGGGTTGAAGCCCGGCCTCGATCATCCGCTCGCGCAGCATATCGGCGATGATATCCGGCCGCTTGCGCTTCTTTTCCGCAAATGGCGGGGCAAAGGCCTGGCGGCTTTCAAGGCTGGGTCTGGTCATGCCGTCCTTTTCACCATCGGATGGAAGCAGGCGGCTTCGTGGCCGGGCCCCCCTTGCGCTTCATCTATCGGCGGAACATGCGTCTGGCAATGCTCCGTACCGTTGGGACATCGGGCGAAAAAGGCGCAGCCCTTCGGCGGGTTGTAGGGATCCGGCAGCTCCGCCTCGCTATCGCCGCCGGAGACCGCCCTGCGGCCCGGCGCGGGCGCGGAATTGAGCAGGAGATGGGTATAGGGATGCAGCGGCTCGGCAAACACCGCGTCGCGGCTTCCCAGTTCCACAATCCGGCCGAAATACATCACCGCCACCCGATCCGAGATCGATTCCACCACCGACAGATCATGGCTGATGAACAGGTAGGTGAGCCCGAAGCGGCTTTTCAGGTCGTCGAGAATGTTGAGCACCTGCGCCTGCACCGAGACATCGAGCGCGGAGACCGGCTCGTCGAGCACGATCACCTCCGGATCGGCGGCAAGCGCGCGGGCGATGCCGATCCGCTGGGCCTGTCCGCCGGAAAACTCATGCGGATAGCGCTCGAGGAATTCGGGCGCGAGATTGACCGCATCCATCAGTTCTTCCAGCCGCTTTGCGCGCTCCGCCTTGTTCATCTTCAGCAGATGGATGAGCGGGGCTTCCAGAATGGTGCGGATTTTCTTGCGTGGATTGAGCGAGGAGACCGGGTCCTGAAATACATACTGTACCTGGCGGGCCAGCGCGCGCGGGTTCTTCTTCGCCTCATGCGCCAGATCGCGCCCCTCGAAGGTGATCTTGCCGCCGGTCGGCAGATCGAGGCCGGAAAGCAGGCGCGCAAGCGTCGACTTGCCGCAGCCGCTCTCGCCGACAATGCCGAGCGTCTCGCCCTTTTTCACATCGAGGGTGACGTCCTGCACGGCGTGGACGGCGGGAAGCGCCTTGCCGAACAGCGTCTTGCCGCCGCCGAAGATGCGTTCGGCCCGATCGATCGCGATCAGCGTTTCATTGGCCTCAGGCATCGGCGGTCTCCCGGTTGAGCGGATGGATGCAGCGCGCCCCGCGCTCCTCGCCGAAGGAGAGCATCGGGATGTCGCCCTTGCGGCAATCCTCTTGCGCATAGGGACAGCGGTCGGCGAAGGCGCAGCCATCCGGCAGGTCGTTGACCACTGGCGGGCGGCCCTGGATCGCGTCGAGCCGCCGCTCGGGCTCGCCCAGCACCGGCACGCAGTCGATCAGCTTGGCGGTGTAGGGATGGGCCGGGTTGGCGAGGATTTCTTCCGTTGTGCCGGTTTCGACGATCCGCCCGGCATACATCACCGCCACCCGGTCGCAGATCGCCGACACCACGCCGAAATCATGGGTGATGAACAGGATCGCGGTGTTGCGCTCCTTGCGCAGCCCATTCATCAGCTCGAGGATTTGCGCCTGCACGGTGACATCGAGTGCGGTGGTGGGCTCATCCGCGATGATAAGCTGTGCGTCATTGGCGAGCGCCATCGCGATCGAGATGCGCTGGCGCATGCCGCCGGAAAGCTCGTGCGGAAAGGCGTTCAGCCGTTCGGCCGCATTGGGGATGCGCACCGATTGCAACAGGTCGGTGGCCTTCTTGCGCGCCTCGGATTTCGACAGCGGCTGGTGCGCCTGAATCGCCTCTATCAACTGATCGCCAACGGTAAACAGCGGATGCAGCGTCGACAGCGGGTCCTGGAACACGTGAGACACAGCGCCGCCGCGCAACTGGCGGATGCGTTCGTCGCTTGCGGCAAACAGGTCCTCGCCGGAAAACCATGCGGCGCCCCCGGCAATGCGGCCCGGCGGGGTCGGCACAAGGCCCATCAGCGACATCGCGGTCACCGATTTGCCGGAGCCCGACTCGCCCACCAGCCCGAGACATTCGCCTTCGCGGATATGCAGATCGACGCCGCCGACGGCCTTGTAGATGCTGCCGCCGACATGGAATTCGGTGCGCATCTGCTGGACGTCGAGCACGGCGTTTTCGCGCGGCTTCTCGTCGGGCGCGGCCTCGCGCTTGACGGCGGTGCGGGCGCCGGGCCTTGCCAGCGCGCCGGATTTCAGCCGCGGGTCGAGCACGTCGCGGATGCCGTCGCCGAAAAGGTTGATGCTCATGACCAGCGCGAAGATCATCAGGCCCGGCACCATCGAGACATGGGCATCGGTGAACAGCACCTTGCGGCCATCGCCCAGCATCGAGCCGAGATCGGCCTGCGGCGGCTGGGCGCCGAGACCGAGGAAGGAAAGCCCGGCCGTCTCGAGGATCATCCAGCCGATCGTGGTCGACATGGTGATGATGATCACCGGCAGCACATTGGGCAGAACCTCACCAAACAGGATCGCAAAATGCGACTTGCCCGAAAGCCGGGCCGCATCGACGAATTCGCGCCGCGACAGGCCGAGCGTCATGCCGCGAATATTACGGGCGAAGAACGGGATATTGACCACGGCGATGGCATAGAGCGCGTTCAGGAGGCCCGGGCCGAGCACGGCGACGATCGCCAGCGCCAGCAGGATATAGGGAAAGGCCATGACCATATCGATGCCGCGCATCAGGATATTGTCGGTCCGCCCACCCGCATAGCCGGCGACGAGGCCGATCAGCGAGCCGAAGAAGGCGGCGATCAGCGTGGCGGAGACGCCGACGGCGAGGCTCACCCGCGTGCCCCAGATCAGCCGCGACAGCAGATCACGGCCGAGCGCGTCGGTGCCGAGAAGATGGCCTTCGGAGAGCGGCGGCAGCAGGCGCACCGATGGATCGGTGACATTCGGCGGCTGCAAGGGCAGGATGGGCGCGGCCAGCGCCACCAGCACGATCAGCATCAGCACGATCAGCCCGGTGGTGGCGAGCGTGTTGTTGAGCAGCAGTTTGACCGCGCTCGGGCGGCCGCCCTTCTTCTTCTTCACGGGTGTGGAAATCGCGGCGTCGGTCATCAGCGCAACCTCGGGTCAAGCATGGTCTGGACGACATCGGCGGCGAGGTTGAACAGCACATAGGCTGCCGCCACCACCAGCACGCCGCCCTGGACGGTCAAAAGGTCGCGGGTGGAAATCGCGGTCACCAGCATCGAGCCGATGCCCGGCCACTGGAACACGGTCTCGATATAGACCGCGCCGCCGAGCACGAAGCCGGCCTGGATACCGAGTACCGGGATGACGGAGACGAGCGCGGCCTTGAAGGCGTGGCGCATGATCACCCGGCGCTCCTTCAGCCCCTTGGCGCGGGCGGTGCGGATATAGTCCTGGCGCAGCACTTCCAGCATCGAGGTGCGCGTCAGCCGCGCCACCACGCCGGTGGCCACCACCGAAAGGGTGAAGGCGGGCAGGATCAGGTGTCTGATGAGATCCATAGGTCCGCCGCCGCCATAGATCGCATACATGCCGCTTGCCGGCAGCCATTGCAGCTTGACGGCGAAGACCAGGATCAGCAGCAGGCCGAGCCAGAACGAAGGCACGGAAATGCCGATCAGCACGAACAGCGTCACCAGCTTGTCGGTAAAGCCATACTGGCGCACCGCCGAGACGATGCCGGCCAGAAGGCCGAGGATGGAACAGAGCACCAGCGAGGTGCCGGCAAGGATCAGCGTGTTGCCGAAGCGCTCGGTGATGATGTCGATTACCGGGCGGTTCTGGGTGTAGGAGCGGCCGAAATCGCCCTGGAGAATATTGCCGAGCCAGATGAAATATTGCTGCACCAGCGGCTTGTCGAGCCCGAGCGCGCGGTTGATGCGGTCGACATTTTCCGGCGTCGCGTAGGAGCCGAGAATAGCGGTTGCCGGATCGCCGGGGATCATCGCCATGATCGCGAACACGATCACGGTGAGACCGAGAAGCACCGGAATGACAGCCAGAAGCCGCCTGAGGATATAGTGTGCCATAGCGTGCTCTCCGTGATGGCCATGAAACCTGCTATGACGGGCTGGCGGCATTACCGCATAGCCCCCCAATCTTCTCGCCCCGGAGGGGAGAGATGTCGCGACAGCGACAGTGAGGGGGGAGAATATCCCCTCGAACGCCCTCACAATTGGATACGCTGCGCCACCCTCACTGCCCCTTTCGGGGCATCTCTCCCGCCAGCGGGAGAGAGTATTGGGAGCAAGCGGTGCGGCCCTGCCACCGGGCCCAGTCCGTCCTCTGTCGTCACCCTCGGGCTTGTCCCGAGGGTCTAAGCACGCACCAACACGATTGGCGTTTCGGGTCAGAAAAGATCACAAGATCGGCCTTGCTCTCTCACCATCGACTCCGCTCGCGTGGAGAGGGGATTAGATCCTCGGGACAAGCCCGAGGATGACGCCCGTCAAGAGGACAGGTTTGCGCCCGAACATCGGACAGGGTTGTCGCCAATCCGGGCGCTTGGGCAATCGACCGATCAGTTCGGCTTCGCCACCTTCTGCAGCAGCAGGAAGAAGGACGGTTGGAGCTTGAAGTTTTCCACGCTCGCCTTGGTCACCGCGTTCTGCTTCCAGTTGGCGATGAAGGCCCAGGGGGCATCATCCTGCACAATCGCCTGCATCTTTTTGTAGAGCTCGGCGCGTTCGGCCTGATCGGTCGAGGTGCGTGCCTGTTCCAGCAGCGTGTCGACCTCCGGGTTGGAATAATAGCCGGAGTTGAAACCGCCCTGATCGGGGAAGGCTTCCGAGCGCAGCGCCAGATAGGGGAGCGTATCAGGGTCGTTGGTCATCCATGCCATTTCGGCCATGTCGGCCTCGCCTTCCAGACCGGGGTTCACCTTGCCGAGGAAGGTATTCCACTCATAGGTCTCGATTGCGACCGGCATGCCGACGGCTTCGAGATCGGCCTGGATCTGGGTCGCCATCGCCTGCGGCTCCAGCATGCCCGAACCGCCTTCGGTCACGTAGAAGGTCAGTTCCGAACCGTCATAGCCGGCTTCTTCCAGAAGCGATTTGGCCTTTTCCGGATCGTAGGGGTAGGGCGACAGGCTGTCGTCATAGGCCCAGGCGAAGGCCGGCGGCGTGGGGCCGGCGGCAACATCGGCCGTGCCCTGCAGGATGTCGTTGACGATCGCTTCCTTGTTGATCGCATAGTTGACGGCCTGACGGACCTTCTTGTCGGCGAACACGCCGTCCTTCATGTTCAGGATCAGGAACCAGAGATGCGGACCGGCCTGCTCGTATACCTTGTAATTGTCGTTGCCGGAGAACTGCTGCAGCGCGTCCGGCGGCACCTCGACCATCACGTCGAGACCGCCCGAAAGCATCTCGGCGACGCGGGTATTGGCATCGGTGACCGGGCGGAACACCACGGCCTCAAGCGGCGGGGCGCCATCCCAGTAATCTTCGTTCCGGGAGACGACCACCTTGGCGTTCGGGTCCCATTCCTCGAACTTGAACGCGCCGGTGCCGGACGGGTGCCGACCGAAATCCTTGCCATATTCCTTCACCGCCGCCGGCGAAACGATCAGGCCGGTCGGATAGGCAAGATTGGAGAGGAACGGCGCATAGGGTTCGGTCAGCGTGAACTTCACCGTCATGTCGTCGACCACCTCGACGGTGTCGATCGAGGAGAAGAAGAAGGC
Organism: Martelella mediterranea DSM 17316; assembly: GCF_002043005.1. Classification (NCBI taxonomy): domain Bacteria; kingdom Pseudomonadati; phylum Pseudomonadota; class Alphaproteobacteria; order Hyphomicrobiales; family Aurantimonadaceae; genus Martelella; species Martelella mediterranea. Next base: position 17,965 of record NZ_CP020330.1, on the reverse strand, counting down.
GAGCGGGAACGGGCCGGTGTCGTAATATTCGTTGTCCTCGTTCAGCATGCGGTCGAAGTTGAATTTCACCGCCTCGGCGTTGAAATCGGAACCGTCATGGAACTTCACGCCCTCGCGCAGCTTGAAGGTGTAGGTCTTGCCGTCTTCCGAAATGTCCCAGTCTGTCGCAAGCGCAGGCTCGACCTCGAGCGTGCCGTCCTTGTAGCGCACCAGCCCGTCATACATGTTGACGAGGATGCGGAAGTCGTTGACGGCGGTATCGGTGGCGGGGTCGAGCGATTTCGGCTCGGCGATCTGGCCGACGATCAGAACGTTCGGCGGGGTTTGGGCGATCGCCGGCGCGCCGAAGGCGAGCGACGCGGCAGCCAGCGCGGCTGCGAGAAGGCGTTTCATCGATCGGTTCTCCTCTGTTGGTGGTTTTCTTAATTAATTATGAAAAATTGGTAATTGACAAGGATTTATTATGATAATTCCTGCGGTGGTAGCGTTGCGTTCAAGCTAAGCCCATATTTTTCAATACCTTAAATGGGTGGCCCAGCGGGGCTGACAGGCGGTGGCGCCCATCCGGAATTCCATGACAAAGGCATTGCGCCTTCAAATTGCCAACTACGGAACCACTCTGATCGTGCCTGTGAGCGGATCTCACATGAAAGCTGATGGACGATGATGAAAGGCAATGAACATGACTTCGATCGTGTTGTGCCGCCGCAGTATTTTCATCGGCGGAGCCGTGACGGCGGCGATGACCGCACTGGCCTCGGTTTCTGCCCCGACTTCGGCATTGGCGGATGAGCCGCCGGAAGATTACGCCGAACAGACGCTGAAACTCGATCTGTTTTCCTGCGATATCAGCGAGCTGGCCGCCAAGAAGGCGGTCCATCCGGTGGTCTACAAGTTCGCCGAACTGGAATCGGAGGAGGCCCAGGCGATTGCGGGCGTGCTTCTGAAGACCGGCGCTTCCACGCCGGAGCGCCCGGATACGTTGTCGAAGACGGTCGAAACGCTGAAGAGGATGGATCCGGGGCCCGCCTTCGACCTTGCCTATATCGAGCACCAGATCGACAATCACAAGTCGCTTCTCAAGGTACAGAAACGCGAGGTGGATGACGCATCGCCTCAGGGCGTTCAGAAGACGGTTGCCACCGTTCTCGTGCCGCTGATCGCCTCCCATCTCGATATGCTCCATACCGCCCACACCGATCTCGCATTCTAGATTGCTGAGGCTTCGCCCCGTCGGACAATGCCCGGCAGGGGCGGAGCTCAAGAGGCCGGGCCGGATGGTCGGTCTCTGAAAACCGCTTCCGAGGCCATCGCGGTCATGCGATCTTATTTATTATGAAAAATTTGCGATATAGCTATATTTATCATAATGAATTGATCAGCAAGGGAGGCGGTATGGAACCCGAGATCAACAGCGAGCGGCTGAAAACCCTGCTCGACGGCATCAATGCCTTCGGCCGTGTCAAGGACGGCGGCTTCAACCGGACCGGCTTCAGCGATGCCGATATGGCGGTGCGCGACTGGTTCGCCCGCGAGATGGAGGCGGATGGCCTGATCGTCAGCCGCGACGGCGCAAATTCGGTGTTCGGACGCTATGGCGCGGCGGATGCGCCCGCGATCATGGTCGGCTCCCATCTCGATACCGTGGCGAGCGGCGGCGCTTTCGACGGTTCGCTCGGCGTTGCCGTGGCGCTCGAATGCGTGCGCGCCATGAAGGAGGCGGGTTTTGCCCCGGCCCACCCCATCGAGGTGGCGGCCACCTCGGAGGAGGAGGGGCGTTTCGGCGGCATGCTCGGCTCGCAGACGATCGCCGGACTGGTGACGCGGGACTGGCTTGAAAGCGCTGCCGATGCCGATGGCGTGTTGCTGACCGATGCCATGCGTGCCCAGGGGCTGGAGCCGAAGGCGATCCTCTCATCGGCGCGGCCGAAAGGCTCGGTCAGGGCGTTTCTGGAACTGCATATCGAGCAGGGTCCGGTGCTGGAGCGGGAAGCGATTGCCATCGGACTGCCGGAGGGCGCGACCGGCATCGTCAACCTGCATGTCCGGCTTACCGGCATCGCCAACCACTCCGGCACCACGCCGATGGATATGCGCGCCGATGCCTTCGCTGGTCTTGCCGAAATCGCCGTCCAGATACCCGACATGATCGCCGCCTCAGGTTCAAAAGACGCCCGGATCACCATCGGCAAGGTCGAGCTTGTCCCCAACCATCCGCATACGATACCGGGGGAGGCGGTCTTCACCGTGATCATCCGCGATGCCCGGGAGGAGGTCATGCGCGGCCTTCAGGCCCGCTTTGGGGAAGTGGCCGGCGCGGCGGCACGCAAACACGGACTTTCGCTCTCGATCGAGGAAAACAGCTTCATCGCACCGGTTGCCTTCGATGCCGGACTGATCGACATGCTGGAGGCCGAGGCGCGCCGCCTCAACCTGCCGGCGCGGCGGATGATCTCCGGCGCCGGCCACGACGCGCAGACCATGACGGCGCTCTGCCCCTCCGCGATGATCTTCGTGCCGAGCCGCAACGGCATATCCCACGCGCCGGACGAACATTCCGACTGGGCGGATATTGAAAAGGGCGCGCAATTGATGCTGGCGGCATTGATACGGCTCAGCGCAGGCTGAACAGCCGTCACCGATGAGGCGTTTGTTGCACGGCTCAGGCGTGGTATGTGGACTGGAAACCGGGCGTTTTCGGTTGCCCCGGACGAGGTTTTAAACGCGTCGAGAAACAGCCGCCATGACCGCCCGATACGATAGTTACATCATCTGCACCTCGCCGCGCAGCGGCAGTACGCTGCTTTGCAAGCTGCTCGCCGCCACCGGCATCAGCGGCAATCCCGATTCCCATTTTCACCGCCCGTCGCTCGCCGCATGGCGGAAAAGTCATGGCGTGGGGGAAATCGATGGCGAGGATGAGCGTTCTACGCTGGCCCGCGTGTTTGCCGCTGCAATCGCCAAGGGCAGCGGTGACACAGGCATGTTCGGCCTCCGCATGCAGCGCGGCAGCGCCGACTATTTCATGGAAAAACTCGCCGTCCTCCATCCCGGCCCCGGTTCAGACAGGGCGCGCATCGAGGCGGCGTTCGGCCGGACGCTGTTCGTCTACCTGTCTCGCGCCGACAAGGTCGCCCAGGCGGTTTCCTGCGTGAAGGCGGAGCAGACGGGGCTGTGGCATGTGGCGTCCGATGGCTCCGAACTGGAACGCCTCGCGCCGCCTCGCGAGCCGGTTTATGATGCACCCGCGCTGATGAAGTGGCATGAGACGATGACGGGCTTTGAGCGCGAATGGGAAGCCTGGTTTTCGCGCGAGGGCATCGCGCCGCTGAGGCTCGATTACGACGCATTGTCACGATCCCCGCGCGAAACGCTGCGCACGGTGCTGCTGGCGCTCGGTCTTGATGGAAAGGCGGCGGATGCGGTTTCGCCCGGCGTGAGGAAAATCGCCGATCGGGTCAATGACGAATGGGCGGAAAGGTTGCGGCTTCAGATCGCCAAGTAAAACTGGAAAGCCGCGAAGCCGACGGCGATGATCGCCGCCAGCACGACGCCGGCGATCAGGGCGAATTCCGCGCTGTGGCCGATGGCGTTGGTCCGGCGTTCAGATCTTTGCGGCATGACAGGTCTGGCTCTGGCTGCTTCGGTGACTGTCATCATGGCGCGCTTGCCTTCCCGCGACGTTAAAAGACATGGTTACTGGTTGATTAAACGCAATTCGGCCGAGATCTGTTCCCCTCGCGTCCACCGTCGTCGTGCGCCAAGCGGCCCGATCGACCGTTTGCCAAGCCGGAAGACAGGCGCTAGATATGCCTGATCGAATCTCACGGAATGGACCGCATGGCCCGCGCCTTTATCTACGTTCTTGATTCCTTCGGCATCGGCGGCGCGCCGGATGCCAAGGCCTATGGCGATCTCGGCGCCGATACGCTCGGCCATATCGCCGAATTCTGCGCGGCCGGGCTCGGAGATCGCGCAGGGCTGCGCGCGGGGCCGTTGGAACTTCCCAATATGGCGACGCTTGGCCTTGTCGAGGCGGCCAAGCTTGCAAGCGGCAATTATCCGGCGGCCATGGCGCGGCCGGAGCGGTTTCTCGGCCGCTATGGGGCGGCAAGCGAGGTTTCGCGCGGCAAGGACACGCCGTCGGGCCACTGGGAGATTGCCGGCACGCCGGTGATGTTCGACTGGGGTTATTTTCCGGAGGGCCCCGATTGTTTCCCCCGGGAACTGCTGGAGGCGATCTATGACAGGGCCGGCATTTCCGGCAGTCTCGGCAATTGCCACGCGTCGGGTACCGAGATCATCAAGCGGTTCGGCCAGGAACATGTCTGGACAAGGCGGCCGATCTTCTACACCTCCACCGACAGCGTGTTCCAGATCGCGGCCCATGAATATCATTTCGGGCTCGACCGGCTGATGAAGCTCTGCGTGGTCGTGCGCGAACTGACCTATGACTACAATATCGGCCGGGTGATCGCCCGCCCGTTTACGGGCGAGACCGCCGAGACCTTCAAGCGCACCGGCAATCGCCGCGATTTCTCGATCGCGCCGCCGGAAAGGACACTGCTCGACCGGGTGAACGAGGCCGGGCGAAACGTGCTCGCCGTCGGCAAGATTTCCGATATCTTCGCCGGCAAGGGCGTAACGCAACTCTTCAAGGCCGATGGCAACGAGGCGCTGGTCGATGCCAGCCTCAAGGCGATCGCGCAAGCGGGCGATGGTGATCTCGTGTTCACCAATCTCGTCGACTTCGACATGCTCTACGGCCATCGCCGCGACGTGCCGGGCTATGCGGCAGCCCTCGAGGCCTTCGACGCCCGGATTCCCGATATCGCCGAAAAGCTGAAGCCCGGCGATATCGTGGTGCTGACCGCCGATCACGGTTGCGATCCCACCTGGCGCGGCTCCGACCATACCCGCGAGCGCGTGCCGGTGCTGGTGTTCGGCCCCGGGCTGCGGCCGGGATCGTTCGGCGTGCGCGACAGCTATGCCGATATCGGGGAGAGCATCGCCGCGCATCTGGGTCTTGCGGCGGGCAAGCACGGGAGGTCGTTTCTGTGATCAAGGCCGAGCTTCACTGCCATATCGAAGGCGCCACGCCGCCGGCCCTGGCGGCGCGCCTTGCCGCGAAATACGGCATCGATCTGTCCCGCTACCTCGCCGACGGTCGCTATCTCTGGCACGATTTTTCGAGCTTCATCGCCTGCTATGCGGCGATTGCGAATGTGTTCCGCTCCGAGGAGGATTTCGCAGCCCTTGCCGAAGCTTATCTGATCGAACTGGCCGCAGAAAACACCATCTATGCCGAGCTGTTCGTCTCGCCGGAGCAGGGTCTGGCCGCCGGCCTCTCCAAGGACGGTTACATGCGGGCGATCACCGCCGGCATCGAGGCCGCGCGCGACAAGACCGGCATCGAGGCGCGCATGGTGATGATCGGCGAGCGCCATATGGGGCCGGAACAGGTGGAAGGGGCGGCGCGCTATGCCGTTTCCTGTGACTTCCCGCTATTGACCGGCTTCAACATGGCCGGTGACGAGCGCATGGGCCGGGTTGACGATTTCGGCCGCGCCTTCGACATCGCGCGCGATGGCGGGCTTGGCATCACCATTCACGCGGGCGAGGTCTGCGGCGCTTTCTCGGTGCGCGACGCGCTCGATCGCGTCAGGCCCGACAGGATCGGGCATGGCGTGAGAGCAGTGGAGGAGCCGGATCTGGTGCGCCGGCTTGCCGATGAGGGCGTGGTGCTGGAAGTCTGTCCCGGCTCCAATATCGCGCTGTCGGTCTATCCGGATTTCGCCGCCCATCCGCTGCGCCGCCTGTTCGATGCCGGGGTAAAGGTCACGCTCAATTCCGACGATCCGCCATTCTTCCACACCTCGCTTGCCCGCGAATACGAGGCGGCCCGCGACGAGATGGGTTTTTCGACAGACGAGATCGACATGATGACGCGCACCGCGATCGAGGCCGCCTTCGTCGATGAGCCGACGCGCGAGCGGCTGCTTTCGCGGTTTGCCGGCTGAAACGGTGCAAACTAGGCGCTTTCGCGAGCGCGATGCTTGCCGGATGTAAGGCTTTTGCGCCATAAACAGCTTGAGTGCGTAAAAGACGGGAAAACACCATGGACGGCGTAACGGTCATCAATCACCCTCTGGTTCAGCACAAGCTGACCAAGATGCGGCAGAAGGAAACCTCGACGGCGGGATTCCGGCGGCTGCTCAGGGAGATTTCGACGCTGCTCTGCTACGAGGTGACCCGCGATCTCGAACTGACCATGGAAACCATCGAAACGCCGATGACGACCATGGAAGCGCCGGTGCTGGAAGGCAAGAAGCTGGTATTCGCCTCGATCCTGCGCGCCGGCAACGGGTTGCTCGAAGGCATGCTCGACCTCGTTCCGTCCGCCCGCGTTTCCCATATCGGCGTCTATCGCGATCACGATACGCTGGAGGCGATCGAATATTTCTTCAAGGCGCCGGAGGATATCGGCGAGCGTCTGGTGATCGTCGTTGATCCGATGCTGGCGACCGGTAATTCCTCGATCGCCGCCATCGACCGGCTGAAGGAGCGCGGCGTTACCAATATCCGCTTCCTCTGCCTGCTGGCGGCACCCGAGGGCATCGAGAATTTCCGCAAGGCCCATCCCGACGTTCCGGTCTACACCGCCGCGATCGACAGCCATCTCAACGAGAAGGGCTATATCGTGCCCGGCCTGGGTGACGCCGGCGACCGGATGTACGGCACGAAATAGCCGCTATTTTTGAAGCGGCAGCCGGTAGCGGACAAAACCGTCGGCCTTGTTGTAGCTGTCATAGAGCCTGCGGGCCTGGGCGTTGTCGGCATTGGTGTGCCAGTAGAGATTGGTCCAGCCATCGCGGCGGCCGATCGCGATCAGATCATCGATCAGCGCGCGTCCGATGCCGCTGCCGCGTCTCGCGGGGTCCACGAACAGGTCTTCCAGATAGCAGGCCGGCTCCACCGCCCAGGTGCGCGGGTGCAGGATGCAGGTCGCAAAGCCGGCGACCGTGTCGTCGACCAACGCAAGCCGGGTGAAGACGGCGCTCACCGGATCGATGATCCGGTTCCAGGTCATCGCGGTCACCGCGTCATCCAGCGCGGTGCCGTAAAACTCCAGATAGCCCTGCCAGAGCCTCAGCCAGTCGTCCCGATCGGCGGGCCCGGCATCGCGGATCACCGGGGCGGTCACTCGCCGGCCTCCTGAAGGATCTGCAGATGCTCGCCCGAAAGTTCGATTTGCGGCGCGCGGATCAGGCTGTCCATCTGCTCCAGTTTCGAGGCGCTGGCGATCGGCGCGGTGACGCCGCGTCGGGTCATCAGCCAGGCAAGGGCGATTGCCGCCGGATGTTCGCCCGTCTCCGCGCTCACCTGTTCCAGCGCCTTCAGGATCCGGCGGCCGCGCTCATCGAAATATTTGGCGATCCCGCCGCCGCGCGCGCTTCCCGCGGTGTCATCGGCGGATTTGTATTTTCCGGTGAGAAAGCCGGAGGCGAGGCTGAAATAGGTGATGACGCCGATATCGTGCTCGACGCAGAGGTCGGCCAGCGCGCCCTCGAAAGACGAGCGTTCGTAGAGATTATATTCCGGCTGCAGCACGTCATAGCGTGCCCGTCCGGTATGCTCGGCCACCTTGAGCGCCTCGCCAAGCTGTTCGGCATCGAGATTGGACGCGCCGATGGCGCGCACCTTGCCCTGTTCGCGCAGGCGGCTGAATGCGCCGATCGTCTCGTCATAGGAGGTGTTTTCATCCGGCCAGTGGGCAAGATAGACGTCGATATAATCCGTCTGCAGCCGCTTCAGCGAGTCTTCCACGGCCTCAGTGATCCAGGCCTCGCCGAGGCCCTTCTTGTCCGGCGCCATTTCGGAGCCGACCTTGGTGACGATCACCACATCCTCGCGCCGGACGCCGCCGCGCTTCAGCCAGTTACCGATAATGGTCTCGGACTCTCCACCCTGATTGCCATCCACCCATTTCGAATAGACGTCGGCGGTGTCGATCGCGTTGAAGCCGGCATCGACAAAGCGGTCGAGCAGGGCGAATGAGGTCTTCTCGTCCGCCGTCCATCCGAAGACGTTGCCGCCGAACACGACCGGCGCGATGGCGATGTCGGTGCGGCCCAGAATTCTTCTATGCATGATTTCCTCCGGCGGTTTGAGAACGCGATTTCGCGTTTTAGATAGCGTCCAGTGTATGCAATGCAAACGGTGCGAGGCAATGCTTGCGCTTGCGCGCCGCGGTTTTTATGGTGGCCGCCGAAAAGGTGAGGAGATCCGATGCTGCGTTTTGGAATTATGTCGACGGCCAAGATTGGCCGCGAGCTGGTCGTGCCGGCAATCGTCGATGCGGAAAACTGCATATTGGCGGCGGTCGCGAGCCGCGATATCGGCCGCGCGCGGGCGATGGCCGAGCGTTTCGGCGCCCCCCAGGCCTTCGGCTCCTACGAGGAAATGTTGGCAAGCGACGAGATCGATGCCGTCTATATCCCGCTGCCGACCTCACAGCATGTCGAATGGGCGATCAAGGCGGCGGATGCGGGCAAACACGTGCTGGTGGAAAAGCCGCTGGCGCTGAAAGCGGATGACATCGCGCCCGTGATTGCCGCGCGCGACCGCAACAATGTGTTGGTCAGCGAGGCCTATATGGTCACCTACACGCCGGTCTGGCGCAAGGTCCGGTCGCTGCTTGCGGAAGGCGCGATCGGCGATCTCGTCCACGTCCAGGGCGCGTTCACCTATTTCCTGCGCGACGAGACCAATATGCGCAACATCCCCGAGCTCGGCGGCGGCGGCCTGCCCGATATCGGCGTCTATCCGACCGTCACCACGCGCTTTGCCACGGGCAAGGAGCCGGAGCGCGTTCAGGCCACGGTGCGCTATGACGAAAACTTCGGAACGGATATCTACGCCTCGGTGCGGGCGGAATTTCCAGGCTTCGAACTGAGTTTCTATGTCTCCACCCAGCTTGCCAGCCGCCAGTTCATGGCTTTCCACGGCACGGATGGGCTGATCGAGGTGGTCTCCCCCTTCAATGCCGATCGCTGGGGCGAGGAAACCGTGCTGCTCTCCAACCGCAACCACAGCGAAACCCAGGCCTTCCGCTTTCAGGACAGCCGGCAATATGTGCGCGAGGTCGAGGCTTTCGCGAGGGCGGCAATGGGTGCTGAGCAAGAGGTCTTCACGGTCGAGGATTCGGTGCGCAACCAGCGCTTCATCGATGCCGTCTACCGGGCCGGCAACGCCGATGGCGGCTGGACGACGGTCTGAATTTCCGAGTATGCGCTCGCTGGCCGCAGTTTCGCGGCCAGCGATTTCTCATGAAAATGTCTCCGCCGGCGTCTCCGGCATCGGCGTTACCGCGAAAGCGGCAAGCGCCTCCCGGTGGTCGCCTAATTTGAGAGAGACGTCATTCATAGACCACCGCCTTTGCCTGAAGATCGGCATCCGTCATCTGGAATGGCCAGATCACGAGCTGGTCGTACCAGCCTCTTGAATATGCTCCGGTTGAGGAACGTCCCAGATATGCGTCGGAAAACGGGGCATATGACGATTTCGGCGCTGATGCGTTGGCGCCGGAAATGGCTTCGCCCGCTGCCAGAGCCGTGCCGGCCTCATCGAGGTTGACCGCGACGCCGAAATCATCGAGGGACGTGACGCCGGCCGGCAACAGGCGCGTTGTCGCGGACGACCCGTTCCATGCACTGAAGCCGGCGCCCGATGCGCCGGCCTGGCCGATGAGCCAGTTCGCCATGTCGAGCCCGAGAATCCGCCCGTTGTCAGCGGCGGAAGCGAGACGGGCCTGCACCATCACACTCACCTGATCACGCTTCAGCAGCGCCGCCACCGCTGGGCTCAACTGCGCCTTGTCGGCCGGCCGGGTGACGGTCGTTCCGTTGGTGGGGATGTAGGAGGTTGCGACCAGCCCCAGTTCGACCTGCGGAAAGGCGACGAGGATATCGGAAGCATAAACATCCGATGCGCCCGACGGGGCGTTATTGCCGAGAGCCGCAGTGCCATAGCTCTGCGAATAGGCGCTTTCATAACGCTGCCATTCTTCGGTCGCTTCAAGCACGCTGTCGACTTTGCCATCGACCGCAATCGAGAACTGTCGCTTGGCGGCGTCAAACTGCCTGACATAAACCGACATGACCACGGGGCCGCCGCCGCCGACATTGTTGGCAAACCGTACAAAGGTGCTGGGGGCTGCGGGCATCTGCACCCGGTAGACGTTTCCCAGCACGCCATCCGGCCCTGTTTCGTCCGGCATATGCGTGACGATCGTGTTTTCCCCCAGCGTCAGCTGGGGGAGGTTTCTGGTGATGCATAGATTCGTTGCAGGCCCCTCCAGCAGCAACCGCCGTTTTCCATGGGTGTAATCGAAACGCGGCTGGTCGGCCGCGGCCACCCGGATCAGGCCATCGGCATCGATATAAGTGGCCGTTCCGGAACGGGTGAAAGCGAGGATATCCGTGAGCGGCCTTGCCGCCAGAGCCGTGAGCGCCGCCAACGAGGCGGAGGGGATATCGGCAGTCGGCACAGTCGTTAAGGCATGGCGGCCATGTCGCAGATCGAGGATCGCAGCCGGGCCGTATGCGCCGCCGCCCGCGCTTTCCGCGCGATAGGCCGGTGCGGTCCAGAAGCGCTCAGGCTGTCTACGGATGCTTTCGGCAATGGAGATGCCCAGCCTCATATCAACCCCACCAGCGCATCGGCGGTGGTGCCGGTGGCCAGCACATGGCTGATGCGGATGGGCAGGATGGTCCCCGCCGCCACGTTCTGAAATGTCACGGTCTCGCCAGAGGCGAAGGTTGTTGTCAGGTCGCCGGCGACGCCGACATAGATCGCGCGTGTGACCTCCAGCACCGGCGCGGCGTCGCTGGTGGTGATCGGAAACCCGTCATAGGCCGGGCTGGTGAGCGTTGCGTGGCGGGATGCAAATCTGTCTGTCATGACGCGTCTCCTTGGGTTTGCGTTGACCGACTTCAATTCTGGGGGCTGCGCGGAGGGCGGGGATTTGCGGGGAGAAAACAGGATCGATTGTGCAAGGTAAACGCGGATCGGTTAAACTGAGCCCATGAGCAATCTCTTCGACGCCGAATCGGCCACAAACCTGACGGAATTTACGGTTTCGGAGCTTTCCGGATCGATCAAGCGCACGGTCGAGGACCGGTTCGACCGGATCCGCCTGCGCGGCGAAATCTCCGGCTACCGCGGACCACATTCCTCGGGACATGCCTATTTTTCGATCAAGGATGAGCGCGCCCGGATTGATGCCGTCATCTGGCGAGGCGTGTTTTCCGGGCTGAAGATCAAGCCGGAAGAGGGTATGGAGGTGATCGCCACCGGCAAGGTCACCACTTTCCCGGGCGCTTCCAAATACCAGATCGTGGTGGAGGCGCTGGAGCCCGCCGGCGCCGGCGCGCTGATGGCGCTTCTGGAAGAACGCCGCAAGAAGCTGGCGGCCGAAGGCCTGTTCGACGAGACGGCCAAGAAGAAGCTGCCGTTCATGCCGCGCGTGGTCGGCGTCGTGACCTCGCCCACGGGCGCGGTGATCCGCGATATCCTTCACCGGATCGCCGACCGCTTTCCGGTCCATGTCGTGGTCTGGCCGGTCAAGGTCCAGGGAGAGGGTTCGGGCGATGCGGTTGCCGCTGCCATCAGGGGCTTCAACGCGCTCGGCCCCGGTGCCTCGGTTCGCCGTCCCGATATCCTGATCGTCGCGCGCGGCGGCGGCTCGCTTGAGGACCTCTGGAGCTTCAATGACGAGGCGGTGGTGCGGGCGGCCTATGAAAGCGAGATCCCGCTGATCTCCGCCGTGGGCCACGAGACCGACTGGACGCTGATCGACCACGCCGCCGACTACCGCGCGCCGACGCCGACGGGGGCGGCCGAACGGGCCGTGCCGGTGAAAGCCGAACTCGTCGCCGATCAGGCGCGGCTTGCGGCACGGCTTGCAAGTGCTGCGACCCGGCTGATGGATTTCCGCCGCCAGACGCTGACCGGGCTTTCACGCGGCCTTCCGTCGCTCGATCAGTTGCTGGCGCTGCCGCGGCGGCGCTTCGATGAGGCGGCGCTGAGAAACACCCGCGCGCTGGAACTCAACACCATCAACAAGCGCCGGACGTTCGAGCGCAGCGCCTCCGGCCTGTCGGCAACGCCCCAGCGCCTTTCAATGATGATCGCCCGCGACCGCGAAAAGGTGGCGGTGCTTTCGCGCCGCGCGGCAACCGCGATCGATGCCGGCCTGAAGACCCACCGCGCCGCCATCGCCGGCCAGCAGCGGGTACTGAACTCGCTGTCCTATCGCAATGTGCTGGCGCGCGGTTTTGCGGTGATCCGCGATCAGGACAACCGCCCCGTCTCCCGCGCCGCCGGGCTCGCGCATGGCGCGCCGATCGAGATCGAGTTTTCCGATGGCAGGGTCAAGGCGGTGACGGGCGAGGGGGCAACGCCCCCGGAGGCTCCGCCTGCGCCAAAGAAAAAGCCAAAAGCCCCCGCCAAACCACCCACGCAGGGCAGCCTGTTTTAACAAGCGCAGCCTCGCAACCCTAATCTCTCCCCTTGAGGGAGAGATGCCCCGACAGGGGCAGAGAGGGGTGAACCCTCTCCAAAAATGCGGAGTCTGCGGCTTTTAGGGCTGACGCCCTTTACCCCTCTCTGTCGCTCTCGCGACATCTCCCCCTCAAGGGGGGAGATTGTGGCTGAGAGGGCGGGGAGCCATCGATAGCCTGAAACTTCAGCAAAGCCGAACAAACAAGGCATTCCGGTTGGCCCTGCTGGAGCGCGGGGCTTTTCAAGAGCCGCCTCTTCGCGACCTCACCCCCGCAACAAGACCGTCCCGCCTATTCAGCCCATTCGCCGCCGCGCATCACGGGCGTGGCGTTGCCGGCGGCATCGATGCCGTCGATGTCGATCTTGTCGGAGCCGATCATCCAGTCGATATGGATCAGCGATGCATTGCCGCCGCGCGCGGCGATCTCGTCGGGCGAAAGCTTGTCGCCGTTGAGGAAGCATTTCGAATAGCACTGGCCGAGCGCGATGTGGCACGAGGCGTTTTCGTCGAACAGCGTGTTGTAGAACAGGATGCCGCTGGCCGAAATCGGCGAGGAATGCGGCACCAGCGCCACCTCGCCCAGCCGGCGCGCGCCCTCGTCGGTGTCGAGCACCTTGTTCAGCACGGATTCGCCCTTGGCGGCCGACGCCTTGACGACCCGGCCCTCGCTGAATTCCACCCGGATGTCATCGATCAGCGTGCCCTGATGCGACAGCGGCTTGGTGGAGGAGACATGGCCCTCGACTCTCAGCCGGTGCGGCGTGGTGAACACTTCCTCGGTCGGAATGTTCGGGTTGCAGATAATGCCGTTCTTGGCCATCGACGCGCCGCCGCTCCATTCGTGCTCATCGGCAAGCCCGATCGTCAGATCGGTGCCTGGGCCGGTATAGCGCAGGGCGGAGAACCGCTTCGCGTTCAGCCATGCCGAGCGGGCATGGAGATTGTCGTTATGCTCGCGCCACGCCCCCACCGGATCGGGCTGGTCGACGCGCGATGCCGCGAAGATCGCCTTGGCCAGCTTGGCGACGGCCATGCCGTCCGGGTCGCCGGGAAACACCGTCCTCGCCCAGGCAAGCGTCGGGTAGGAGACGATGTTCCAGTTGATGTCGAAACCGGCGATCTTTTCCAGCGCCGGCTTGTAGGCGGTCGACATGGCGCGGTTGGCGCGGGCCACCTTGTCGGCGTCCTGAGCGGCCAGCAGCATCGGGTCGTCGCCGGCGATCGCAAGCCGTGCCGCGCCATTGGCAAAGGCCTGGCCCATGCCTTCGTAAAGCCAGTTCGCGGCCTTGTCGAAGCTTGCGTCATGGCCGTGCTCGAAGCGTTCCAGCGTTGCCTGGGGATCGTTGAACAGCGTGGTCACCACGCCGGCGCCGGCCTGATAGGCATAGCGGCTGATCAGCCGCGTCAGCGGCTGAGCCTCGATCGGCGCGGTCATGACCAGATCCTGCCCCTCGGCAAGGTTGAGCCCGACCTTGACGGCGACCTCGGCAAGCTTCTCGAGTTTTTCCAGATCGATGGGATGGGGAAGCCGGGGTTGAGCGTTCATGGGCGCCTCGCAAACTGATTGATGTGTCGTGACACTATCTAGTTCGTTTTCTGGCGAAATTGAAGCGCCCCGGCCTTGCCGAACCCCTCTAGTATGAAAATACGCAGTTCAGGCCGCGCATGATCGCTGCATTCTCTGCAAGCTTGTCGTTCCAGAAGCGCTGCTTTTCCTTGGCGTCTTCCATATCACGCTTGATCTTCATGCTGTCGCCATCAATGGCCCGAAGTTTCTCCTCGGCGCGCGTCAGCGCGATTTCCAGGCCCACTCCGGCGATGCCGGCCCCACCTCGAACGATCGGATTTGGAGCCTGTCCAGCTGCCGTCGCGGCCGCTTGTGCTGCCTGCAGTTTATAGATCTCGTTCTGGATTCTGGCGCGATCGGCCTTGGTTTGTTCGAAGCGTTGAGCAGCGAGATTGTAAGCATCTGCTGTCTCTTTAATTCTATCGTTGATCTCCACCTCCGTTTGGCGCCGTTGACGACACAGGAGGGGAATTTTTTCCGGTTCACGCATGCTGACTGCTCCGTTAGGTTGTAAAAACCTATCGTAGAGCCTATTACTGGTGCGGGGATTTACGGGGAGAAGACCGATGCGTTCATTGTCTGCCGCTTGTCTGTTTCTGCTCGCGGCGTTTTTGCCGGCCCAGGCAGCAGAAACCTGGTCTTTCGCCGACCACCCTCACCCGGACTTTACCGATGAATACAGCGCGGAGGAGGATGCTATCTTCTCCGATCTGGAGGCCGTGGGGAGCGGCTTCAGAAACTGCGCAGCCCGAATTACGTTCGAGTACCTGATCTACAACCGGCGCTATCCCGAATTCGCTTTCACCCACGATTTCAACGAAGGACTTGAACTGTGGAAACGCCATGTGCTTGAGACCAACCGCGCCGCCTCTTCGTTCTGTATCGTTATCGAGGTCACCGAAGAACTGCGCGAACTCTATTCCTACGAGTTTGCAACACCGACCGAAGGTTTGTTTTGCGGCAAGCCTGGCCGCCAGCCCCGCAACTCGGCCGAAGATCGGATTATGGCGCTTCTCGACAGGCTCGTCAGCTATGCCGCGACCGGCAACTCCTTCGCCCTCCCTGCCTTAAGCGAGGTTGAAGACTGGTCCGATATTCGGCTTAATCCGGATATCCGCTATTATGTCGAAGCCCGGCATGAGCGCCGCTATGGCAATGAACCGGCGCCGATCCTGCGCGATACCGTAATCGTTCTTCAGGGTGAGGAGCGGCTCGCTTTCGTGGAAGACGCCATGGCCCGAAACGATCTTGCCGACGTGATCGCAACCAGTCCGGATTGTTCGGCCTTCACGCCGGAGGCGCGCGCGGCGAAGCGGGAGGCGGCGCGCGGCGACCCGATCTGAGGTTTACGCGATCACGTTTGCCGTTGCCGCGTCCAGCGCCTTCACCGCATCGGCCGGCGCAAGCTTGACCTGCAGGCCGCGCTGGCCGCCATTCATCACCACATAGGGCTCGGCAAGCGCCTTCTCCTCGAACACGGTCGGCACGCGTTTTCGTTGCCCGAAGGGCGAGATGCCGCCGACATGGTAGCCGGAAAGCCGCTCGGCGGTCCTGGCGTCCAGCATCTCGGCATGCTTGCCGGAAAAGGCGGCGGCGAGCTTCTTCATCGAGACTTCGGCGTTGGATGGCACCACCGCGCAGACCGGCTTGCCGTCGACATTGGCCATCAGCGTCTTCAGCACCCGGTCGGGGGCCTCGCCGATCGCAGCGGCGGCCTGCAGCCCCACCTTGAAGGCGTTCGGGTCGTAATCATATTGCTGGATCGTGTAGCTGACGCCGGCCTTGTCCAGAAACCGTGTCGCTTGCGTGGTCTTCGCCATCGCCTACCCCTTGCCGAAAACGGCTTCGTAGGTGTCGGGCTTGAAGCCCAGCGTAGTCGCGCCGTCCTTTTCCAGCACCGGCCGCTTGATCATCGAGGGCTGGACCAGCATCAGCCCGATCGCCTTTTCCCGCGTCAGGTCGGCCTTTTCCGCGTCGGGCAGCTTGCGGAAGGTCATGCCGGCGCGGTTTATGACCTTCTCCCAGCCGGCCGCGTCGCACCAGCGCTCCAGATGCGCCCGGTCGATTCCGGCCTTCTTGTAGTCGTGAAAATCATAGGCGATGGAATGCGCGTCGAGCCAGGTCCAGGCCTTCTTCATCGTGTCGCAGTTCTTAATTCCGTAAAGCGTGACCGGCACGGCGTCTCTCCTGTTTGCCTTTGCTTTAGCAAGCCAGCACCCATGAGAAAAGCCCGGCGCGGGGCCGGGCTTTTCGGGAAACGTCGCTGTCAGGTCCGGACGGGCCTATTCGTTGATCAGCCGCTTCAGGAGTTCAACCTCCTGCGACAGCTTGTTGTCCTTCTCCAGAAGGTCCTCGATCTTGCGCACGGCGTGCAGCACGGTGGTGTGGTCGCGTCCGCCAAAACGGCGGCCGATTTCCGGGAAGGAGCGCGGCGTCATCGTCTTGGCCAGAAACATCGCGATCTGGCGCGGCTTGACGATCACGCGCGTGCGGCGGTTGGAGACGAGCTCCTGCCGGGTGACGCAATAGTGGCGGGCGACGACGCGCTGGATATCCTCGATGCGCACCCGCTTCGGCTCGCCGGTGCCGACGAGATGAACCAGAAGCTCATCGACGCGCTCGATCGAAAGGTCGGGCTCGAAGGAGCGGCGGAACAGGAGCTGATTGAACGCGCCTTCAAGCTCGCGCCCGCTCGCCGTCACCTTGCTGGCGACATGTTCGAGCACGTCGGGGGCGATATCGATCGACGGGTCTTCCTGCTGCGCCAGTTCAAGCCGGCGCTTCAGCATTTCAAGCCGCATCGCGTAGTCGGGGCCGTTCATTTCCAGCGAGACGCCGCCGGTGAGGCGCGAGCGCACACGCGGGTCGAGCGATTCCAGCTCCCATGGCGCGCGGTCGGCGGCGACCACCACCTGTTTGGCGCTGTCGAGCAGCGTGTTGATCAGGTGGCAGAACTCGTGCTGGATCATCTTGCCCTGCAGGAACTGCATGTCGTCGATCACCAGAAGATCGATATTGCGGAGCGAATCCTTCAGCGTCAGAGCGTCATTGTCGCGGATCGCGGTGGCGAACTTCCACATGAAATATTCGGCGGTCAGATAGACCACGCGCTGCTTGTCCGGCGCGGCAAGCGCGGCGTTGGCGATCGCCTGCAGAAGATGGGTCTTGCCGAGGCCGACCGAGGAGTGAATGAACAGCGGGTTGAAGCGCACCGCCGCCATGCCGGATTCGGCGATGGTCTTGGCCGCGGCAAAGGCAACCCGGTTGGACGCGCCCTCGACAAAGCTGTCAAAGGTGAAGAAGGGGTCGAGCGGCGAGCCGAACACGGTCTGGCCCGAAGCGCTGGCGCCGCGCGCCTGCGGCGTTTCCGGGTCGGGCATCAGCGGCTGGCCGGCAGGCGCGCGGTTCAGCGGCCGCACGACCGGAGCCGGGCTGGCCGGGACCGGTTTCGGCTGCTCGCTCGCAAGTGCGGGACGCGGCGCGCGGGTTGCGGAACGGACCAGAACCTCGATCTTCATCACCTGCGGGCGCTCGACGCGGGCAATCTCGGTCAGCAGATCGAGATAGTGATTGTTGATCCAGGATTTCAGAAAGGCGGTGGGCACCGAGAAACGGACCACGCTCTTGTCGCAGGAATGCAGCTTCAGCCGGCCGAACCAGCTGGCATAGACGTCGCCGCCGACATGGGCTTTCAGGGCGGTGCAGAACCGTTCGAAGAAGATATCGTCCCCGTTGGAATTCATGGCAGCCGTCGCCGGTTTCGCATCATTTTCACCGGCCTCGGTTTCGCCCGCATTGTCCTCGGTGCGAGAGGCTACCATTCTCATTCTCAT